>DATGYM010000028.1:0-66495 GCA_035297925.1 Pyrinomonadaceae bacterium | reverse complement strand
GCAATGCCGTTTCCCGCCGTAGCAAAATAAAGCTGAGCACCCGGCGCCAGGTCATGAATGATTTCGAGCATTGCCGTGCCCTCATCGCCAAAACCCTCCTGGCCGGGCAACACGGTCACGGGACCCAGATCGCCCGTCCCCTGGCTGACAGCAAGACTGCTGACGCCGTCTGAGAGAACGCCGATCTTAATTCCCGTCCCATCAACATTGAATGTGCCTCGCGCTTCGAAAGCTCTATGGGTTGTGTCTCCCTGCGATGTGACACTTCCTATCCCCGCCAAACTGTTAGCAGGAGAAAAACTGGTGATGGCGGGCGCTAAAGCCGAGCGTATCTGCTGGGTGCGATTTTTAAGATCCCAGTAGTGTTCCTGTTTCGCGGAGGACGAGCTGGTCCGGCGCTGCGAGTACAACGCTTCCTGCTTCGGCTGAATAAAGCGAACCTGGGGGAAAGCTGCAATTGCCTCAAGTTGTTCCAGCGAGGCGATGGCCCGCAACGCGTTGTATTCGCGATAGACACTCGAAACCTGGATGCCCATTCCGCGCAGACTGTCCAGCAATTGATCGTCAATGATGGCTGTGATGTCTACCGTTACCAGGCCAGCTTCGTCAGCGCCGACGTTCACATTGAGAGTCTGGACACGTTCGGCAATACTTTCTCCACGGCGCATCTTGATCGCATAGAGCAGTTGCGAATCAATCTTCTGCTGGGCCGGGCTGCGTGCTTCCTTTTCCTCGAGCAGGGCCTGTATCTGCTGCAGGGCGCTTTGATCGATTTGAGGCGCCGCTTCTTGCCCTGCGCCAGGCTCTCTTGTTGGCGGCAACGCCGAGGCGGCTGCGGGATCAGGTGCGATCACCTGACGCAACCCTGAAGGGCCTGAGGCCGTGCTGCGCACACTGCCGAAAATAAAGAAAAGAAGCGTAGTGAAGAGACTGAGGAGTAGATAGGGGGAAGTTCGTTTCATGGGTACTCCAACTTTTAGTGCGTTGTGGGAGAAGTTGAAAGTATACGCGCTCGAAAAACGAATGCCTTGACCATCGCCATGGCAAGTTGCCATTAAACCGGTTCAGCCACTAAACCTGAACTGTAGCCGTCGGAGTTGAACCGGACTACAGTCCCCGACCCTTAGCGAGGATAGAGTTTAAGCGTACTCCGAGATCGTTTCAAAGCAAATTATTGCCGACGAGAGTCGGGGATGAGCCTGCTTGAGAGAAACGAACTAGACTCAGAACTGAACAGGCATCCGACTACCTGTCATGGTCCGAAACGGCCTCTGTACTCGCCGGAAACAATAAACGATTTTACCATCTCAGCGTTGACGAAGTTTCCATTGAATTGATTCAGTTTGCCGAGCCAGAAATTGTAGCCAGCATAGTCGAGTGTTAACTCCGGTGGATCGTAGGGATTGCGCCGGAGGTAACCAAAATATTCCATCAGCACAAATGCATTGTTCAGCTCCTGATCTGAAAACGTGCCGTTCTCGGCTATTCCTCGAACCACGCGCGCACGCGCTGACGTATCTGCCGATGTTGCCCCTTCCCCAAACTCAGCAATAAAAGCCTGGCGCTCAGTCGCTGTCGGAGTGAAGTCGGCTTTCGCAATCAGAGCGTCTACAAACTCCGTGGGCGTCAGCGTGGCCGGATAGGCTGACGCAAAGCGCGCACGCGTTACGAAGTCGGCAGCAAAGGCCACTTTGTTACTCTCTAGTTGCCCCTGCCAGTTCCCTACTCCCACTACAACTCCCAGAGCGACTTTCTGCGTATCCGGCAGGAACTCTTCGTACCTTACGGGCACAGGCGCGCCCGGAAGATTACCAAACGAAGTCTTATACATTTTGTAAACGAGATAGCCGGTCTCCTGAAATTCAATCGAGAGGAAGAAGGCGGCGGACACGTTGATACGTCGGATCTCAATGCACGCCTGGTCTGTGCCGCAGGAAGTGATCTGGTCGCTCCAGAAATTCAGGCCGTCAATATCGGGCTCCCGATTTAGAAAATCGAGATAGTGTTGCCTGACGAAGAAATGGGCATCGGCATTATCGAGCGGATTTGTTGTAGGCGGGTCGACGTCGTTATCAAAAATCGTCACGGCTGAGACGTTGCGCGCGCCGATGAGTGTGCCGATAGCATTACTTAAGTTGACACTAAACGTTTCAGTGCTTTCCTGAAGAACGTCATCGACTATCAACACCGGCACACTCTTGATTGTTTCCCCGGCGGCAAAAGTTATACGCCCGGCTGAAAACCCGTAATCGCCTTTTTGCGTCGCACTGCCGTCAGTGGTGGTGTAATCCACAGAAGCTTGGGTAGACGTATCGCCGCTGCGCGTTATCATCACCTGTACCGATCCGTCTGACTCGGTAACTTCAAACGGCGACACTGAAAGCTGTACGCTGCTCAGGACAGAATTGGCGCGCGGCAGGAACGTCACCTCCTGCGCATTGGTGAGATTCGTCGATAGCTGTTCCGAGGTGTGAGACGGAATCGAGTAAGGATCGGGTTCGCCTCCAGAAATGCCAACTACCGGAAAGAGATTCGTATTGGTCGGCGCGCTCTGTCCGGCACCATAGCGGGTCAGGATGGTTCCATTGCTGCGCAGCTCAATCTCGAAATTCACCGGAAATTCCGTAGCCGCACTACCGTCGCCAAAAGTGACAGCCTGCCAGCGAAAGATAATGCGGTTAGCATCCGGAGTGACGATGTAAACATCGTCGCCCGCGTGCCTGTCAGTCCGTAAATCATCCCAAAGTCCGGAGATCATTTTGTACTTCGCCAGATCGACTACGGAACTTGGTACATCATTGGCGTCGCCGTTAGGACGAGTGGGCGGAGCTGAGAAGAAAAGATTGCCGTTGGTCGAGATATTAACCGTAGAGAAATTCTCGCCAAAGAAAGGGAACGTGAAACCCAGCGGAACATTGAGTTTGAGTTTATCGTCACCAATTAGCGCCTGCGCCGTGCCGCCAGTAGTTAAAGCTGCAGGGCTGCCGAGCGAGGTGACATAGGGATCGCCATCAACCAGACTGACAGAGACAGCAAGCGTTGCCGGCGTGCCTTCATTGCCAACGTTATCAAATTCGCGCAAATTAATTGTGCCACTCGTATGACGATAAGGAACCTTTACGTCCAGCGCTTGAGTGACGCCTGACGGTGTTGGAATTACGCTTTGTAAGGGAATGACCGCGCCCGTCGTGGTGTCAGTGAAGCTGAGTTGATAAAGCGCAGCCTGCCCCACCGCGCCGTCGTCACCAGAGGCCGTCCAGCCCACATTGAGCAGGCGTCCGTTCTGCGAATTGAGATGGAGATTCACAACGGTTCCCGGCGCCGTCGAGTCGTTCTCAGCCAGCGCTTGCAGGCTATTGCCCGCGTTGAGCCGCCGTCCAGTCAACGTTTTACCTGCCAGGGCCGGCACCGGATCGCCATTGAAAATCAGAAGGCTCTTCAACTGTTGCAAAGTGAGATTGGGATTAGCCGCCAGCAACAACGCCGCGGTTCCGGCTACGTGTGGTGTCGCCATCGAAGTGCCGCTTAAAAACGCATAAGTGTCGTTCGCAAACGTACTGAGGATGCTGACGCCGGGGGCGCCCAGTTGGACGCTCTGCGCGCCGTAGTGAGAAAACGATGCGAGCGCATCATTGGCATCAGTTGCCGCCACAGCGATAACGTTTGGAGCGTCGTAGCTCGACGGATAATGCGGCACAAGATCGTTGTTAGGCTCCAGTGTCGTCCCGCCCACGTTACCCGCGGCGGCCACAAACAAAATACCGGCCAGGTTGAGACTCTTGATGGCATCAAGAAAGGACTGACTGAAGCCCGCGCCGCCATAACTGTTATTGAGGACGCGAATGTTCGCCCCTTTGGCGCCGCCCGTACTAATCCAAAGATCGTGCATCTGCTTCGCATAATTGCAGGCGCGAATCGCATCCGAGGTCGAGCCGTTGGTGGAACTAATGAAGCGCAATGACATCAGCCGAACCTGCCAGTTAACACCCACTACGCCCACGCTGTTGTTGCCGACGGCGCCAATGGTACCGGCTACGTGTGTCGCGTGGTTCTCAGCGGGAATCGTGCCCGTATTAGCGGCAAAGTTATAACCGTTTACGTCATCGATGAAACCGTTGCCATCGTCATCAATGCCATTGCCGGCGATCTCGCCTGGATTTGTCCAAATGTTTGCCAGCAAATCGGGATGGTTCTTATCGACTCCTTCATCGATTACGCCAACTACAATCGAGCTGTTGCCGGTGGTTGTGTTCCAGGCGGCCGGCGCACCAATTTTCGTCAGGCCATAAAGCTCACCGCTCATGAAGCGCGGATCATTCGGCGTCAGATCCAGATGCAGCAGATAGTTGGGTTCAGCATAAAGAACGTCAGCCTGTTTGTTCAGCGCCGCGATCGCCGCCATCGTGTCCTGCGCGGCGACGTGCGCCAGGCGCAGGCCCGGCACGGTATCTGATCCATCTAAGCGTTCAATTGTTATCGCTAGCTGACGGCCGTCAGCAGCGAACAGTGCCTGCGGGATCGAGCTGGTCTTGAGTTTGGCCGCCCGCTCGCTGCGATAGCGAACCAGCGCTTCACCCGGCACGAATTCCGGACGCGAACGCTTTTGGCCGGCAGCAGACTGTGGGGCCGTTTCCTGCGTGGCCTTCGAGCCCGGTGGCGCAGCAACAGCTATAAAAAGCGTGAGGATGAATAGCGATAAGACGACAAGGCCAATAGGTCTGCCCGTTAACTTCCTCGCCACAACGGAACGCTGCATAAAGCCAAATCTCCTGCACTAAAACTCAGTTGTATAAATCGATTGTTTGTCGGAATCGGAATCCGGAGCGCAGATTCGCGGGCGTGACTTTCAAAGGCGACCGTGATGGGCAACAATTTGATAACGCCGCGGCAAATATATAACAGTTTTCTTCAGCTTTACAGTCGGCAGATGAAGTGCAAAATCCTGGTTCGCACCGCTGTGGTGCAAACTGTTAGTTGCCCGGCATGGCAAAGCTACGTGAATCGCAAACTGACAGTTTGCGCTGGAAGCTTAACGGAACCGCTGCCCGATCTGTTCGGTGCCAAAGGTGCCGATGCCGTTGAGCCGGAAGCTAAACAACAGACCCTTCTCCTGCCGCACGCCAACGTTGAAAGTGTTGTATTGCGCGGTCACCGCACAGCAATCCCAACTGTAGCCGACGGTAGTGGTGGAACTGATGAGGGAGCTATTGCCCTTGCCGGGGCGGGCCTGATAATCGAAGAAGAACGACGCGCCGCCGAAAAGTCCGCGTTCACGGTCACCCAGAAAGATCGAAGGACTCCACTGCGAACCGCGCAAGGTTCCTGGCTCTTTGCCGCGCGCATCGGCAAATTGCGCGAGCGCGGGCACGAGCTCAACCGCGCGCGTGTAATAAAAGGTTTGGAAAGCTTGAACTAATGGCCGGTTGATCCCAAAGCTCGCCGAGAGGGCGCGTACCCCGCCACCGCGGGTATCGAGGTCAGTACGCATATCAAGAAAAACATCTGCGCGTGGACGATAGCGAGCCTCAATGTTCAGCGGTGAGAATCGGCGCGGCACCCCGCCGTAGCTAAAGCCCGAAAGTGTGTTGATAGGATAAAACTGGTTTCTGCGACCGGGAACCAGCGCGCCACCGAAAAAGCGATCGAAGAAATATTTTCCGCGTACGGTGATCGAAAAGGCTTCGTAAGGCTGAGCCGACGTGGGTATCCTTTTCCCGGTCTTCGTGGCCTTCGCCGCCGCGCTGCTTACATTTTCCGTTGAACGCTGAGTGAAGAAGCGATTGGAAATTCCAAACTCAATCTCATTAGTGTCGGCGACGGCATCCAGATAGTCGAACCTTATAACGCGATCGAAGTTGTTGACGCCTACGATGCGTCGATAAGTAATGTAGGGCTCGATCAAGTGGCGGAAAAAAAAGCTTCCGTTGCGGCGATGAAAGTCTTTGAATAACGCCGGCGGGCGGAAATCCAGTTCAAACTCGCCATACCCTCGCGTGATGTTCCGACCCAAAACCTGACGGTTAACCGGATCGATCGAGTTTGAGTAAAAAGTTACTCGGCCACCGGCTGACGCGGTAAGCGATATACCATAAAAATAAAGCGGCACCTGAAGCTGTGGATGGTAGTCAAGCCGCTGCACGATTGAAGGTGAAACGATCGGGTCGCCGCCAACCTCGCGTCTGAACGCAAGCAGATCGTCAACGGTTTCCTTGCGACTAAGTCCATCGGCCGAGGCCTCGAAGGAGTAATAGACAGGAATCTTTTTCAGAAAATCGAGAACGGTGGCTCGCTTCTCGATCGACACGCCGGGCATGCTGCGAATGCGGACGCGCGTGCTGGCCAGAGAATTTGGCAGCGAGGTGACTTGTGAGCGCGCCAGAAAGTTGAAGCTGTATTCGTTCAGATCCTTATTAACGAAAACCTGGGAACGCTCTTCCGGCGAGATCGCCTGCTGAATACTGTCCGAGAAAACCTGCCGATAGGCGAGGTTGGAAGTTACGTTTACGTCTGCCGCCGCGATGAAGCCGTTGGGGAAATAGTGGACTCCCTCAACATATAAACTCGAGCCGCCCTGATCCGGATGCGTTGCGTCCGCCTTATGCCCCAGAGTGCGATCTTTAACGATATAAAAGCCGAGGTTGAAAAATGACCTGGAGTTTGCGCGCGTGCGCACGTCGGCGCCAAAACCGATGCCGCGCGCTGTGTAAATGTCGTTGCGCAAGGTGACGTCAGCCGACCGGCCGAGCGTCTGGTAGTAAGCGTTCGACAATCTAAAGCCTTTTTTTCCGGAACCGCCAACCGTCGGCGTCAGAAATCCAGAGGCGCGATCGCGCTGTTTGATTGAAACTGACGCGTAAGGAAGATAAAAAACGGGCAGACCCTTAACGCGCAAATTCGGCGAATAGAGACGCACGCGATCGCCTGTCTTTATCTTGATGCGCTTAGCGTGAAAGCTCCATTTGGGAACATCTTCATCGCAGGCAGTCACTTGCACGTTCGTCGCAATGATCGTATCGAGGCTCACTTTGTCGACGCGGTCGGCAGTGAAATACATTCTGGTGCCGTCCTGCGTTTGGTTCGTGAAGCCGGTCGAGTCCAGGAAGAAGCCGGTCTTGGTTCGATAATTCCATTCGGCAGTGGTGCCGGTGATGCGTTGCTGGTCACCCTGATCGAACACCACGTTCCCTTCCGCCAGCACTTTGTTTGTCGCTTCGTAAACCGTCACTTTGTCCGCTTGCAACCGATAGGTGCCGATGCGCGCGTCGACGTTTCCTTCGTAAACAAATACGCGTGCGTCTTTTGGTCCTGAAACTGTTTGCGTGCCGGCATCGACTTTGAGTACGTCAGTGGCTTCGCCAATAGGTTGTCCGGGTCGTGGTTTTTGTTTGACCGGTTGGTCCTGCGCGAGCGGATTGACGTTAGGCGTGTCCGTCATCGGGTTAGTGACTTTGCGATCGACAGGATTGGTCTGTTGCGCTACTGCGTCCTGCGGAAGAGCCAGGAGCGAAAACAGAATCGCCAAACAGACGGAGGTGGAAATACCACTTAGGCGGAAAGCGACGCGCAAAGAAAGTGAAGACCTCCACAAACGTAGGGGCGAGCACTACGCAGTTGGGCAAAGCGCGCGCCGGTTTTCTGGAACGACGAGGATGCTACCACGAAAAAGTGAGCAGCGGGCAATAAGCAGCGTCCGGTGCAGGTGCAGACGGGCACGAGCAGGGAAAATGAAACTGCTCGCTTTCCTGCCATCTGCCTCTGCACCTGACGCTGCCCACTGCTATCATGCGCCGCGATGAAGACGTATCAACTAATGATTGTCGCCGGCGAACCTTCGGGTGATGCTCACGCGGCTTCCCTTGTCAAGGCGCTGCGCACCGCGGCGCCGGAGATACACTTTGATTTATTCGGCGCCACAGGTCCATTGCTGCGCGCGGCCGGAGTCGATTCAATTGTCCGCTCAGATGACCTGAGCATTGTCGGGCTACTGGAGATTGGCTGGGCGTTGCCGAAATTTTGGCGCGCCTATAAAGGCTTGAAACAGGCAGCAGTTGAACGACGCCCCGACGCCGTAATCCTTGTTGACTGGCCCGACTTTAATCTGAAACTGGCGCGCTCACTTCATCGTCGTGGCTTGAAAGTCATTTACTACATCAGCCCACAACTGTGGGCCTGGCGCTCGTATCGCGCGCGCAGCATTCAACGTGACGTCGACCTTTTGCTTTCAATTCTGCCGTTCGAGCAGGACTGGTACGCTGACCGCGGTATCGACCAGGTAGAGTTTGTCGGACATCCCCTGGCGGGCGAAGTTCACGCCCGTTTCGATCGAGCGGAGTTTTGCCGGCGTCTGCGGCTCGATCCCAAATTGCCGGTGGTTTCACTGCTGCCCGGCAGCCGTCGTAACGAGGTGGAGCGCATTCTGCCGTCAATGCTTGAGGCCGCCGCCCTTATCTCGGCTCGCCGTTCCGAAGTTCAATTCGTTGTTGTGGTTGCTCCCGGTCGAACCTCTGATGAAATAAGGGAGATTGTACGCGCTCAGCGGGCCCTGCCCGAACCTTTGCCCTCATGCCTGCACATCGTGTCGGGTGAATCACGGGAAGCGCTTGCAGCTTCAGACGCAGCCGCAGTAGCCAGCGGCACTGCAACCCTTGAAGCTGCATTGCTCGAGACGCCGATGGTGGTAGTTTACAAGGAGTCGACTGTCAACTGGCACACGCTGGGACGTTTGATAACCACCGACCATTACGGCCTGGTAAATTTAATAGCGGGCGAACGGGTGGCAACTGAACTGATGCAGGATGATCTGAACGGCGAGCGGTTGGCTAACGAGTTGTTGTTACTGTTGGACAAGAACCGGAACGAAGAAATGCGACAGCGCCTTCACGAAGTGGCTCATCAACTTGGTGAGGGCGGCGCATCGCAAAGGGCTGCGGAATGGATTCTCGAGGAGCTGGGTTGACGCGCCACCGCTAGTCGCCAGTCCTCTCGGTTAATGGTCAAGCTAATTACCTTTCTCAACGAGGCTGCAAAGCAGCCGGAATAGTTTAGCCCCATGCGTAGCGCGGCGGAGCATGGGGGAACATCGTGCGTAAAGATTAAGCCAGCAAAGCAGGCGACAGAATCAACTCCAAAGATGGTTTTCATCAAAATCGAGATGATGTGCAGCTAGTAACGCTTTGTATTCTTCTTCGAAAGACATCTTATGGCGATGTTTTTCCTGATTTCGAATGTAGATCCGTACATTCTCAACCTGAGATTCACTTACAGTAAAAGCGGCATAGCGGCTCTGCCATGAAAAACGACCTTTCGCTTGTCTTTTTGCCCAGGCAGAGGAATTCGATTTTAGTTTGTTTAAGAATTCTGATAATGCCATGGTCAGACGTATCTTGACCAGAAGATGTACATGATCAGACATTCCGTTTATTTCAATAGGAATGCCTTCCAAACCACGTACGGTGCCGCCAAGATACGCAAGCAACTTGGGACGAAGCACCGCAGATATGAATGGAGCACGTTCCTTCGTCGCGTATACCACGTGATATATGAGGTTTGTGTATGACACGGCCCCGCGCTGTCGCCTGCTGCCGCAGGCTCGAAGTTCTTTCTTACTAAAATGCCCCAGGCTCCCAAAGCATCGCCCGGGGCTAAAATTCTACCGCCTGCTGCGCAGGCTGGTGGAGAGTGATCCTGCAACCAGGGGGTTCTGAACCTTCCGAAAATTTTGCTAGTCAGTGGGGTATGTTTCCGGAGAAAAATAAATTGAGGGATTCAGTCATCATTTTCCCTTCAGCTCTTCTAACTCTCTTCTCAGCTCTCGAATCTCTTCCCTCATCTGCGGCAGCCTTCCCAGGTGCGCGTTCAGGCGCTTGTATTCATCCAGCGGTTGAATCGGAATTCCCCACCAAACGCCCGGCCGCACGATCTTGCCGGGAAGCACGCCCGCCTTAGAGCCAATTACCGCGCCGCTCAATACGCGTATATGATCGCCAAAGCCCACCTGACCGCCAATCACCACATCGTCCTCAATGATGACGCTGCCGCTGATGCCGGTTTGCGCGGCAATTACGACGCGCTCGCCAATATCGCAGTTGTGACCCACATGAACGAGGTTATCAATCTTTGTCCCGCATCCAATCCGAGTTTGTCCCAGCGCGGCCCGATCGACACAGGTGTGCGCCCCCAACTCAACATCATCTTCTATTACGACTGTGCCGCGCTGCGGAAATTTGTGATAGCTCATATCGCCGCGCACGTAACCAAAGCCGTCCGCTCCTACGCAGACATTTGCATGCAACACCACGCGATTGCCAATCGTCACATCATCGTAAAGCGTGACGCCCGGATGAAGTACGCAATCGTTTCCGACACTGACGTGATCGCCGATGACCACACCGGCCTCGATGCGCGTGCCCGCCGCGATGTGCGTGCCTTCGCCGATCGAAACATGCGGGCCGATAAAAACTGTCAGGTCTACCTCAGCGGATTCAGCGATCACCGCGCTCGGGTGAACGAAAGGCTCACGGCGTTTCTGCGGATGCAGCAACTCGGCAACTAAAGCAAAGGCGAGTTTGGGTTTCGAGACTTCAATCAGAGCCGGGCCAAACTCGTGTTCTCGGATCAAATTCTGGAGCGACGTGACAAAATCCGGAGCGACAATAAGACATGAAGCCTGGCTGGCCTTGGCGGCTTCAAAAAACCTGTCGTCCTCGACGTAGGCAATCTCGCCGGCGCCGGCCGTGCGAAGTTCCGCCACGCGCTCAATATGAATGCTACCGTCGCCGATGAGGTGGCCGCCGATGTGCGTGGCCAGCTCAGCAATGGTCAACAATTTTGTCTCAGACATGGATTGATGTTCCGAAAACTCGACAAGGCAAACTATTAGTCTGCGTCGGTTGCCTGCGCCTAAGGTCCGTGGCAATGCGCCACTCTTCGTAAACTAACAGTTTGCTTTACAAGACTTGTCGAGTGACGCTCGCAAGCAGACGACGGCCGCCGATATTACACTTTTTCCTCAGGTCGCGGCAGGCGTGTCGTTCTAAGTTGCTGATTTCAATAGACTCTCACTTGCAAAGCAGACGCTGGATGGCCCTTTCTACCAGCAAACAAGCGGGCTTTTTGCCTTGCCATGCCAAAGGAGACCAACTATCATGACGCGGTTGGAAACAGCCGGTATAGTGCAGCATTGAACGCGGCTTTATTTTTAGCAAAGCTCCATTTTTCTTGATGATTTGAGCAGGTTCTGGAAGGCCAGGCCGGCGAGGAGAAAGTTTTCATTGTTTAGCGACCAATTCCGCCGCGGCGAGTCAGACAAGAGCAAGCTTACCGGCGTCAAGAGTTCCCGGCTTCTTTCAAATATTTCGGATGTTGCCTGGAAGGCTTTTCAATCCGTTAATCGCCGCCTGCCCGAAGGCGAGGCCATCAGTCCCAAGTGGGCTCCCGGCCCGCTGCTGAAGTCATACGAACGGACTGCGCCGCCACTGGGCTTCCCCCGCGAAACCGACAGCCTTTGTCCCCGCTGCGTCAAGGAAGTGCGCAATGCCGTCATCAGCGGTGAGGCAACTCTCGAATCGTTGATGAATGAACACCCGGGCGAGATCAAAGCGCAGATTGTTGAAGAGAATGGCCAGGTGGTCATGCGCAAAACTTGCCCGAAGCACGGCGAGTTTGTTGACGTGATGGCGACTGACCCGGCATTTCTCGAGCGCATCGAGTCGCTTTTCTTCGGACGCGACTTTCGCGCGGCTGAAGATTCTCACGTGCATCGTCATGGAACTTCTAATATCAAATTTGGCCGCGGCGCAGTTCTGACCGTGGACCTTACCAACCGCTGCAACATGATGTGCAATCCCTGCTTCATGGATGCGAATCAGGTTGGCTATGTGCACGAGCCGACTTTTGAGGACACGAAAGCGATTCTCGATCGCGCAGTTTCTTTCAAACCCAAACGCCAGATCATTATTCTGTTCTCCGGTGGCGAGCCGACGCTTTCGCCTTACTATCTGGAGGCGGTTGCCTACGCGAAGAAGGTCGGCTTCTACAGAATTCTTGCCGCCACCAACGGCATACGCTTCGCTGAAGACATCGAGTTTTGCAAGGCGGCCAAAGCTGCGGGCCAGCATGGCGTCTATCTTCAGTTTGACGGCGTCAGCGAAGAAAAAAACAAACACCGTGGAGTCGGCAACCTGTTCGACGTGAAGCAGCAGGCGATTGAGAATCTGGCGAGTGTCGGTATTAAGGTCACGCTGGTCACAACAATCGTTAATACAATCAACAACGACGGCATCGGCGCCATCGTCGACTTTGCGGCGAAAAATATCGACAAAGTGCAAACGATCGCCTTCCAGCCGGTCTCTTTCACCGGGCGCGATGAAGACATCTCTGATTCGTTGCGCATTCAGCAGCGCTACACGCTGGCCGGCATGACTCATGATTTGAAAGATCAACTGCGCGGCCAGTTGCAACCGTTGCGCGACTGGTATCCGCTTTCTTCCTACTCAGCATTCACCAGCGTGATGGATATGCTGCAGGGTGCGGATGCTCCCTGGGGCTGGTCGTCGTGCAATTGCCATCCAAACTGCGGCATCTTTACCCTGATGGTGGTCAATCGCAAGAGCGGTGAATTTAAGTCGCTGTTTGAATTTTTCAATTACGAACAGTTCATGAAAGACGTGGCCACCATCACCGACACCGCGCGTGGCAAAAAGCTTTCCTATGCTCAGCTCGGCATGGCCATCCTGCGCAACTTTAATGCTGATCGCGCGCCGGAAGGATTTCCGATTTCCCAGATATTGAATCTTTTCAAACCGTCTTCGACTAACTCAAGCTCAGACCGCAACGATCGGATGAAGTCGGCGGCCACCCAGGACGATCCCAACGACATCTGGCGAGTCCTCTGTGTCGAAGGCATGTGGTTTCAGGATCTCTTCAACTACGATTTCCGGCGCACTGAAATGTGCGTAATTCCTTACGGCACTCAGGAAGGCGAGATCTCGTTCTGCGCTTACAACACTGGCGTGGGTTGGCGGCAGATAATCGAGAACATGCACAAGACGGCCAATCTCGGCGAGTGGTATGAAGAGCATGGGCGCCACGCTGTTTACGCCGCCGGCCACGAGGTCCCGGGAATCTCAAAGAAACACTCACTCAGCTTGCCGATTATTCAAGCCGTGCTCGCCGAAGACGCGGATGAAAAGCCGGTGGTTGTTTCGCCTTACCTGATTGAGGAAGAAGAGTCAGTCACCGTTTAGTAGTCCTTTTGCCTTACCCGTTTTTCTAAGCGTTCCTCTGTTGGGCCGCTGCCTTCCGGATAGCGGCCCAGAGCTCTCTCCAGACCCCAACGTCTGAAAGGACTTTCGTGCATGAGAAACTTGCTTGCTTTATCCCTCAGTTTATCAGTCCGTTGTTTCTGTTCGGCATGTTGAAGAAGAATAAACAACACTTTATCGGCATTGCCGTAGAAACTGCGGACGGCAAGAAAGACGGTTACAACCTGCAAGCTAAAAACGATAAGTACCGGGCGCTAATAACCGCACTTGAGGGTGTTACCGGATTGAAAGTTGAAGAGGAGACGGAAGAAAAGCAGAAGGACAAAAAGTAAGCTCCACTGCCCTGGCTTATTGTTGTAATCAAGGGCAACGACTTCGCTGGCATTCCTCTTGCCATAAAGCTTGCTGACCTTCATCAGCAACAGGGAGGATGCTCACTTGAAAAGTATTCTTTTGCTCGCCGTCCTTGTCCTCGCGTCGCAATCGCTTTTGTTTGCACAGATGCCTGCATCAGCAACTCCTGCTACAAAAACTGTCCAACAGTCGCAGTCGATTGAGGACATCGGTTCGACTTCACAACTCCCTATTCGCGAATTCAAACTTCCGGCTCGCACGGCTCTTGAGGTTGAGGTTGCTTATACCGTCAATTCGCTCGATCTGAAACCGGGAGAGCGGATTAGTTTTCGCGTGCTGGTTCCGATAGTCAGTGACGGCGTTACATTGATTGAAAAGGGCGCACTGGTTACCGCGCGCGTCACTGAGTCAAAGCGCGGCGGCCATTGGGGCAAGGCGGGTAAGCTCGCGTGGAGCATGGAAGATGTTGTGGCAGTGGATAATAGCCGCGTACCTCTCGCCCCCGAAACGGCTGCGCGTGACGTCAAGCTATGGAGCCTCGAAGCCACGCAAACAAATAGCGAAACGAAGATGGGTCAAGGCCGCGTGAAAGGCACAAGCCATGGCGGCGAAGTTGCCGCAATGACAATTGTATCCGGAGTTCTCTTTCCTCCGCTGGCGTTAATGAATGGATTCAAGCGTGGCGAGAACGCCATTCTTCGCGAGGGTCGACGCTTTGTGGTAGCTGTTGGGAAAGACTCGAATATCAAGATTGCTGTGCCGCCTACACTTCGTGAGCGGCAGTGATCGGAGATTGGGGGAGTAGTTGAGAAGATCGGAACGACGCTGCGGCAAAGATTTCACCGGATTCTGGTCGCTCCGCAATGTGAAGCTCAGCTGCGCGTAGGAGGTCTCTGCACTTGCCTTAGCTGCGCGACTATGTCGCGAATGCGGATCGCCAGCCCTTCGATCGTCTCCGCGCGCCTGCGGGCCGTTTCATTCAATTCTTCGCGCAGGAGCAACTGTGCCTGACCTAACACACCGGTCAGCGGATTATTGATTTCATGACGAACGCGCGTGATGAGATCTGCTATCTCGTCTAACTTTGCTTCATAGCAGGCAATCAGCGCGTCAAGCTTTTCTTCGTCGCCGGCACTACCTGAATTTCTGGCTGCGGCTGCGTCAGGTGGCAAACTTTCTTCTTCTGTATTAACCGCCAAAGAGTGGTTGTCGCTTTCAGTCATGGTTACTCCCTCGTTTTCGGTACTTCAAATCAAGCTGTGTGGGAGCGATCTGGCCGAAATGCGTTGAGCGGCGGGAGGTGCATCACCGGGCGTATTGTGCCTTGAGAGCAGTAAATAGTAAATAGTGAAAAGTGAAGAGTGAAAAGTGAGGGGTGAAAAGTGAAGGGTGAAGGGCGTATACTGACAAAACGCTGGGAATGGTTAGCGATCGAGTCGTAAGCACTTGTCGCTCTTCGCTCTCTTTGCTTTTCATCCTTCACTTTTCACCGTTCACTCTTCACTTTTCACCCTTCACTTTTCACTGTCTTGACCTGGTTGACAAAGAAAACCCGATACACTTACATTGAAATTCCTCTTATTGGGAGGTCGTCTAACGGTAGGACTGCGGACTCTGAATCCGCCTATCGGGGTTCGAATCCCTGCCTCCCAGCCAAACTCTATCAATAAGTTACGGGCAGCCACCTGGCCGCCCGTTTTTGTTTTGTGTCTGTAGTGTGCCAGCCTAACTGACAAGTTTTTTTTGAGCTCCTCAGTCGCAGCTTACAACCTGACTGTGTCCTGGGCTCAAGTCAATCAAGTGTCCAGAACCCCACTTTCTTTGCGCACGTCGCACTTTAGCGCTCGGAGCACCGCTTACCGCCCCACCACATTCTTTGACTTTCCGGGCTCCTGGCAATATAAAAAAGCTTTCAAGGGTCTTTCCTCAGAGGCAAATCAACGGAGGGGTCTCCTGTTTCAATTTCCTCGATGCAAACTCCGATTGCTTTGCGACTTTTTGGTGATTAAACGTTAAGCAAACGCTCACCGCCGGGACATGAGGCAAATCGAGGACTCACAGAGATCAGCAAGTTACGACATTACCCAACGGAGACCTCATAATGCTGCTCGTTTAAGAACTGGGCTTCATTGGGAACAGGCCTTCCATAGATGTGTACGGTAGTTCATCCTGACCCGTCCTCAACCTGAGCCCGACTGTTACACGAAGGAGGTAACATGTCTAAACCCATCACTTTCTCGATTCCTTACGTTACCGAACTTGAGCAGGAAGCTGGTTGGGAGCGCCTGCCGGGCGCTCATCACATGTATAGAGTAATCCGGTGTCATTACTGGCTAAGAGATCGGCAGGTTAAGCCGGCGTGTACGGGTGAAGTAGTCGACGCGCTCAGCTCTGTCGCCGGGATCAAGGAGAAATATACCGACACGGTCGAGGTTGAGCACACGACGCAACGGTGTGATCAAGCGGTCTGGGAATCTCTACGCACCGAAGAGTCAATGCTGAAGTTTGCCTCGGAGTTATCCGCTGGAATTGGGTCGGATGCGCTGGGCAAACTTGGCGCGAACGTAAAGAACGAGGCCCAGGTTACCTTACAGAACTCATTCCGCAACACGTTTCAGGTACAGGTCAGCGAAGGCTTTCGCGAAAAGCGGACGACTACAAAGGAATATTCGATCGATCCCAGAAAGTTTAGAAAAGATGAAAAGGTAGTTCTGGCTACGGCCTATAACAGGCGTGCGTACGACTTGTATCTGCTCTTCGTCGACTACCTTACGATCAAATACGAAAGGCCGCCCTGGGCCCTCAAGCAGAAGAGATCCAAGTTGCCGGAAATTGTTGGGGGCAAACACTTGAATGTGGTGCGTTGTGACCTGCCACTCTCTACGATTCTCTTTTGGCAGCAACTACCGAACACTGTCCTTCCATTCTATGAGACTGACTACAAGCTGGAAGTGGAGGATCCTTTTGAAATCCAAGTTGAAAATTACAGCGGCGGTCGAACCCCGTATGTCCCGCCTAATGTGAAGCCCACGTTGTACGAAATATCAAACAAACCGTTTCCCCTCAAGCGTTGGTAACCAGGTTACGCACGTTCCTGGAGAAGTCGTCTTAATATTTCGGCACACTGCCGTCGACTTCGTCCGACCAGGCCGTGATACCTCCTTTGAGATTGACGAGCTTGCCGGGATACCCAGCCTGCTTCAACGCTGCGATCGCCTTTGCGCTGCGAACACCTCCTTTGCAGTGCATAACCGTGTCGCGCGACGGATCGATCTCATTCATGCGGGCGACCACTTGCCCCAGGGGAATCAACCTGGTTCCAGGGATGCGCGCGATCTCATATTCGAAAGCTTCTCGCACGTCGATTACCTGCACATCCTGGCCCTGTTCCAGACGCCGCTGAAGGTCTGTAGCTGTGATCTCCTCCAGCGCCGTTGCCTGCTCTTGCGGTTGCGCCCGCAGTCCACAAAACTCTTCATAGTCGATCAACTCTCTGATAGTCGGATTCTCACCGCACACCGGGCAGTTTGGATCTTTGCGCAATTTAAACTCCCGAAACTTCATGTGCCAGGCGTCAAACAGCAGTAAGCGATTAATCAGCGTGTCTGGGGCGTTCAGAATAAGCTTTACGGTTTCGTTAGCCTGAATCGCTCCCACAATGCCGGGCAAAACACCCAGTACTCCTCCTTCGGCACAGGATGGCACCAGTCCCGGCGGCGGCGGTTCAGAATACAGACAGCGATAGCATGCGCCATTTTTTCCTGGCGCGGCAGACCAGAAGACACTCGCTTGACCCTCAAAGCGAAAGATCGAACCGTATACATTGGGTTTTCCCGTGAGCACGCAGGCATCGTTAACGAGGTATCGCGTCGGGAAATTATCGGTGCCGTCGACTACGATATCGTAATTGGCAAATAGCGCCAGCGCATTCTGGCTGGTCAAACGTGTCTCGTGCGTTTCAATTTCGATGTGCGGATTGATATCGCGCAGCCGGTCACGTGCTGACTCGATCTTTGGCCGGCCGATGTCAGCGGTACCGTGAATGATCTGCCGCTGCAGGTTCGAAGCCTCGACAACATCAAAGTCGACTATGCCGATGCGGCCTACTCCCGCTGCCGCCAGATACATTCCAACCGGCGCCCCTAATCCTCCCGTGCCAATCATTAAAACGCTTGCGGCTTTCAATTTCCGCTGACCTTCCAGACCGACCTCAGGCATGATCAGATGGCGGCTGTAACGAGTAATCTCCTCGTTTGACAGAGATGGCAGCGCCGGCGCTAACTGCGCTTCGGTTGTTAAGCCGCCGGCGATGGAAGGCACAATCATCAGCGCATCCCCATCTTTCAAAGGTGTCGCCACACCTGATTGGTGCCTTACGTCCTCGTCGTTGACATAAACGTTAACGAAGCTGCGCAGCATATTGTTGTCGTCATAGAGATGCCGCCGCAGGTCGGCGTGGAGAGAGGTCAGACGATCCAGTGCTTCACCGGCAGTCGCGGCTTCAACCTCGATACGGGCGCTGCCACCGGTAAACTGCCGCAACGCTGTCGGAATACTTATAGTGACTGCCATGACTAAACTTCCTTTCAAGAAAGGTCGACTAAAATTTCTTCCTCTGTGAAACCAGAGCGGTCGAGTTCCATTTCCCATGAACGCAACTGCTGCGTCACCCCCGCGGCCACCGAAACGACAATGTATGAGTAAACAGGCCAGGCATGCTCAAGGTCATAGCCCGAAGGCACTGCAGGATGATCTGGATGTGAATGGTAAAAGCCGACAACCTCCAGGCCTTTTCTTTCCGCATATTGCTCACCTTCAAGCAACTCTTCCGGTAGTATCAAAAACCTATTACGTTTCGCCTGCTCTTCGCGAGCATTTGAAATGGGGTAGATTTCGGTAATCGTTTTTGCGCCGCCCACTGCAAAGCGGCCGAGGAGCAAGCCGCAACATTCATGGGGATAATCGCGTTCACCGTGCGCCGCAATCTTGTTTCGATGCGTTGCTGCCAGTCGAATCATGTGTGCTCTTAGAGCTGCCCTCTGCGATACGTTGTCGGCGACGGCTTTCCGTTCCGGAATGGCGTCGCGGTTCAGTCACCATATCTTGCGCTGCCGTCACAGAGGATTGTTACGACCACTGAACCTCGCTCTAACGACAGAGCAAGTCGCAGGGCAGCAAATACATTTGCGCCCGAACTGGTGCCAACCAATAGCCCTTCCTCAAGCGCCAGTCGGCGACTCATCTCCTGCCCCTCTTCTGTGCTCACAGTGACGCTCTCGTCCGCCAGGGTAGAGTCGTAGATTCCCGGCACCATCGCCGTAGCCATGTGTTTTAGTCCTTCGAGTCCATGAAAAGGGGAATCCGGCTGTAGTGAAATTGCTCGCACTTTCGGGTTTAATTCCTTCAGTCTGCGGGTGACGCCGACAAACGTGCCCGACGTTCCCAGGCCCGCGATGAAATGCGTAATGCGTCCCTCTGTCTGCTGCCAAATTTCTGCGGCGGTAGTCTCATAATGGGCGCGCCAGTTTGCAGGATTGTTGTATTGGTCAGGATAGAAGTACTTGTCGGGCTCCCTGTTAGACAATTCGCGAGCGACAAGCTGCGCGCCATCGGTAGACATGAGCGGGTCTGTTTCGATCAACTCAACGCCAAAGCTGGCGAGAATTCGCTTTCTTTGCCGGCTTGCGTTTTTAGGCAGACAGATTGTCACGGGATAACCTCGCGCTGCCCCGATCATTCCGTAAGCTATACCAGTGTTTCCGCTGGTGGCATCGAGGATTGTCATCCCTGGTCGCAGCCTTCCGCTGCGCTCGCCGTCCAGCACCATTGAAAGGGCGGCACGATCCTTAACTGACCCACCAGGATTCAGGTGCTCGGCTTTTGCGAGTACCGCCACCGCCGCGGGCAATGCCCGTTCAAGGTTGCGTAAACGAATCAGCGGTGTATTGCCTATGCTTGATTCGATTGAATCGCCAATCGAACCGCAGGTTACTTCATGCAGGACGGTTGCCATTGTCTTCTCGAAACGCTTCGCGGGCTTTTGTCCGCCCACTCGTCAAATTGCTTTCCGCATAAATACAAAACCGGCCGCGAATCCTTTGCAGGTGTCGCGACCGGTTTTTGAAAACTTTTGCTGCGCTTGGCTGTTAACTTATCTGCTCTTCACGCCTGCCAAAGCCTCCCGATCGCGTTCTGGACACCAGACGCAACAGGCGCATTGACAGCAGCAGTAATACCAGGCGTTGTTCATGATTTCGGTTAACCGGGTGAACTATAGAAAGGCCCGCAAACGATGTCAAGCCTCTGGATGACAGGACTGTGTTCCGACGACCGACAGTAGGAGCCTGAAATACTAACCTCCGGACTTTTTGCAACATGGTTGACAACAGACGAGTGGCGGCGGGAGGCCTGATTCCCGCCGCCACTCTGTCTCGAGGTCATACCAATGGATTAGAAGTCGAACTTAATCGCCAATTGCAATTGCCTGGGCGTGTTAATCGAACGTGGTAAGCCGAAAGCTGTAGCCGGCGCTGGTCGCGTTAAAGTCAACGTGTTGGTCGCTGCGTTAGCGGTGAATCCGCTATAGCGGTTGACATTGACGAATGAAAAGTATCCACCGCCCGGCGCCAAACCAGTGTTTGCGCGATTCCAGATATTGAATCCTTCGAGGATCAAACTTAGTTTCGTCGTTTCACTCAGGTGAATGATGCGCGTTAATCGGGCATCGCTTTGGTAAATGGTGCCGGTACGAAAACTGTTGCGCTTGATACCGGGGACCCGATCGTCGCGCGAATTACCATCGCGATTGATGTCGGCGCCGATCTGCGCTGAATACGCAAAGCCCGATTGTATTTGCGTAATGCCGGAGATCGTATAGCCGTTCAGCAATATTTGCAGCAACTTGTTGTCCGACTTCACTCTGCCAACTTCATAAACTGAGCTGAACACAAACCGGTGACGCTGATCGGAATCGGCATAGCCAAAGTCGTCGCCCAGGTCAAAAGAATTTTGCACAACTTTGGAATCGTCACCGCCTCCCGGCACGACTGAAGTCTGATCCGGTTTGTCATCTTCAGCTTTCGACAAAGTGTAGGAGAGTAGGAACTGAGAGCCCGCGCCCTGGAAAAACGGCACCCAACTGGACGGCGAGAAACGTTGGCGCGCCTGGATGGCCAGCCCGTGATAACGGGATTTTGCCGAATCTTCAAACAAATTGATGCGCGTGTAATTCACAAACGGTCGCAATGTAGTTGCGTTGGTAAACGAAACCGGTTGCGTCGCGCAGGCCGGCAGCGGTGTGACGCCCGGGACCTGACCTGGGAACCGCTGAATAGTAAACGACTCGCCCGAGACCGGATCGACCGCCGTTGTGGCTACTGGCGGACAGAGGTTGATGTCGCGCGTACGCGAAAGGTGCGTGCCGCGGAAATACAGGTACGTAACCGCAAGACTGATGTCCTTCATGACCTCACGCTCAACGCCGATACGTCCCTGCTGCACCAACGGCTGTTGATAGTCGTTGGAAAATAGAAACAGGTTAGGTCTCTGGGCGCCGGCCGCGGGCGGAGTGGTAAAGATATTTGGATAGGTTGGACAGGGATTCGGCGTCAAGGTGCAGTTCAGGGTAACACCCAGGATGTTGATGCCATTGTTTGAATGCGCCGTCCCGAGCATGATTGCGGTGGTACGACCATAAAACAATCCGTAGCCGCCGCGCACGATCGTTTTATCGTTGAATGCATAACTGAATCCGGCGCGCGGCCCGAAATTGTTACCGTCGTCCGGCTTGCGGCTGGTATCTAAACCGGCCGCAAGCAACACGGCATCGGTATTCTGCACCGGCGGTGCTGCCATGTACTGACGGTCGTAACGAATCCCCAGATTGAGAACGAGTTTGGGATTCAGGCGAATGTCGTCCTGGAAGAAAAGCGCTAAGTCGGTGCTGTTTGGTTTCGTAGTTGGGCCCGTTGTGCCGGTACCCGCAAAGTTTTGCGAGAAAGCTGAAGGTGTGTTGGCCGCAAAGTTGGCGTAAGACGTGAAGGTGTATTGACCGCTGAAAAACCCGGGAAAGAAATTGAATATGTGATCGCGGTTTACATCGAATCCGGCCTTAAAGGCATGACGGCCCATGCCGAAGGAAATGTTATCGATTATCTGAAACCTCTTGATGGTGGTTTCCCGCGGGCTGAAATTGTTTCTGCCGATTAGGAGAAAGCCGCTGCCAGTCTGGATCTGCGCTTCGGGTGCAGTGCTATTAGCCGTGCCCGGCTCGCGATCCTTCGCCGCTTGAAAACGTAGCTCGTTTACAGTGCTGCTGTTAAAGGTGGAGACCAGGGCACCGGAAAAGGTTGTAGTCTTGGCGACACTGTCGCCCGAGTGCTCCTGCGTTCCGAGTGTGCCGCTAAATTCATTATTCTTTCCCGTGAAGTTCTGGTGATTCAACCGCAGCGAAAGTTGGTTACTCGAGTTGAGAGCAATGTCGCCTTTCACCATGAAGACGTCCTGGTCGCGATTGATCGGATAGGTAGCCAGCTTAGGCAAGAGCAGCGCCTGAATGTTCGCCGGCTGAGTAAAGAAATTTGCAGGGTCAAGAAAGTTTGGTAACTGTTGGCGTTGGCCGTCATAGGTGAAGAAAAAGAAAGCCTTGTTTCTCTTGATTGGGCCGCCCAGACGCGCGCCAAATTGATTGATTTGAAGTGGCGGACGCTTATTCGGCAGACCGCGTATAAACTGCGAAGCCTTCAGCTGCGGCGTGTTGGCGTTTAGCGATTCATCGCGAAAGAATTCAAAACCGCCACCGTGAAAATCGTTGGTGCCGCTCTTGGTCACAACGTTAATGACCGCCCCGCCCGCTCGGCCAAACTCCGCGGAAAAACCGTTCTGGTTCACTTGAAATTCCTGCACCGATTCTTCCGAGAATTGATAAGGCGGACGTACGCCAGTGCGGCCAAACGACTGTCCAAAGAACGTGTTGTTGTTGTCAACACCGTCCACCTGAAGACTGTTGAGCGTGCCCTTCTGACCGCCGACTGACAAGTCTCCTTCGCGGTTCTGGTCCCGAATGACTCCCGGTGTAAGCGTGGCGAAATCCAGGTAGTTGCGGCCGTTCACCGGGAGATTCTCGATAGCGCGGGAATTAATGGTGGTTGAGACTGAACTCAAATTAGTTTCCACTACCGGCGCTTCACTGGACACGGTGACAGTGCCAGTTGCGCCGCCAACTGACAGCCGCACATCGAGTGGAGTTTTGCCACCGACCGTGACTACAACATCCCTTACTTCGGTTTGCGAAAAGCCACCAGCATTAGCACGCACCGTGTAGAGGCCGGGCGAAAGGAAGGTGATGCTGAACACGCCCTGCTCGTCCGCGGTTGCGGTCTTCTCCAAGCCGGTTTGCTGGTTGGTCGCGGTTACAGATGCGCCGGGCAATGCCGCGTCTTTGGGATCAAGCACGCGGCCTTCGATGTTGCCGGTTGTAGCTTGCGATTGGGCCTGGGCGCTGAGTGCGCAGGTCAAAAGAAAAACGATCAGAACGAAAAACGTCCAGGGGAAACTTGATGTTGTGGGCATATCTCTCCTCAAAAACTGAAATTGGATTTTGTGCGGGTCAAGCTTGACAGCGACGAATTCAGGAACGCGATGACGCTTCCAAAAGGCCCGGGAAGAAATTAATGGGAGGGATAGTAGTTTAAGGCGCCGAAAGAGATCAAGAAACTTATTGATAAATTTGCGGGAGAGGAATTTCCGCCTGTTTAGATTTGAAGGACCGACAAGAATGTCTGTCCTACTTGAGACCGACAGAGGGTTTGGCTACCGGCTTCCACGGCAAAGACACTTGTCCACCGCCAAGCGATTGCACAAAGCTCATCACGCCCATGTACCCAAAGCCGAAGAAAAACAGCAGCAGGAAAGGCACCGTTCCCCACATGTGCATGCGGGCCGCATAAAGAATTGCCAATAGAAAGTAGAGCGAGAAGCTGAGCTCGAGGAGCGGCAACAGGCCGCGTTTGCGTTTGTACTTCTTACGCTTCCAAGTTTCATCGTGAGTTTTTTCGACCTGGTATTTGGGAGTGCGAACAAATTCACTCTTAATGCCAAGCAAAGCCTCGAGCACGGCGCGCGCATTTGAAAAAGCCAGGCCGATACCGAGCGCCATCACAAGGGGCAAATGAAACAGGCGCGGCGCTCGCTTCTCGTCGAGATACCAAACAGCCGTTCCATAAAACAGGAAAACGGAAACTGACGAAAAGAACAACAGCGGAAGATCGAGAATCATCAAGTGATAAAACGGCTGGTTGTAACGTACGAGCAACAAGGGAAACTGCAGAAAACTCGCAACGATCATCAGCGGATAACTAATATTGCCGGTCAACCGGAAAAACATCTCCAATCTGACCCGCAAGGGCAACCGCGCGCGCCAAATCCGCGGATAGAGTTTAATGCCTACCTGCATCACGCCTTTGGCCCAACGCCGTTGCTGTGCCTTAAAGGCGTTGATCTCCACTGGAATCTCGGCCGGCGCTTCTTCATCAAGCAGGTAAACAAATTTCCAGCCCATCAACTGGGCGCGAAAACTCAGGTCGGTGTCTTCCGTCAGCGTGTCGTGTTGCCAGCCGCCGCTCATGGCGATTGCGCGCCGCCGCCAAATGCCGGCAGTCCCGTTGAAATTGAAAAATCCGCCGGTACGGTTCCGCGTCGTCTGTTCGACGACGAAATGGCCGTCAAGCATGATCGTCTGCAGGCGAGTAAGCAGGTTATAGTCGCCGTTGATATGTGACCAGCGCATTTGCGCACAACCCACCATCGGATCGGTAAAGTAGTTGACCAGCTTGCGCAAACAGTCGGGCTTGGGAACAAAGTCGGCGTCGAAGATCGCAAGCAATTCGCCCTTTGCCGATTTCATGCCGTGCTCGAGCGCACCCGCTTTAAAGCCTGTGCGATCCGAACGGTGAACGTATTCAATATCGAAACCCAGCCGCCGATATCGCTGCACTGTCTCGGCGGCGAGTTTGACCGTCTCGTCAGTTGAGTCGTCGAGCACCTGAATCTGAAGTTTGTCGTGGGGATAATCGATCTCGGTAACGGCCTTGACCAGTCGTTCCACCACGTACATTTCATTGAACAACGGGAGCTGCACTGTGATGAACGGCAGCTCTGCTTCGCTGAATGCTGCTTTTGGTTGAGGAGTGAATTTCCGATAGCGCCAAAAGTCAATGACTTGTTTGACGCGATAAGCGCCGTAAACCGCCAGGACGCCGAGAATCGTGAAATAGAGGATTAGGATGGTCCAGTCAAACGCGTCGAGTTTATAAAGTGGACTGATATTGCCCCAGGTCTTATTCGTTATATCGTGGAAATAGCGAACGAAAAGTTCATTCGGGGTGGGACCAAAAGGTGGTTGCGTATCCTGAAAAAACATGGCGTTACTTATAACGTCTACAGACCCGCGCGCCTGCGCACCAAAACAAATAGCTGCCTCAATCTAAACGCCGTGCGGGCAAGCCCGGCCGGCGCGCGGCAGCGATTTTACCTGAAGTTGCTGAGAAGACGAAACAGCGGATCAATCAGATCCGCCGGTGGGGAGCGCTATAGTCACTCGGCGCGGCTGAAGCGGCTGAATACATCTCGGGCAACGATACCGGGTTGGTCTCCACAACTACCGGAGATGTGCTCCTGGCCCGCCATTCACGAAGGCTTAAATCAATCAGTCCTGGCATCACATAAAACACCGAGACCGCCCCGAGCAGGGCTCCCGTGACAAAACGAGACGAATGCGTGTTGTTCCATATTCCCAGATAGCCGAGCGCAAAATCGATCGCCAGCGGCAGCGCGGCAACGAATAGCCACTTGCGCGCCGGCGTTTCGGTCTGTCTCAGCGACTGCGCCAATGGATAAGCAAGCGTGGCTATGGCGAATCCGGTGTACAAACCCATGCACCGCGAGCAGACTGCGAAAGGGTGTCCGGCAATAAAAAACGAGCGCTCCGGAATCTGATGGCAAACGTAGCTGAATGCCCGGTAAATCGTCAGGCCCCAGAATGGGTGGCCCGCCTCGAGGACCAGGGGAGCGGCCAGGATCAGCGATACCATTGCCAGCGATCCGGCCACGGCTGTTAACCACATCAGCAGCGGACGCCAACTGGAAACGTTTTGCGGGATGTAATTTTCTGGCGAGCGGTACATCGTAAGTAGGGACTTTGGCCTTTGATTTTTGGTCTCTGGTCTTTGGTTTCGCGTCGGGCCCAAATCCCGCCAGGATCCTTACAAAGACCAAAGGCCTAAGACCAAAGACCGGAAACTCAAATCAGATTGCAAATTCCAGATTCAGAACCGAATAACGGTGTCCGGCCCGCCTTCAATATGCAGCGTGTCGACAAACCGTATGTGTCGCGACTCTGTCGTCATGACCACAGAATGGGTTCGCTTGCCGGCGCCAAAGAACCTGACGCCTTTTAGCAAAGCACCATCCGTAACACCGGTGGCTGCAAAGATAATTTTTCGCCCCGGGGCCAGATCGTTTGTATCGTAGATCTTGTTCGAATCCGTGATGCCCATCGAATGCAAGCGCTCCAGAACCTTTTCCTTCGGCGGCACCTTGTTTCTGTCTACGCCGAGACGTTCGGGATCGAAGACGAGCCGCGCCTGGATCTCCCCGTTCAAACACTTCATGGCCGCCGCGGTAAGTACACCCTCCGGGGCGCCGCCGATGCCAACCAGGGCATGAATGTTGGTGCCTGCCACCGCTGCCGAAATGCCTGCGGAAAGGTCGCCATCACCAATCAAGCGTATGCGCGCGCCCGCTTCCCGAACATCCGCGATGAGTTTCTGATGCCGGCTGCGATCGAGAACTATCACCGTCAAATCCTCTATGTCTCGTCCCAGTCGCCGCGCGATGTTCTTGAGATTGTCCTTTACGGGTGCGTCAAGATCCACTACGCCACGCGACGAAGGGCCAACCACTATTTTGTCCATGTAAAGATCAGGCGCATTCAACAAACCGCCGCGTTCTGCGGCTGCCAGCACGGCAATGGCATTGTTCGCGCCCAGCGCGCAAAGGTTTGTTCCTTCGAGCGGATCGACCGCGATGTCCACCTCAGGACATGATTCCGCCAGATCCTCGCTGACTCCGTACCCGCCGCCCACTTCTTCGCCAATGTAAAGCATGGGCGCTTCGTCGCGCTCGCCTTCCCCTATGACAATGCGGCCGCGCATGGGCACGGTATCCATAATTTCGCGCATCGCTTCGACAGCTACATGGTCGGAGTACTTGCGGTCTCCCTGGCCCATCGTACGCGCAGCGGCAATTGCCGCGGCTTCGCATACGCGCAAGAAATCCAGAGACAGCTCGCGCTCTGTCTGTAACTCTTCGCCCATCTGTTTAAGGTCTCCTGATCGGAAGTTTGTTTGTGAACTACGCCAAGTGCCGGCGCGTTCCCTCGGTTGAAGAAGTGCGGACTCATACTAACAGAGCGTAACCGTTATTTGTAGGGCAAGCCGGTCTGGGCCGCAATGGCAGGGTGAAAGACTGTGCGACGGTTTGACTGTCAGTGCATTAAGGGTTATAGGTTTGCCAAATAAAGCCCAGATTACCAGTAACAATTCGGAGGTTTCTAATGAAGAGGCTAGCCCTTGCTTTGGTCCTTTTCCTTCTCTGTGCCGTAACCGCGACGTTCACGAAGGCAGATAATAATAGCGGAACCTCGGCGAACGGAGATTTTCAATTCACATTGGAAGACGGCATAGAACGATCCGTTGAGTTCAATGCCAGAATTCACCAGGATGGCCGCACCTCCGGTGACATGACTTTCACTGATCCGGGAGACCTCCAGGATCCGGTTTCAGGATATCCTGCGTATTATGTTAAAGCAGCCTTTGATTGCTTAACGGTGCAGCATAATCGGGCGGTCATGAGCGGAGTCATTACTGAGTCCAGTGTCGGCGAACTTATCGGACACCGCGTGCTGCTGGTTGTCGAAGATGATGGCGAGGGAATAAGTGCAAGTAATGACAAGCTCACCTGGGGTGTCTACGAACCGGTGAACCGCAACTGGATTCCACAGGATGCGGAGGTTCCGGGTGATAACGGAGCGCTGCTCGATTGGATAGCGACCGATTATGAGCGACCCGATGACCCGGGAATTCCGGCGCGGCAAAGTGACGTGATCGGCTGCCATACCTTTTCGCTCTCGGCTTATTCATTTATCGACGTACGCCACGGGCAGGGCAACATTCAAGTCCGGCCCCAGGCACCAGTCAAAAATTAGCGGCTAACCCAGACGAGCCTTCACTCTAAAGTATGATCTGGTCTGCTTCTTCGACGTCTGCACGACATGGGTGATCCGGTCGGGGCCTGCAAACATGCCGTGCCGACACTCGTTGCAGAGTTATTCAGATCGCTTCCAGGGTGGCAAGGTCCTGCGCGCGGCTTTCTCCTTCTTCAAACCCAGCGCCCAATCAGCCTGCATCAGCGTATGAATGTCGCGCGTTCCCTCATAAATAATTGCGGCTTTGCAGTTGCGCCAGTAGCGCTCAACGGGATAGTCGTTTGAATAACCATTCGCTCCGTGAACTTCGATCGCCATTGAGGCCGCTTTCTCGCTTCGCGTGGTTGCCTGCCACTTTGCCAGACTGGTGGCCCGTGCGTTTGGCTGTCCGGTGTTTTTCAGATAGCCGGCGCGCAGGCAAAGCAGGCGCGACATCTGGTAGTCGGCTTCCATTTCGGCAATTTTTTGTTTGACTAACTGGTGGTTGGCGATCTTTGTCCCGAAGGTCTCGCGCTCAAGCGCGTATGCGACTGAAGCATCACGCGACGCGCGGATTACTCCCGTCGCACCTGCAGCGACGGTGAACCTCCCCTGCTCGAGCGCAAACATCGCAATCTTAAATCCTTCGCCTTCTTCACCGATACGATTCGCCACCGGCACGCGCGTGTCCTGCAGAGAAAAGTAGCCGGTGTTGCCTGCGCGAATGCCGAGCTTGCCGTGTATCGTGCCCGAAGTGAAACCCTTCATGTCCCGCTCAACAATGAAACACGACATCCCGCTGTGATCGCGCTTGCGCCGTTTCTCTTCATCAGTCCAACAGAAAAAGAGAAAGTTGTCGGCAATGTCGGCCAGACTGATCCACATCTTCTCGCCATTCAATACATATTCATCACCTTCGCGGCGGGCCGTTGAACGTGACCCGACGACATCTGAACCCGCGCCCGGCTCTGTCAAGCCATAGGTCGCAAGTTTCTCACCCTTAGCCTGCGGCACCAGATACTTTTGCTTCTGTTCTTCGCTGCCCCAGGTGAGGAGCGTGAGCGAATTCAAACCGGTATGAACTGACATGACGACGCGCAGGAAAGTATCGATTGCTTCAAGCTCCTCGCAAACCAGGCCGAGGGAAATGTAATCAAAGCCCGCGCCGCCATACTCTTCCGGTATACAAACTCCAAGCAGGTTTAGCTCGCCCATTTTTTTCAAGATCTCGGGATGAACTTCCTGTTTCTCGTCCCACTCTTTGATGTAGGGCGCAACTTCCTGCTGGGCAAACTCGCGCACCGTTTGCACGAGCGCATTGTGATCTTCGGTCAATTCAAAATCGATCATTGAAATCTCTCTCTTATTTGGAGGCTCAAAAACGAAACCGAACATCTTACCGAGTCCAAAGTCGAACGTCCAATGTCCAAAGTCAAGAGTGCGGTGTCCAAACAGGACGTTGGACTTTGGGCGTTGGACGTTGGACGCTATACTTCTCGTCATGCCTAGGAAAGCAAAGTCAAGCATCGTGAACGTGGGCCTGATCCAAATGAGCTGCGAGCAAAAACCTGAGGCCAATCTCAGAAAGGCAATCGCGCGCATTGGCGAAGCTGCAAAACAGGGCGCGCAGATTGTTTGCCTGCAGGAGCTTTTCCGTTCGCAGTATTTTTGCCAGACCGAAGACATTGCTTTCTTCAAACTGGCAGAGACAATTCCGGGGCCGACGACCGAGGCGCTCGCTAAAGTGGCGCGGCAGAAAAAAGTCGTCATTCTTGCATCGCTATTTGAAAAACGGGCAGCGGGCGTTTACCACAACACTGCCGTGGTCATCGATACCGACGGAAAGATCGCCGGTAAGTATCGCAAGATGCACATTCCGGACGACCCGCTCTATTATGAAAAATTTTATTTCACGCCCGGTGATCTGGGTTTCCAAACTCACGATACCAAGTACGGCAAAGTCGGCGCGCTGGTATGCTGGGACCAATGGTTTCCCGAAGCGGCACGCTTGACTGCGTTGGGTGGTGCTGAGTTGATCTTCTACCCCACCGCTATCGGTTGGTTGCCTGAAGAACAAGGGGAAATTAACGAAGCACAGCATTCCGCATGGGAAACAATTCAGCGCGCGCATGCCATCGCGAACGGGGTTTTTGTGGTGGTGGTAAATCGCGTGGGCCGTGAAGGTAAACTGACATTCTGGGGGCAGTCGTTCGTCGCCGACCCTTTTGGACGCATCATTGCCAAAGCTTCAGCCGACAAAGAAGAAGTGTTGGTGGTCGCGTGCGATCTCAGCAAGATTGACGAGACCAGGCAAAACTGGCCCTTTCTGCGAGATCGGCGCATCGACTTCTACACGCCACTATCCTCGCGTCTTATCGAACAGACCCCTGGCAAATAATCCCGCATGCCGACTCCCGCCGAACTCGGTTACCAGATGCCTGCCGAATGGCATCGCCACAGTGCCACCTGGCTAACCTGGCCAAAGGACCCGGAGACGTGGCCGGATCGTATTCCCCAAGTCCAGGATATTTTTCTGCAAATGATGTCCACTCTCAGCCTGCATGAGACTGTAAATCTGCTCGTGGACGATGAGGACGCAGAAAAGGAAGTGGGCGCCCGATGTACGTTTCCCGGAGCCGACAATATCCGTTGCCACCAGATTCCGACCGTTGATTCCTGGATTCGCGACTACGGTCCAAACTTCGTTGTCAGCGATCAAGCCGGGCTGGCTTACAACGATTGGATATTTAATGCCTGGGGCAACAAGTATGAAGATTTGAAAAAGGACGACGCGATACCGGCGCGACTGGAACGTTTGTTAAAAGTGCCGCGGTTTGAAGCGGGCATTGTGATGGAGGGCGGTTCGATCGAAGTCAACGGCGCCGGTTGCGTGCTCACCACCGAGCAATGCTTGTTGAATCCAAATCGCAATCCCCGGTTAAGTCGGGGCCAGATTGAGCGCCACTTGAAAGAGTATCTTGGGGTTCAGAGAGTCTTGTGGCTGGGAGAAGGAATCGTCGGCGACGATACTGATGGGCACATTGACGACATCGCGCGCTTCGTTGCGCCGGATGTGATTGTCTGCGCAGAAGAAGAAGATCCGCAAGACGCGAATTACAGGCTGCTACAGGACAACCTCGTGCGGCTTCGGTCGATGCAGGATGCGCATGGTCGTCCTTTTGAGATTGTGAGCCTGCCGATGCCGGGAGTCGTGGGCGGCACAAGCACCGACAAACGCAATCTCGATCGGTTACCAGCTTCCTATGCAAACTTTTATATCGCCAACGGAGTCGTGCTGGCGCCGGTGTTCGGACATCAGAACGACTCGCGGGCGATTGAGACTTTGGCGAAACTTTTTCCGGATCGTCGGGTGGTCCCAATCAATTGCGAGCCGTTGGTCTGGGGCATGGGAACGATCCACTGCGTCACGCAGCAACAACCCGACGCCTAATCCGCAGATTACGCAGATTTCACAGATTGTGTAAGAACAAAACGGCGATGCTCAAGACTGCGAGTGCCGAAATTGAGAAGTAAACCAACTTCGTGACCGGTAGCTTTTAAATAATTTATCACCTGAGCTTCTTCGGTGCCGCTCATCCGGATAAGTGCCTTCAACTCTACAACCACACTATCGAAACAAATAAAATCTGCGCAATATTGGTGTCAAGCACCTGCCCCTTGTAGCTCAGTGGAAGCTTTGCTTCTCTCACAAACGGAATGTTTCGCTTGATAAACTCGATGGCCAAAGCTTCCTGGTAAACCTGCTCCAGGAAACCGCAAACTAGTTTCCCATGGACTTCCATTGCCGCTCCAATAACCGCATAGGTTCGCGGATCCGTTTCCATAAGCTTCGTGAGCACCGCCGAATTTTAGCAACGATCAACTGTTATCTGTGTAATCGGCGTAATCTGCAGATAATATCTTCTTAGCAAACGCTTTTGCATCGTCCAGGGTGCGGACGCGGCCGTCGAGTTGCATTTCATAGATCGCCTGAGTGATTTCTCCGAGTTTAGGACCGGGCGACATTCCCATTTCCAGTAGGTGCCGACCCATCAGCAACGGCGCAGGAGGCTGATTTGCGACCTCGAGTTCCCTCGCCCGCTGAATGAACCATTCCTGCGCTTCAGCATTGAACCAGCTTTCCCGAGGCACCCATTCCGCATTGCGACCGAACGAGTCAGCTTTAGCCACGCGATAAAGCAGATCCAGTTCACACTTCCGCGCGAGGCGCCGAAAGGCGCCGTCGCCTACTTCTTCCCGCTTCTTAAAGAATTCCCCGGGCTTCAGGTGATCGCGTACCAGCGCCAATACCTGGCCGCGCACGTCGTAGCCGTCAAGCGTGTGGATATTAAGACGATTGAGAAAACTTTCTGTCGGCGCCGCTCCCGCCTCTTCGTGACCACGCGAGCGCAGCCGACCGTCAACAAACTCGGTAGTTGCGGGCTTACCGTAATCGTGGGCCACAGCAGCGAGCATTACGGCCACCTGTTTTGCGTAGGGCAAATCATCAATCAACTCTCGAGCTCGATCGGTAACCAGTTGTGTATGGACGAAGACGTCGCCTTCCGGATGCCATTCTTTATCCTGTGGCACATCGATCAGTGCCTCGAGCTCAGGGAACAGTTGCGCAGTGGCACCCAGCTCTCGCAGCCAATGCAACCCAATAGAAGGACGGCGCGCGCGTAGCAAGAGCTTTTCCATTTCTCCCCAGATGCGTTCCGCCGGAAGATCAGACAAATCGATGGCACGGCAAAGCGCCACGGTTTCGGGCTCAACCTCAAACTCAAAGCGGGCGGCAAGCTGCGCGGCGCGCAGCACCCGCAGGCTGTCTTCCGGAAACGTTTTGACGGAAACCGCTCGCAGGATTTTGCGTTTTATGTCTGCCTGACCCTGAAACGGATCGATGACTTCGCCGCGCAAGGGATCCTTGAGAATCGCATTGACAGTGAAATCCCGACGACGAGCTGCGTCCTCAATGCTCATCCCAGGATCGCCTTCGATGAAGAAACCACGATGACCCCGGCCTGACTTCCGCTCGCGTCGCGGCAGCGTTACGTCTAGATCGGCGCCAAGCTTGTAAACGGTGAAGGCTTCGCCAACGACATTTACCGAGCCGAACCGATCGAGCAAAACACGCAGTTTTGGCGGTTCGATTCGATAGACTTCGAGGTCCCAATCTTTAGGCTCGCCGTTCAGCAACAAGTCGCGAACACAGCCACCGACGAGTAAGGCGCGACCACCTTCCGCGCGAACTGCTTGCGCTAACTGAATGATCTTTTCAGGGATTAGTGACATTCGGAAGCCAATGTCCAACGTCGAATGTCCAATGTCAATAACGGAAAGGATGTTGGACTATTCGTCGGGAGATTCGACGAGGATTTGCACGCCGCGCGTGGAAGGCAGGCAACTGATAACCTGCGCGCGGTCGATTTTAGTCATCTCGCTACCGGCAGCGTGCCAAAGCTTCACCCAGAAAGTCCGCGTCTCGCCGTGAATGGCAAACGTAGAACCATCGAGCATAACCGGCACCGGTTCAGCGGTGGTGCCGTCGCGCAATTCTTCGAGCAACTCGGAAATGTAAGGCTTGAACTGATCAAACTGTACCAGTACATCTCGCTCGGCTATTTCGGCCGGCGGCAACTCAACCGGCTCGCTCGATTCGAGCAGCAAGCGGGTTTCGGTTTGTTCATTGCGCTTTTTTACGATCGGCATGGAAATTAATTATTACTGACTGTTTAGAGGCGGGCATTGCCCGCCGGTGCAACCGTTGAGAGTACTCTACTCAATCCAAGCTTGAGACGGCGGGCCATGCCCGCCTCTAAACGGTCGTTGGACTGACCGAATTCCAGACTAACCTCTCAGTCGTTTCGCCAGGTGCTCTTGCAGATCAGCAACTTTCACCCGCTCCTGTTCCCAGGTATTGCGATCGCGGACTGTCACCGCTTCATCTTCGAGTGATTGATGATCAACCGTCACGCAGAAGGGTGTGCCGATTTCGTCCTGGCGCGCATAAAGTTTTCCAATGCCGCCCGTGTCATCGTAAACGGCCCGAAACGAAGGTTGCAGCGAGCGCTTAATTGATTTGGCCATGGCGACAAGCTCAGGCTTGTTCTTTGCCAGGGGAAGAATGGCAGCTTTGATCGGCGCCAGCGACTGATGAAGTTTTAATATTATCCGCGTCTCACCTTTCTCATTCGTCTTTTCCGTATACGCGTCCATAAGCACGGACAGCACCGTACGATTGACGCCCGCGGCCGGCTCGATGACGTAAGGATAAAAGCGCTCTTTGTTTGCCTCGTCAAAGTAAGACAAATCTTCTGTCGAATCCGGATTCAGTCGCTTACCTTCGGCATCTTCCGGCTTTTTCGAATGCGTGCGCAGATCGAAATCAGTGCGATTGGCAATTCCCATCAACTCGTCCCATTGCCGCTCGTCTTCGTCTCGCTCGGGGAAGAAGCGATATTGAATATCAACCGTGCGCTTCGCGTAGTGGGCCAACTCCTCTTTTGGCTGCTCGTAGAGACGGAGGTTGGCTGCAGAAATTCCCAGGCTCGTGAACCAGTTGTAGCAGGCATCAATCCACTCCTGATGCGCCTGCTCGTCTTCGCCCGGTTTAACGAAATACTCCATCTCCATCTGTTCAAACTCGCGCGTGCGGAAAATGAAGTTGCCGGGCGTGACTTCGTTGCGAAACGATTTTCCGATTTGGGCTACACCAAACGGAAGTTTGCGCCGGCTCGTCGTCAATATGTTTGCAAAGTTAATAAAGATGCCTTGCGCTGTCTCCGGCCGCAGGTAGACAAGCGACGCCGGATCGTCTTCAGCGGTTGCGCCGACATGCGTTTGAAACATCAGATTGAAAGGCCGCGGCTCAGTCAGATTCTTCGAGCCGCAGTTTGGGCATTTCCCTTCGGTTAATTTGTCTGCGCGTAGTCGCGTGTTGCACTCGCGACAATCGACAAGGGGATCGCTAAACGTATCTTCGTGTCCGCTGTATTTCCAAACCAGGCGGTTAAGAATAATCGAGGAATCAAGTCCCTCAATATCATCGCGCTCGTAAACCATCCAACGCCACCAGGCCTGTTTGACGTTATTGCAGAGCTCGACGCCCAGCGGACCGTAGTCCCAGGCGCTGCCCAGTCCGCCATAGAGTTCCGAAGATGGAAAGACAAATCCGCGCCGCTTGGCAAGGGAAACTATTGTTTCAATATTAGGAGCCGGCATAAGAAGGTGAATCGTAAATGGTGAATGGTAAATAGTGAACAGCCGCTTACTCTAGCGAACTTGCATCTGAATTGCCACGTGAAACTCCTCTTCACGATTCATGATTCACTACTCACTATTCACCGTTTACCACAACGAAAAGAGGAGCACCACTGCGCTCCTCTGTTGCTGCGTTAGTTTGCAAAAGAACCGGTTTTTACTTGGAAGGCGTTTGCACGTTGACGTCAATTTTCTGCGTTCCGCCGCCGCCAAACAAACGCCCTCTGAAAACAAAGGCCAGGGCCAGGAGCAGAATGACGAAGATCACCAGTACTGCTACAACACCCGTACTCCCACCACCGCCGTCTCCATTGTCTCCCATAAAGACTCCTCCTGTTTTGTACGTGGGAAATAAAACTGATGAAGGGGGATGGCAAGATTGTTATCACAAGGACGGACCATCGTCAAACTTTGGCGACCGGCTGATCGCCAAACTCAATCCAACAAAAAAGGAGCCTGGGAAAAGGTGCCTAATGAAAGAGGCTTCGAATTTCATTTGCGGTTCGTAGGGTCTCACCTAATAAAAAAGGAGGTTTGCGTCTAAAGCAAACCTCCTTAGGTCGAGATCCGTGACCTCGGTTCCCCGGTTCAATTTCAAATACCAAATCTAAATTGCCGGGACTCTAAATCGTTACGTCGAACGCTTAATCACCGTCATGGGCGCTGAGCGAATCGCCGGCGCTGGCAGCTTCGGCTTTGCGATCTTCGTCGCGCAAGACGGCTTTCCGCGAAAGCTTGATCTTGTTGCCTTCCTTGCCGATGCACTTGACGAGGATCTGTTGACCTTCTTTCAATTCGTCCCGCACATCCTTAACGCGGCGATCGGCAATCTCCGAGATGTGGAGCAGTCCGTCAGTGCCGGGAAAGATCTCCACGAATGCGCCAAAATCCACGATGCGAGAAACCGTACCGAGGTAGGTCTGACCGATTTCAGCCTCGGCGGTAATTCCACGGATGCGAGCAACTGCCGCTTCTGCGGCTTCCCCGCTGGCTGTGGCTATGGAAATCGTGCCATCGTCAGAGACGTCGATCTTCGCCCCGGTCTCTTCTACCAGCGCGCGAATCATCTTGCCGCCTGGTCCGATGACGTCGCGAATCTTGTCAGGATTGATCTTGATCTGGATGATTCGTGGAGCGTGGGCCGAGATATCGGGCCGTGGCTCGGCGATGGCTTGTTCCATGACACTCAGAATATACAAGCGGCCCTTCCTTGCCTGCTCCAGTGCTTCTGCCATGATCTGCGCATTGATGCCGCCGATCTTTATATCCATTTGCAGTGCCGTAATTCCTTCCTTGGTTCCCGTGACCTTAAAGTCCATATCGCCGTAGTGATCTTCGGCGCCGGCGATATCAGTCAGAATCGCGTACTTATTGCCCTCCATTACCAGGCCCATCGCAACGCCGGCAACCGGGGCCTTTAAAGGCACGCCTGCGTCCATCAGCGACAGGATGCCGCCGCATACGCTGGCCATCGACGAAGAACCATTCGACTCAGTGATATCTGAAACGATGCGCAGCGTGTATGGGAAAACCGACTCATCGGGAAGCACCGGCTCAATGGCCCGGCGTGCCAGTGCTCCGTGTCCAATTTCACGTCGACTCGAAGAACCAAAACGTCCTACTTCGCCGACCGAGTAATGCGGAAAGTTGTAGTGCAACAGGAAGCGGCGCTTAACCTCACCTTTTTCGATATCGTCCATAAACTGCTCGTCTTCTTTAGTGCCGAGCGTGGTGGTGACGAGCGCCTGCGTTTCGCCGCGGGTGAAAAGCGCCGAACCGTGAACCCGCGGCAGCCAACCAATTTCGCAGCTTATCGGGCGAATTTCAGAGAAGCGTCGCCCATCCGGCCGTCGCCGGCTATTGAGAATGTCGTCCCGAAACATGGTCTCTTTGAGGTGATCGAAAACCTTCTTCGCCATCTGTCTCTTATCGGCTTGATCTTCCGGATAGGCCTCGACGACCTCTTTTTTCAATGCGTCGACGGCCGCGTAACTGGCCCGCTTATCCTGCGCAGTCGTATCCATTGCGCTGCGTAAACGGTCGCCATAGTTGCGCCGGATCTCACCCATCATCTCCTCGTTAAGCTCCGGAGCGACCACTTCGCGCTTCTGGATGTCGAGTGCTTTGTGCAATTCCTTCTGCCAGCGACAGAGGCGATTAATTTCCTTGTGCGCGAGCATGAGCGCTTCAACCATGATCTCTTCCGAGACCTCCGAAGCGCCCGCTTCGACCATCACAATGGCCTCTTCTGTACCGGCAACGATCAAGTTCAGGCGCGATTCACGCACTTCGTCATAAGTCGGATTAACAATGTAGCGGCCCTCAATGAGTCCAATGCGCACGCCTCCAACTGGATTCATGAAGGGAATGTCGGAAAGGTACAGAGCGCATGAAGCGCCGGTGATTGCGATCACATCGGGATTGTTATCCGGGTCGGCCGATATAACGCTGGCAATTACCTGCGTTTCATTGCGATAGCCTTCGGCAAACAATGGCCGGCAGGGCCGATCGATCAAACGGCTGGTCAGCGTTTCTTTTTCGGTGGGTCGCCCTTCTCGCCGGAAGTAGTTACCGGGAATGCGACCGGCAGCGTAATTCGCTTCGCGGTATTCGACGGTAAGCGGAAAGAAATCGATTCCTTCCCGAGTAGTTTGAGCTCCCACAGCCGCCACTAATAACATCGTGTCGCCATACTTGATCACTACGGAACCATCCGCCTGCTTGGCGACCCGGCCGGTCTCGACCGTCAAATCTTTGTCGCCTAACTTAATTGATTCTTTGAGGTATTTCTTGACTGTCATCTTGTTTAGTCTCCTTCGGACAATTGCCTGGAGTTAACTCAGGCTCGCGAGCGTCTCGTGCGCCTCGCTGGTTTTTAAATTCTCTTTTTCCTGGTTCCGGTTCTTTCCGGGAAGTGCGCCACGTGAAGCGCTGGAAAAATCTTGATTACGTATTTAGCACAAAGGCGGCAAGAGCCTCTTTACCGTGAAGCTCTGCCGCCTTTTGTGCGTTACGCTAAGGCCGAACACGTCTGCTTGCTTGGGAGTATCGCCGTCACGTTCGGCCCCTTGGGCAAGCCCTTCGATAGACGTGGGCTTTGGAAATTTGAGATTCGAAGTCTCTCGTTACACTACCGTCAGCGTTCTCTTATTTACGAAGACCCAGACGCGTGACCACTTCATGGTATCGCTCGATGTCTGTGCGCTTCAAATAATCCAACAAACTTCGTCGCTGCGAGACCATTTTGAGCAGGCCGCGTCGAGAGTGGTTATCCTTTTTGTGGGTTTTGAAGTGTTCAGTAAGCTCGTTAATTCTCTTGCTGAGTAACGCCACCTGAACCTGCGGTGAGCCAGTATCTGTTTCGTGGCTGCGGAAATCGTTCAAAATCTGTACTTTCGTTTCTTTGGCTAATGGCACTGCTAAAAATGATCCTCCAGAACAGCAGAAAAACCGTCTTAACAACGGCAAACCGCTAAGATTAAGTGTCGACGTAAGTTACCATGCGCCCTTGAGGCTGTCCAGCGGGGGCGCTGGAGCTGCTGCTGGCTGAAACCGTCAACAGCGCGCGAAACTGATAGTTTCCGTGCATCATTTTTCATTTGCCTTTTTCACTTGAACCCGGGAGAGATTCGAGCTGGATGGGCCTCTCCTTGCCACCCTGAAAATCTCAAATGAGAAATGTGAACTGAAATAAGGAAAATCTTCGATTTTACTGCAGAAAACGGCCTCTATATTCACCTGAAACCAGAAAGGCCTTAACCATGTCCGCCTGTTCGAAATTACCGGCAAACTGGTTCAACTTGTTAAGCCAGAACTGATAACCAGCTTCGTCCGGGTCGCGCCGCAGGTATCCGAAATATTCCATCATCACAAACATCTGGTTCGACTTCGCGCGCGCGAATCCGTCATTCTCAACCACCTGGCGTAACACCGCTGCACGCGTTAACGCCCCACTGTTCAGGCCATCGACAAGTGCGTTTCTGTCGCCGCTGAAGCTGCCTCCCGTGTTTGTGATTAAGCGATCGACAAAGGTATCGGCAGCCAGGCCATCATAGACTGCACGAAACTCAGGACGTTCAATCCAGGCAGCGACAAACGACTGCTTGTTCGCCTCCAACTGCTGCGCCCAGTCGCCTTGTCCCACGACTACTTCGTGGGCCACTAGCGCCGTGTCCGGCATAAACTCCGCGTAAAGCGCCCGGCGGCCATAACTCACTCGGTAAAGCCCGTCCACCAGGCCCCCTGTCTGTTGAAACTCTATGGAGAGGAAATACGCTGCCGAAACGTTTATTCGTCGCCGCTCAACGCAGGAAGCATCAGCCCCGCACTCAAGTATCTGGTCGCTCCAGAAGTTGAATCCACTTTCGTCCGGCTCGCGTCCAAGGAAATCCACATAGTGTTGCCGGACAAAGTAGTCGGCCGTGTCGATGGCATTGCCCCTGCTTATCGCATCTGCCGTCCCGGTGAACACAGCATCAGTTTTGTTGGTGGATAGGGAGAACGAGCGATCGCTGGGACTGAAATGATAATTCACGAGCGACGGGGTGACGGTATATAGCTTTTCCGTCTCAACATTGTCGAAACGATAGTTCCCCGTGCTGTCAGTAATCGTCTTCCGAGAGTTTCCACCACTCATTTGAATCGTGACGCCGGCTAGCGGTGAGCCATCGAGCGTAGCGATCTGCCCGCTGATAGTGGCAGCAGCCGCTGTCGGAACAGCATTAACGGCCGCCAGCGCGTCAACACGTCCATATCCGAAGGAGTTGTTCGGTATCTGGGACGTAGGGGTGTCGCCACAGCTTTGCAAAGTAACCGTTACAGCGGGGTTTGCAGTGTTCTGCAGGATTGTTTGAGTTGCGGCTATATCTCGCGCTAACTGCGGGCGGGCAGACCAAAGCAATGCAACGACCCCGGTGACGTGTGGAGCCGCCATCGAAGTTCCACTCAGGTTGCCATAACTGGTATCACTCGTACGCAGTGCTGAGCGAACGTTGACCCCGGGGGCTGAAATGTTGGGTTTGAGAATATTAGGTGTGTAGTAAGTGCTTGGACCACGGCTGCTGAAACTCGCCAGCCCGTTATTGATATCGATTGCGCCAGTCGAGAAAGAGGCGCTATAGATCGCCGGAGGGTCAGACACAGTCGAGCAGGCTGGCCCCGAGTTTCCGGCCGAGACATCAACAAAGATGCCCGCCGCCTGAGTGTTGTTCACGATCGTTTCCAACTCTGCGCGCGTAACGCAGCCTTCGCTCGCTGGACAGCCCCATGAATTATTAATGACATGGGGACGCAACGTTGGGTTGGCATTGTTGCCGGCCAGGTCGGTAGGCGCGATGAAAAACTGAAAGCACTCCGTGTAAGTCGCCGGCGTCCCGTTGCCCTGATCCATGTTGCGACACCCGATCCATTTCGCCCCCGGCGCAACCCCAATTTGATTGCCGGCGCCATCATCACCCACCGTCGTCCCCGTTGTGTGCGTACCATGGCCATTGTCATCGCACGGCTCGATCGAATTCGCGCCACAGCTGCCACCACCACTATGAATTGAATCGTGCCAGTTAAAGTTGTGATCGGCTGTCGTGCCGTTCCAGCCGCGATACTTGGGTTTGAGCGCGTTGTGAGTCCAGCGCATGCCGGTATCCTCGTTACCAATCACAATACCCTGGCCGGTAAAACCCAGTGCCCAGACTGCCGGCGCATTGACGTTTTGCAGGCCCCATTCGGCTGTCTCCGGGGTATTCCCGTCCCCGGGCGTGACGGCAAATTTCTGCACAACCGGATCCTCGATCCAGCGCGTAGGGAGGTTTGAATCAAGTTGCGCCACGTCGGCACGGGCAGCCAGTCTATCTATCAGCGGTCGGTCCGCTGTCGCGACGAGCATGTTCGCAGCCCAAAATGATTGGAAAGGAACGCCCTCGCTTTTGAGGAACTGCTGCAAACCTGCCTGCGTTCGCGCGGCGTGCTCGGTAAGAGCGTTATAGACGTACCAACCGCGCGCATCCTGATTCTTGATCTCATAGGCGAGACTGACGTCGGCCTGGTCGGCCAGCATGATCACTATTGGAGTGGGAGCTCCATTCGCTGTGGCGTCCAGAACCTGGGGTGAGATTTTGTAGCTTTGCAGAGACAGTCGGTTAAGATCAAGGAGCGATGGGTAATTATTATTTGGAGATGCGTGATTGGCAGATTGCAAAGCAGTGTCCGCCAGACGCACGTGAGAGGAAGAGTTAATAGTCGCTGCATGCAACGCCACCACAACCACAACTCCGCACAATGAAGACAGCCAAATACGCGACAAGTCTCCGGGTACCTCTAGCATGGCATTTCGAGCTGACAGAAAATGGACAACCAAGGAAGACAGAATGCCATTCTGCCCCTGCCGCTTTTGTCAGGCAAGTGAATTCGCATCCCGGATTCGCCTGTGCCGAGCGTGTCCTGTTACCATTCGACTAAAACAGGGAGCAGCGAGTAAATGAGCAACCGAAAAGCGCGTGTGGTTATTGTCGGCGGAGGTTTTGGCGGGCTGTTTACCGCATTGGATCTGGAGGACACCTGCGATCTCACTCTCATAACAGACGACGATCATTTCCTGTTTACGCCGATGCTTTACGAGTATCTAAGCGGTGAAGTGGAAGAGTGGCACATCGCGCCACGCTACAAAGAGCTGCTGAGTGAAAGCGTCCAAATCATTTGCGACGAAGCCGGCGAGGTCGACCTCGAAGCCCAAACCGTAAGGCTCAAGCAACGCGGAAAGGATATTGCCTACGATATTCTGGTGCTTGCCGTTGGTGGAGTTACCAACTTTGCAGGCGTTCCCGGCGCTGCGGAGAATGCGATTCCCTTTCGCAAGATTGCTCATGCTGACGAGCTGCGGCAAAGAATGGTTGCGGCGCTTGACCGCGTACCCCCAGACCTGCCTCCACAGGACGTGCAGCAGGCTTTGACTTTTGCATTAGTGGGCGCCGGCGCCAGCGGTGTTGAACTATCGACCAAGATGGCAGACCTGTTGCGCGATGCCTTCAAACGGCGCGCCCTGCCAGGTGAGCCGCGCGTTATGGTCATTGAGATGGGTGACCGTGTAGTGCCCGGAATGGGCGAAGATATTCGCCGTTTTGTCGAAGCAGCGCTCCTTGAATCTCATGTCGAAACGCACACCCTGACACGCGTTGTAAGCGTTACCGAAAAGACGCTGATTGTTGAGCACAATGGCTCACAAACAGAAATCGATACAGCGGCGGTGGTTTGGGTAGGCGGAGTGCGCGTCAGTCAGCTGGTGGAAAGTCTTAAACTGGACAAGAATCCTCGCGGGCTGATGTTGGTCGAACCAACCCTGCAAGTGCGCTCCCACAAAAATGTCTTTGCTCTGGGGGACATAGCCTTCTACAAGGACGCAGCGCCGACTTTGGCGGGCACCGCCCAGCTTGCACTTCAGGAAGCCCATCTCGTGGCGCACAACGTCAAGGCACTAATCGACGGCGACGAGCTACATACAAAACATTTTGAAGAACTCGGAGAAGCCGTCAGCCTCGGCACCGAACGCGCCGCGGTCCTCGCAGGCGGAAAGGCTTTTGGCGGACCACTGGCGCGCCAGGCACGATTCGCGCTTTACACCGCGCGATTGCCTACGTGGCACCATCGGCTGCGGGTGGGCGCGAGCTGGTTTTTTGACGGCACGACGCCCCGCCCATTGTTGCCATTAGGCATTCAAAGGTAATAAACGTGGGGCTTAATAAAGCAGGGCGCGCGGGTTTGGCGGCGCTTATTATCGTCATGATAGTAGCGAGCGCCGCGATTGTGCTTTGGTCGCGCGGACGACGCGCGAATGCAGACTTGTCCAACCAGGCTCTTAATCACGAGCAGCCGGCGCCGGAAGTCCTGACAAATTCTCCGGCAACGTCTCCACTCGCAATTCCCACATTGCCGAACACTCCGACGCCTGAAGGTACTACCACGCCAACGCCTGCAGAAAGTCCTGGTCCACCTCAGGAGAGCGCGGCAACAGGACCTGACCCACTCGCCGGCAGCTTCGTCGGTATTTTGAAATTGATTATCCCGGTGGCGGGCGTAAAACCGCAGCAGTTATTGGACACCTTTTCAGATGCGCGCTCGGAAGGACGCGTGCATGATGCCATCGACATTCCCGCGCCGGCCGGTACGCCCGTAATAGCCGCCGCCGATGGCGAGATCATCAAGTTATTCCAGAGCGAGCGCGGCGGCACAACCATCTATCAGCTCAGCGCCGACAGAAGACTCGTCTATTACTATGCACACCTGCAAGGCTACGCCGATGGACTGCTGCCGGGGAAGTTTGTAAAGCAAGGGGAGGTCATTGGTTACGTCGGAGACACTGGGAACGCCGGAGTGGGAAATTTCCATCTGCATTTTTCAATTTCAGTTGTTCCTGATCCGAACCGTTATTGGGAGGGCACTAACATCAATCCCTATCCCCTGTTGCGACAATAGTCGTCAGCCTGAGCATCCCCCGCATTCAGCGCCAGGAGTGATCAACCGTTTGGCTCAGATGCAAAGCGCGTTCGCTAATCGTGCAAGTCCCCCATAGAAAAAGCGGGTTTCAGTTCGTCTGAAGCGGTGATTCCGGCCCACGCGCTGTGGGAACACTCATTGCTAGAACCTTTCGTTCAGGCAAACATCGCCCCGAGTTTAATCTTCTTCGAATGAGGCAAACAATGATTGGTTCAAAAAGAAAGTTCTTCAACCGCGCCGCGCTGCTGGTCTCAACGCTTTTTGCGATCACATTCGCAGCAGGCTGTGCCAGTGAGTCCGTTATTAATAATTCCAACAGCTCCCCAACTCCAACCGCATCAGTTTCGCCGTCTCCCGGCACAGTTAGTAAAGCGACGGCAGTGCCGTTGCCGGTGCTCGATGCCTTGTTTTCAGATGAGGCGTTCAAAACAAAGCTGAAATCAAAAGTGGAACTTACTGACGACCAGTTAAGTCAGCTCCAGAAGATCGCCGGGGATGAAGTCGTCAGACTGCGACAGTCGAACATTGAAGACACGGCTACCCAGTCAGAGTCCGCGGAAAGCCCGGCCGCCCAGGCGCGTGAACGCGCGATTGAAGCTATCCGAAAGGTTATCGGGGAGCAGAAGACCGAAGACCTCTTTGCCATGGCGCAGGATTATTGGGTAACCGGTAGTCAAAGTGCCGAAGCAGGCAACAGTGGTTTACCCACTTCAGCTACGCCTGCCGCCGGTCCCAACGCGGTACCCAAAGACACCCGCATTGTCGTCAACATTCCGGCTTTCAGAATGGACGTCTTCAACGAAGGTTCACTGGTTAAGTCATACAAGATTGGCATTGGCTATCCGGAATTTCCGTTGCCGACCGGACTGAGAAAAGCGGAAACGATAATCTTCAATCCCACCTGGACACCGCCTGACGAGCCCTGGGTCGCCAAAATGAAGAACGTCAGCGTGGGCGAAAAGGTAGAGGCAGGTAGCAAACTTAATCCTCTGGGCCCGATCAAGATTCCCATTGGCCTGCCGTCTCTTATCCATGGCGGTAAATCGCCGGCGAAGCTCGGGACATTTGCTTCGCACGGTTGTGTGGGTCTCACTACCGCGCAAGTTCAGGACTTTTCCAAACTCCTGGCGCAAACGGCTGGTAGCGAGTTATCGGATTCGGCGCTCAAGTCATACTTCGCAGATAAGACGAAAACCAAAGTGGTTAAGTTAGCCAGACCCGTCCCCGTCGAGCTGCGATATGAAACGATTGTCGTGGAAGATGGAAAACTGCACATCTACCGCGACGTTTATGATCAGGACAGCAACACAGAAGAAAATTTGCGAGCAGTCCTGGAAGCCAACGGCACCAAGCTCGAGGACTTGAGCGCGGACGAAAGAGCGCAGGTGTTAGAGGCTCTTAACGCCATGTCGGCACATCCGCTTAAGGAAACTGCGGCGAGTAAATCGGCTGCAACTGCTTCTGCCTCACCAACTGCCACGACGACGAATGCGAATGACCAGTCAAAAAAGAAAGCTGAGGCCGCGCGCGCCAAAAAGCCAATCGGTAAAAATCAAAAGGAAGTGGTGATTGAGCTGGCCGCATTAAAAGGAAAGGGATATCCGGCGGCGGTGAACCTGGATACGGGCAGCGGGAAGCCCGCGGCGGTCGCCCTGGCAAAACCCACGGCCAGCAAAACGCCGTGAGGAGAGGAATGTGATATCAGAACCGCGAGCGTAGCGACCGGCCAAAGACGCACGATCAGGCACATGATGATGGCGAAGATCGTCCTCAGGCAGCCAACGAACGTGGTAAAAACGGCTGCTGGTTATTTCGTTCGGAGCGAAGTGGAACCCTGCGTTTGATTCGCTCCGAAAGAACCCTTTGCTCTACAGTGCTATCCACGTTTCGCCGCCTTGCGGTTTCCGCGCACACCATGGTCCTGCTTTTTCCTGGGCTGGCGCGCTTTTGCTGAACTCTTGGGTTTACTCGCGGTTGCATTCTTCTTTTCCATGTCGTGTTTCACTCGGTAGGTCACCAGGACGCAGCCGGTCTTCAGAGCCCTGCATTCGATAAGCTCCAAATCGATTTGGTGGCTCATCTCATGAAAAAGCGGTATACCGGAACCAAGCAAGACCGGGTGAATATTGAAGCCAACTTCGTCGATCAAGTTCGCTTCGAAGAGCGACTTCGCGAGTAGCCCGCCGCCCATGATACAAATCTCTTTTCCTTCCTCCTGCTTTAATCGGCCCACAACCTCGGCAACATCCTCGGAGGTGATTTCAAGGTTCTTAGTGGAACGCGGCTTCAGCGTGCGCGAGAAAACATAGGTTTTGATTCCGGGGTAGGAGCCGCCTCCGTGTCCGCTGGCGACCGCAACTTCATAAGTCCGGCGTCCCATCACGATGGTGTCGAAATTCCTGAAGTAGTCAGCCATAATCTCCCCAACCTCATCACTCCACATAAGCCAATCGACAGCATCATCTTTGCGAGCGAAATAGTTATCGAGACTGTTGGCGCCGCCAAAGGTCACTTTTCGCATTTTCATTCTCCTTGGATAGGGGTACCGGGCCGGGCAGAACTTAACGCAGAAACAAAAGATTGCAGCCCGCTGAGACTTACTTTACTAAAGCCATAATGTCGGGGCTTTTCACTGGCTGGCTAGGCGGCGCTCGCAGCTTCGCAGGAATCGAGTTCCGGAGCATCTTCGATTGGTGCGCCGGCTTCACCGTAATAAGGTCGTCCAGCTTCGATGGCTTCGAAATATTCCTCGATGCGGCTGAGAATTTCCTCCACCGAGTGAGAATGATATAGCGAAGTGCGAAACAGCGCGCCGCCCTGAAGTCCGCGCGTAAACTGTCCCGCGAGCTGCTTCATGCGGTTTATTGCGGGCGTCTCAGGCATATCTTCGCGCAGCAAATCAAAATATTCATGCAGGATTGCGCGCTTGTCAGCCAGCGTGGGTTCAAACACTTTGCGCCCATGCATTACGTCTTCAATCTGGCGGAAGATCCATGGATTAGCCATCGCGCCGCGTCCGATTAGAACTCCATCGCAACCGGTTTCCCGAAAACGCGCAAACGCCTGTTCGATGGTGGTCACGTCACCGCTGCCCGAGACCGGTACACTGACAATTTCTTTTATTTGCTTAACCAAATCCCAATTCGCGAGACCCCGATAGCCCTGCTCTTTCGTGCGTCCGTGCAGGGCGATGTGTTCAACTCCACATCCTTCCGCAAGCTTTGCCGTTTCCACGGCATTAATGTCGTGATCGTAAAAGCCGGCGCGAATTTTTATCGTTAATGGAATCGTGATCGCTTTCTTGATCTCCTTGAGAATTGTTTCGAGGCGTTCGTGGTCCTTGAGCAGGCCTGAACCGCCACCATGCTTGACAACTTTTGGCGCCGGACAACCGCAGTTGATGTCAAGGATATCGGCGCCCACCTCTTCTGCCATCTCAGCGGCCAGGCGCATCCGCCCGGGCTGACCGCCAAAAATCTGAATCGCAAATGGTCGCTCGTCCTCGTAAAACCGCATCTGCCGTTTGGATTTCGGGTTACTTCGCGTCAACCCTTCGACCGAGATAAATTCGGACACACTCAAGCCGACACCGCCGCGTCGCTTGAGCAGGCGCCGAAAAGAAACGTCAGTGACGCCTGCCATCGGCGAGAGAATCAACGGCGGATTGATCTCCACGTTTCGAATCTTGAAGGGTTTGATCTCCGTCATGGCCTAATCGTTACTGGCGCGCCCACCGGCACCGCGGCAAACAACTCCCGAATGTCTTCATTCTCCAACGCCACGCAGCCCCATGTCCAATCGCTCCCAGCGCCGTTTCCGTGGATGTAGATATCGCCACCGAGCGCGGTATGCTGCGGCGGAGTGCCTTTACGTTTATTGGCCCTGACGATCACATCACGCTCCGCGCGCGAAATCAGGCCGCTGCGAAAGCCACGTTCCGCGTCCTCGATATTGGGGTAACTGACTCCCAGCGACAAATAAAAAGCGCTCTTATCATTCTTAGTGAATATGTAGAAGTTGCCCTCAGGAGTGGCACGGTCGCCCTGCCTTTCCTTATCGGGAACCGGGTTGAGCCCTAATCCCACTTTGTAAATTCGGACCACCGCACCGTCTGAGTACAACTCGAGCCTCCGCTTGCTCTTCAGTACAACAATGCGTGGATTCTTTAACGGAAGTTTAAGCGCGGTTCTTTGAAAAGAGGGTCCAAAGTTATCCTCACTTTTCTCGGAAGATATGAGGACCGGATGCCGCCCTGATAATCGTAAACCAATAGTCTGCTGCTCGCAGGTGAAGCCGCAGGTGGCAAATAGAACAATGAAAAGCAGGCAATGCTTCATGGCAAAGGGGTCGCTGCCCTGCAACCAGAGTAACGGACAGGCTGTCCGGCACATCAGAAAACATCCGGAGAGATCAGTGTTGTGCCCAGCTAATTTTCAGCTAACGACTCTTCCCTGATTAGTTCATACAAAGCGCCGGCATCCTTGCGCGAGGTTTGCCGCGCGGTTGGAACCAATAAAACCCTGAGGGTGATCAAGGTGTTGTGGCGCTGAATACGAATTTGGTCGCCAGCTTTCACTGCGTGGGAAGACCTGGCCGTTTTTCCGTTTATCGCGACCCGGCCGGCTTCACAGAGCTTTTGAGCTAACGTTCTGCGTCCGGCAAGACGGCTGGCTTTAAGAAAGAGATCGAGACGCAAGGAATGGTTTCAAGTTCCGGGTTCCAGGTTTCAAGTTTCAGGTTTCAGGTTTCAGGTTTCAAGTTTTAGTTTCTCAAGACTTGAATTTGAAACCTGGAACTTGAAACTTGAAACTTGAAACCAAAACGGTCTTTACGGTTTCGGAATAATCCCGAGAAACCTACCCTTTTTCTTTTCCGGAGGCTTGGCAGACGAGTCGCTGTTTTCAGCGGTCTTTTCAGGCTGGAGTTTTAATATCGGAGCCACCGCGGCAAAGTAGCCCTCGGCAACCTTGATGTAGGATTCATCGCGCAAGCCCTGCAAATAGTCTTCACGAGCCTTCGTGCCGCGTTCGATCGTAATTGCCTCACGCACCTGATTCTCATTAAAGTTTGCCGAAGTGCTTGCAGGCGTACGCTCGTCAACGCGAAAGATTTGATAACCGTCGTTGGCGCGAAGCGGATCGCTGATGCCACCCACCTTCACGTTTCGAACAGAGTTTGCTATCTCTTCGCGAAGATTTGGCATTTCAAACGCGCCCACCTTCCCTTTGTTTTGTGGCGCGGTGCGAACTCCGTCGACCTCACGTTCAGAGTTTGCCGCGGCCACGGCAGCAAAGTCAGCACCGGCTCGTAATTGTCTCACCAATTCGGTTGCTCTCGCTTTGACGTCCGCTTCATTCTTGCCCGCAAGGCTTAGAAAGATTTCTGAGATGGTGACGCTTTCCGGCTTGCGAAATTTATCCTGGTGCTCCTGAAAATATTTCTTGAGCTCGTCCATTGTCAGGCCAAAGAAGATTTTGCGATCAACCTCCTGTTGAATCACGAATTGTTTCATGATCTCGGTGCGCAAAGTCTGGCGGGTGGCTACGGGATCGACGCCGCTTTCGCGCATTGCCGCTTCAAGCTTTTCGATAGTGGTTATGCCCTGCTCTTTGGCTACTTCCAGCATGCGGCGGTTAACCTCAGCCTCGACATCGCTGGAAAGATCCAGCTCCTTCCCCTTTTGCATCAGCAGCGTTTCATTAACCAGCGTGGCAATCAGCTCGGGCTGTCGCTTGCTGACCTCTGCCGCGGCTTCCTGCTCAGACATGCCGGCCTGTTTCAGTTGCTCGAGCCGTTCCTTCGATTCGCGTTTCAGCATCGACAGCGTGATCACGTCGTCATTGACCTGCGCGATCACCTCGTCGACGACCTGCAGCTCGCCTTCCTGTGCAAAGATGGATGATGGCAGCAAAGCTACGATCGCAAACAAAAAGAGGCTCGACAGGGCGAGCGATATAAATTTTGAATTCACAAGATCTCCTTATAATGTGTGCGCAGTGATCAGTGATCAGTGATCAGTGATTGCTAATCGTCAATTTCGTACTTTCCTGGCTCATCTACTGACTACTGACTGCTGACTACTGACCGCTGATTACTGACTGCTGACTACTGACTGCCGAGCGCTTGTCCTGATTCTAGACTTCCAACCTTAGTTCCATCAACACGCCACGCACTGTGTCGAGCAAATTGTCCTGCTCGTCTTCGATGAGGCTTAACTTCAGGATCCCGGTCGGAGTAAACACCCGGCCCGCGCGCCCGTTGATAAATGCCGCCAGTTTCTCTGTTGAGATGGGGGCTTTTTCGCTGAATTTAAGGGCCACGCCGTCGGCGGTCTTATCAATCGAAAGCACTCCCAGCTCTTCCGCCGATCGTCGCAGCAGGGCATAGGCGAAAAGTTGTTCGACCGACTCCGGTAACCGTCCATAGCGATCCCGGGTCTCATTACGAATACCGGCAAGCGTCTCCTCACCTCTGGCTGAAGAAACGCGCTTATAAGTGCGCAGGCGTTGACCCATATCGTTGATGTATTCCTGAGGGATGGCGACGTCGACGCCAAGATTTATGGTTACGCTGATTTCATCTTCGACAGTCTCGCCCCGCAACTCTGCCACGGTTCGCTCGAGCATCTGTGTATAAAGATCAAAGCCGAGTGCGTCCATGTGACCCGACTGCTGACCGCCGAGGAGATTTCCCGCACCGCGCAGTTCGAGATCCAGCGCAGCAATGCGAAACCCGGCGCCCAAATCTGAAAACTCCCGAATCGCTGCTAAACGCCGCTTCGCAATTGGCGTAAGCTCCTGCTCGCCCGGGATCAAAAGGTATGCATAGGCACGACGATTTGAACGGCCAACGCGGCCACGCAGTTGATAAAGTTGAGAAAGACCATACTGATCGGCGCGGTTTATGATGATTGTGTTGGCGCGAGGGATGTCTATCCCGTTCTCAATGATGGTGGTGGCAACGAGAACATCATATTTAAACTCGATAAAATCCAACATCACGCGTTCCATCTCTTTTTCATTCATCTGCCCGTGACCGACCACCAGACGGGCTTGCGGCACCAGGCGTTGCACCAAGGCTGCGATCGTTTCAATTGTCTCAACGCGATTGTGTATGAAGAAAACCTGCCCACCGCGGCCGAGCTCCAGCTCGATGGCAGACTTGATCACATTCTCGGAAAACTGTACGACCTGAGTTTGAATAGCGAGCCGATCCCGCGGCGGCGTCTCTATCAGAGACATATCGCGCAGCCCGCTCAAAGACATGTTAAGCGTACGCGGTATCGGCGTCGCTGAAAGCGTCAGTACATCTACGCGCTTCTTGAGGTGTTTCAGTCTTTCTTTATGGGCCACTCCGAAGCGCTGCTCTTCATCAACGACCACTATGCCCAGCTCCTTGAAGCGAACGTCCTTCGAAAGCAAGCGGTGTGTACCAATTACTACATCAACATCGCCCGACTCGACGCGCTTCGCGACCTGCTTCTGTTCCTTTGCCGAACGAAAGCGCGAGAGCAATTCAACTTTTACTGGAAACGGCGCGAAGCGACTGCGGAAAGTATCGTAGTGTTGATACGCCAGCACCGTTGTCGGAGTTAAGACTGCAGCCTGCTTCCCTTCCATCACGGCTTTAAAGGCAGCGCGCATCGCCACCTCTGTTTTTCCATAGCCAACGTCGCCGCAAAGCAGTCGGTCCATCGGCGTCGCCTGTTCCATGTCTCTCTTAACGTCTTCGATCGCTGTTTCCTGATCGGGAGTCAAGACATATTCAAAGCCGTCTTCAAACTCCTGCTGCCAGGGAGTGTCGGCCGCAAAGGCGTAACCACCAACCAGCTTGCGCTCTGCATATAAACGTAAAAGCTCGTCGGCCATGTCGCGCATGGCGCGCTTCGCTTTCGCCTTCGTTTTCTGCCAACCGAGGCCACCAAGACGATCCAGCGCCGGTTGCTGACCCTCGGCGCTCGAATAACGCTGCACCAGATCGAGCCTTTCAACCGGAACGTAAAGCTTCGCGTCTTCAGCATAAAACAGCAGCATAAATTCGCTGCTGCGCGTGCCAAGATCGAGTGTTTGCAGTCCTGCGAAACGCCCAATACCGTGATCGATGTGAACAACAAAATCACCCGGTTTGAGATCGCGAAAGTCTGATAGAAACGCCGCCGTCCTGGATCTTTTCTTCCTGCCGTCTGCCGTCTGCCTCCGACCCTCTGTTCCAGGTGCCCGCCGTTCCAGCGCTTGCGCGCCGGCTTCGTCAAACAAATCGGCTTCGACGTGAGTTATCAGGCCCACACCGGGCATCTCGAATCCGCTGCTCAGCCGTCCGACCGTGACTATCGTTTGCGCACTGCGAACGGCTTCAGAGTCAGACTTTTCTTCAAACAACAAAAGCCGCGCGTTGATTTCATATTCCGCGAGAATTTCAGTCACTCGTTCGGCAACGCCGAGACTGGGCAGCGCAAAGAGTGTGGTCAGGCCCTGGTCACGAGCAGCAATGAGGTCGGCGGCAAGACTGGCGAGACGTCCGTGATACTTCCGCGCGGTTTGAGTCTTCCATTCGACCTCCGGAACAGCGCCGGCAACCGGAAAAAGGAAGAGTGGCGCGCGCACAGCCCGTGCGCGTCCTAGTTGAACCCTCGGCGCTTCCGCGTCAAGCGCTACGGATTGATCAAGCGCTGCCGCTGCGCGCCCGAGCACTCGAAGCTCAATCCTTTGTTTTGACTCCAATTTCTCGCGCAACTCTTCAACGGACAAATAAAGCTCTTCAGGTCGAACTGCGATATCGTCCACTGCATCAGTTTCGGCATAACGCTCGGCGAGCGTTTCATAAACCTCGGCGAGATAAGTTTCCACCGATGACGGCTCGTCAATAACCAGCACCGCGTCGTGCAAGAAATCGAAAATGCTCCCGCTGCTTTGCCGTAAGATAGGGAGCAGCCATTCCCAGCCGGCAAAACTTTCACCTTCATCGGCAAAGACTGTGCGATCGAGCAGGGCCCGCGCATAACGCTGATCGCTCCAACGCCTACGTGCAGCTCCGGCCCAGGAGATAAAGTCCCTGGAGCGGACAACTACTTCGCGCATCGGCACAATTTCCACCTGATTCAGGTGACCGGTCGAAAGTTGAGTCTCGGGATCAAAACCGCGTATGGAGTCAATCTCATCGCCAAAGAATTCGATGCGCACGGGCTTTTCCTGACCGGGCGACCAAACATCGAGAATGCCGCCGCGCATCGAGAACTCGCCTATGGCGCCGACCGGATCCTCGCGCACATAGCCCGCGGCTACGAGTTTCTCGACCAGATCTTCGGGCGAAAGGGTTTCGCCCTTGGCAAGCAAGGCACCGGCGTCCTTGATCTGTTCGCGGGTGACTGTCCGCCGTGACAGAGCGCGCGCGGTAAGCAAAACGAAATCCTGGCGGTGACGGGCCAATCGCCAAAGCGTCAATGCGCGACGTTCCAAAGTCTCAGGGTGGGGAGAAGAGCCTGCGTAAGGATCGCTTTCCGATGAGGGCAGAAAAAGGACCTCATTCTCACAATTCTTCTTGCCGGCGAGGGCGCAGTACCAGAAACGCAAGTCGTCTTCCCAGGGTTCCAGGTCGCGATTTGCCTGCGTGACAACAGCAAAGGTTTTTCGCGTCTCACGTTGCAGCGCGGCCAAAATCAGCGCGCGCGCAGAACCAGCTACGAGACCGCTAAGGGAGACAACTCGCGAGCCTCGCCTGATCTCGTCGACAATGCGTTTGACATCCGCATTCTCGCTGATCTGTTGTAGCCGGCTTTGTATGGCGTTAGTTGTTTGAATCGTACTACTCATGACAAGCTGGTGAAGAGTGAAAAGCATGAATCTTCACGCTTCACTCTTCACTTCCTTCATTCTCTCAATAATCCCGCTCGTCGAAATGCCTGGAACAAACGGTAAACTAACAACGCGTCCACCCGCAGCTTCCACTTCCTCGCGGCCATGGATTTCATTCAGCTCGTAATCGCCACCTTTCACCAATACATCCGGAAGCAGTGCGGCTATCAACGAGCGGGGTGAGAGATCGTCGAAAATCGTTACGCAGTCCACTTGCTTTAGAGCCGCAATAATCTCTGCCCGTTCCGTCTCGTTAACAATTGGCCGCCCGTGGCCTTTGAGCTCGCGTACTGAGCGGTCGCTGTTGATAGCGACGACCAGGGCGTCGCCCAAAGCCCGAGCGGCGGCGAGGTAGCGCACGTGGCCGACATGCAAAAGATCAAATACTCCATTCGTAAAAACCACAGTTTTCTCGGCAGAGCGCATAGTTTCGCGCCAACCGAGCAGTTCATCCTGGCTCAGAATCTTTTCGATCATTGATGGATAACAATCTAGCATGAGGTACCGATGGTGGCTAAATACGAAAGAAAAGGGAGATCGCAAGTCCACCTTTTTAACCTGGAGGTATGCAATCAGTGATTCCTAATTGATCGAATGGCTTCTGACCTGGATTCCGCTCTTGGTTTTGGCAGGTCAAGGTTCGGAAGGCGGGCTTGCCCCCGCTCTTTCTTCGCTTTAGGATGCTCCTCATGTCTGCCCCATTCATCGAACAGAACGATCAAACGCGCGCGCGGCAGGAACACCTCGAGGCGTTACGTGAGCTCGTCGGCAATGCTTACCCGAATAAATTTGAACGTAGTCACATAGTCGATCCGCAGCGCGAGGATACGATCACCGCCATAGTCGAAAAGTATCGTTCGTTTGAACCGGCCATAGTCGAAGGCCAAAGGCCGCTACCGGAACCGGTTGAACTTGCCAACCGGCAATTGAATACCGTCAACGTGCGGGTCGCGGGTCGCATCGCTTCGCCGCCACGCGTGATGGGTAAGGCCGCCTTTGTTCACCTGTCCGACGGTGTTACGCGTCTGCAAATTTATTTGAAGTGCGGAGATGTTAAGGGCATAAGCAACAATGCCTCTGCAAGCGAGGTAGAAGGCTGGGAATTATTCAACCTGCTGGATCACGGCGACTTCATCGGAGTCGAAGGTTATCTCTTCATCACCAGGACGGGCGAGCTTTCAATTCACGTTCAGAAGATGCAGTTTCTTGCCAAGGCGCTCCTGCCGCTGCCTGACAAGATGCACGGTATACACGATCAGGAGATCCGTCAGCGACAGCGTTATGCCGACTTGATTGCCGGCAGTCTTAAGCTTGAGCGCGAAGAAAACGAACTGAACCCGCGCGAAGTGTTCGAGCGTCGTTCGGCTGTGATTAGAGAAATGCGCCGGATTCTCGACGATCACGGTTACATCGAGGTAGAGACGCCCATGTTGACACCGCTGGCAACCGGCGCCGCGGCTCGTCCCTTCAAGACTCACCACAACGCCCTGGACATCGATCTATATGCGCGCATCGCCCCTGAACTCTATTTAAAGCGGCTGCTGGTGGGCGGATTTGAAAAGGTGTACGAGCTGAATCGCAACTTCCGCAACGAAGGCATCTCCACACGTCACAATCCCGAGTTTACGATGTTGGAGTTTTACTGGGCCTATGCGGATGTTAACCAGATGATGGATTTTTGTGAGCAAATGTTGGCGGCGACAATCTTTAAGGTGCTGGGCCATACGCATGTGAAATTTGCTGACCACGAAATTGATTTTGGCCAACCCTTTGAGCGGATGACGATGAGAGAGAGTGTAAATCGATTTGCCCCCGGGCGTGAGATACGCGATGAGAACCTGTTGGCTCTGTTTGAAGAACACGTAGAACCAAGGCTGACGCAACCGACTTTCATTTACGACTTTCCGAAAGTAGTTTCACCACTCTCAAAAGCGTCACCTGTGAACCCCTCTGTGGCCGAGCGCTTTGAACTGTTTATCGTCGGCATGGAGTGTGCGAATGGTTTTTCGGAACTTAACGATCCGGCAGAGCAGTATCAACGCTTTCGTGATCAGGTGTCGCAACGTGAGCGCGGAGATGAAGAAGCCATGATGATGGACGAGGACTACATTCGCGCGCTTTCTTTCGGCATGCCGCCCGCGGCGGGCATCGGCATCGGCATCGATCGCTTCACTATGTTAGTCACTAACAAGCAATCGATCCGCGACGTGATTTTATTTCCACACATGCGTCCCGAACGGAAAGCGGGAGAGGCTGGGGAGCAAGGCAACAGCGAGAAAGAATAAGCTGCCCGCCGACCAGCGCGGCATGGAAAATTCTCGCGCTTTCTGCCTGGTTTACCGCCATCAGCCGTTTTGGAGAATGGCCTGCGCCTTCCAGCGAACCGTTATCATCGACGATGAAGGTGCCGGGCAGGAATTTGCGCGTCAACGTTTTGACTTCGCCCATTCCGCCAGGGTGATGACATACGTCCTCATCTATACACTTACGTTCGCCCACTTGCGTAGAACTCGAATGCACAGCGAGTGAACCTGGCATAACAGGGTGCGCAAGGCTGCGTGATTACCACGAGCTGAGGCTCGACGCGCGTTACATCGACGTCATAGGAGACGAGACTCACGCGCGTCGGCCTGGCAGCGTTCAAAGTTGCCCCAACAGCACGCGAAGCTGGTCCTTCGGGGAGTGCCGTCCCGTCAGCAGCCTCGCAGTGTGCGCAGTGAACGCTGAACCTTTCACCGGATGTTCCGCCTGGGCATGCAGTGAAGAAGGATGAAATATCTTCTCTTCGATTTCGAACCCGCCGGACAAGTTGGGGATCGTGGCGCCAGAAACTGCGGGGACCTTCATAGGGGCACTCAAGTCGGCGGTTACTGTTTCGGAATCATCAAAAGGAAAGGGCACGTTTCCTTAAGAAAACTAATTTGAAGGGCAACTCTCAAAACGGCCCAACTGAAAAGATGGCTCACGGTCAGTAACACTGCTAAAGCCAACAGATTTCCGCCGCTGTGACCCGCTGCAAAAATTTTGTGGCGTCGATTAGCCCAGAGCTGGGAAGTGACGGCAGTTGTGGCCGTCGAGGTAGGAGGGCCAGGCCCTGAGGCCTCGAGGAGGCTCTCTCTTAGATATGGCTTATTTTCACATGTCGCCTCATAATGCGCCGCATCACACCGCAAAGTGAGGACAAATGTTATGCGAGATATTTTGAAGAAGCTATGGCCGCTCGCCTTCTGTATCGCAGTAACTCTTGGTTGCAATCTCGCAGGTCGGTCAGAAGATCGGCCCTCCGGCGACTCCGGTTCATCTTCGAAAGCAAGCGACAACGATAGCGGCAGCCTCGCCGGCACAACCTGGAAAGGTAGTTTTAAATGTAACGACGGTGACGAGATCCAGGCTAACTATCGATTTGCCGACTCAGGTAATCCGATTTATGACTATCAGACTTCCGGCGGCGCACGCGAAGTTGAACTCACTTCGCCAGGTCAAACGCTGCGGTTCGTACCGCCTGGCGGTGGCGTCAGAAACATAACTCTCGACGATATTTCTGTATCGCCCGATCATATCAGCCACACCATGACAATTTCTGAAGAGCGAACAAGTGGTGGCACACTCGATCAAAGCCACGCGACGATTTCTTCGGAAGCCACCTTGTCGGATGGCGGGCTGGACGTTGAATTTACGGTCCGATCGCAAAACACCGTGAGTCAACCCGGAATTATGGTTCCCGGAGACGAATCGGTTGTGGTTTGCAAAGGCAGGCTGCGAAGGTAAGTGACTTGGATGTATCTTGCCACTATCCTCTCTTCAGTGTGACCACCTTTGATCGGTTGAGCTCTTACGAATTCAGAAATCGCGATAACGCATTGGACGGGCTGGTCAGGTAAGACACTCACTGAAAATCAAAAGAAGCTGCTACGCTTAACGCGCCACAGCTTCCTCATGCAGTCCCACTAGCAGGCTTTTGAAACGGCCCACGGGAATTAAACTGCTACCTGGTTTTCGTCGCCGATCAAGACAAGTTCCCTGACGCGCTCGCGTAAAGCTCCTTCGAATCTCCTGGCCTCCTCAACCTCTGAGAAGGAGAGCGCACGTAACTCCTGCTCGATCCGCCGCCGGTAATCCGACACAAGCGAATCTGAAACTCCCAGTACTGCCGCCACTTCAAGCTGCGTGGAATGCTGCGGACTCAAGTAACAATGCCACAAGACTCCGAGCATACGGTTGTATTGTTTGACCTTTCCTCGAACTATTTCGTGAAGCTGGTTGAGAAACTGATCGACAGACCCAGCCGCTTCGTCTTCCGACTCGCGCCGCAGCAGGCCCTGCTCGGGGTTCTCACCCCTGTCCACTGGCTGAAAATGATTGCCTTCTCCATCGTTATCATCGCCGTCGAGGGGCACCAGATAAATATCCATCACCGGCAGTCGTGACATAACCAGGCTGCGCAGCGCTCTTACATCCACCGGAGAGTCGACCGCATCCAGCACTGAAACGATCAGATCCTCGAGATCTGAATTACTAATAACGACCTGAGAGTCACCGGTGCATCCCACCATCCTGGTATCACGCGCACGAACGGCAATCATGTGAACACGCTGCTCGACGTCGTGTGAATCGCGACGGAGTTTTCCATCGGCCCATTCACTAAGGCCATATATCCGGTCAGCGAGTCGCCGATGCGGCTCGTCACCACTGCCACTCGAATCAAACCGGCGGAAGTTAGCACTGGACTGAATCAGTGTCGAAATGCGGCGGGCGAGGCGATAGCTTTCAGGATGTCGCTTACGTAGTTCGGCGGTGAGCAGGTTTGTCAGCTCGATCTGTCCAATTTCGCATTCAATTTCGTAGTCGGTCATTTCCGACTCGAGGTAGTGCTCAAAACGATTCTTGCTCAGCAGTTGCACAAAGAGTTCTTGCGTGAGGTCAGTGTAGGCGGTGGTAGCTCCCTCCTCAACCAGCAGCCCGGCACTCCGAGAAGCTCGAACGAGAGGGTGGTGTGAGACGATGCGGTGGAGCTCTGACCAGAGGCGATTGACATCCGAGCAGCGCAGACTCTCGACCCACTTGCCACTCCTCGCCATTCGCTCTGCGGTCCGTTTTGCGCGGGCAGTTTGAGGCTCCTCATTTACCGGGGCCAATTCAACTTCTTTTTCGACTTCGTGACTTAGGGATTTCACAAGGATGTTCTTTGGCTGATGGAGTTGATCGGACTTGCTTGGCGGGAACCTATGCTCTGGGTTGCTCTGACTGGAATGGCCGGCTAGGCGAGTCTTAATATCGCGTGGAAATTAAGACTCGTAAGGCCACAACACTGCATTCAATTAAAAGAGTACTGAGTTAACTGGGGCTATCGCTGGTTATTCTTTGTGAATTTTGCCCGAGTAATCTGAGAAATCAGGTTGGGCTGGCCCTGGAGCGAGCGTCAAAGAGCAGGCGCTCTCTGACTTGACGGCGAGCATCTTAGCAACATTCCAAAGAATGAGCAACATGTTTTTACATTTCTGCCAAGTTATTGATTCCAGAGTACAAAGGGAGTTTGAAGGGCAAGAAAGTTTTGGAATCGGCTGGCCATTGGCCCTATTAGAGTCTTGAACAAGTGGGATTGAATGCGGGGTTACTTCTGGTTGAGGCTTACAGCAAACTTGCCCCTTGCCTTTCCTCAATTACTGAAGGGGATTGTGTTTCTAAATTTGATCAACTGACCTGGTCGCCCGGAATCCAGGGGGCACACTGATGAAGGCCTCAAGCGCAAAGTCATTCGGCAAGAAACTGGCTTGCCCCTCTTCGCATCTTCTGCTCTCGTATCAGCATCAGGCACTCGCGCCGGAAATCAACTTTCTGGTTAAGCATCACCTGGCAGGTTGTGATTTCTGTTATTGCGAAATTCCACTACTCGCATTTCACACCCATCCCCTTAAGGGAGAAATTCGCGCTCCTGAGTTGCCGATTAACTTGAGAATCCTGGCCGAATCGATCCTCGCACGTGACCGGTCAGCGGAAGTTGTTGGCTGCGATCTTGTTGGTGAGACGGGCTTTAGTACCGTCGACGGATGATACCGAACTGGTTTGTTTTCGTGGTTATCTGATCCGCTGGCTCTGGTCGCAGCTTCCCCTTACGCGTAAAGCTCATCAATCAATTGTCCAAAGCTTTCATCGATGACACGTCTCTTTACTTTGAGGGTAGGCGTAAGTTCACCGCGATCAATCGTAAACTCATCGGGCAGGAGCGCTATTCGTCGAACGCGTTCAAAGTCGGCAAGCTCGCGCGTGAGTGATGAGAGGTCACTTTGTACCAGCTTGATGGCTGCCGGGAAACGAGCGAGCGCAATTCGGTCAGCGGGAAACTCTTCACCATTAGCGGACAGAGCCAGCCTTAATGCTTCCCAATCCGGAACAATCAGCGCAACCGGATGTTTGCGACCTGCGCCGACCACTACCACCTGACTTACAAATTCACTTTGCTTGAGTAAGCTCTCGATTTGTTGGGGCGCGACGTATTTTCCGTTCGAGAGTTTGAAGAGATCTTTTTTGCGATCCGTAATGTAGAGATGATTCTCCTTGTCCAGATGACCGACATCGCCTGTGGCAAACCATTCATCATTCAAAACTGCTGCCGTCTCCTCCGGATGACCGTAATAACCGCGCATGACATTTGGCCCGCGCAGTAGAATCTCGCCATCTTCCGCGATTTTGACTTCTATGCCGTCGAAGGGTAAGCCGACGGAACCAACCTTGTTATTTTCGGGACGGTTTGCGGAAACGATGCAGGTCTCTGTCGCCCCGTACCCTTGCAGAATGGGTATGCCAGCAGCGAGGAACGCATAAGAAAGGGCCGGGGAAAGCGGTGCGCCGCCCGATACGAAATACCGTAAACGGCCGCCCACGCCTTCGCGCCACTTTGAAAACACAAGCTGATTTGCCATCCGCTGTTGCAGCGCCAACGCCGGACCTGCAAATTTTCCTTTGTCTTTCGCTTCAGCGTAACGCTGTCCCACCTCAAGCGAGCGGAGAAAGACGCGCCGCTTCCAACCCTTTTGCGAAAGACCCTTCTTGACGATGCGGTGATAAACCTTTTCGAACAGACGCGGGACCGCAGTCATAACCGTCGGCCTGACTTCACGCAGATTTTCAGCGACCTGATCGAATGAAGCGGTGTAATAAACTGAGACGCCGCTATAGCAGAAAATATAGAAACCTGTGCGCTCGAAAATGTGTGATAAGGGCAGCACCGATAAGGCGATGTCGGTCGATGAAATCGGCAATCCTCCGGACACGACCAAAACGTTGGACACAAAGTTGGCATGCGTTAGCATGACGCCCTTTGGTTCGCCGGTCGTCCCCGAGGTGTAAATGATTGTTGCCAGATCATCCGGCCGGATTGCTTTGAGATAGGCGGCAAAGGCTGCGGGCTTGTTTATCGCTCGCTCCTGACCCCGCGCCTCCAACCATTCAAGGGTTGCCGCCTTGTCAATACTCTCGCCCGTTGGCTTATCGAAAAAAATAATCTTTTCCAGAAAGTCCAGACCCCGCAGCGCATCCTCTGCGTGTTTAAAAAGCTTCTTATTTGAAACGAAAATCGCACGCGTGCCGGAATCAGTGAGGATGTAACGAATCTGATCGATTGCCTGCGTTGTATAGATTGGGACATTTATGGCACCGAGGCTCAGAATCGCAAGATCGGTGATCGACCACTCAGGTCTGTTCTCAGACAGCAGTGCTATGCGATCCCCTGGTTTAATGCCCAGTTCGGTAAGGCCGAGCGCCACATTGCGCACGCGTTCTACAAAAGTCTCCGCCGAAATATTGAGCCACTCGCTGCCAACTTTATGATTGAGCGCATCCCGCTTTCCGTGCTTCAAGGCCGCAGTCAAACAGAGACCCGGCAGCGATGAGGGATGCGGCGCCTCCTGCTCTTTACTCACTTGTAGTTTAGCCGAAGCAGTTGAAGCCAAGTCTGGCAGCCTCCTAATGGTCCCTCTCGAACTAGCGATCTGATTACGCGAAAACGGGGAATAATACTACGGACTGAGAATGCAAACCTTATAGCAAAGGGGTTGAATTAACAGTTACTGCCCCTTCAACACTTCGTCGCGAACGTGTCTTTTTACGAGATTGGACGTCTTCAACTCTGCCGTTCATTGTTGCCAGCGCGGCCAGAACAAGAAACAGCAATGCATTTGCCGGCGTATGCAGAGTGAAGTCAAAGAAGCTATGGACGAGCACCGCGAAACAGCCGGCCATCGCGCCAGTCGCTACTCCGCGCCGAAAATCGTCTCGAGAATCCCGTCGCGTAAACCCCATGCGAAACAAGTTCACGATAAAGAACAGACCGATGACTCCACCGATAATGCCGCCATCCGACAGCGTCTGCAGATAATCATTATGAGCCTGTTCCAATCGATACATGCCGTTGCGTGAGTCGTAGGCCGTATAGACAACACCAAAGGCGCCCAGCCCGGTCCCTATCCACGGATGCGTCTTAATAATGTCTACCGTAACGCTCCAAAAATGAGCGCGCCCGGTAGTTGGGTCGTCAGTATTAACGGACCCTACGATTCGGGTAAGCGCGTCTTCACCCCCCAATAGCACGACGCCTCCAAACAACGCCACCACGAGTGCCAAAGCAAGCCCCGCCTTGATCGCCGCACTTCTAATCCGCGGTTGTCTTAGTTCGGATCGTTTTTTTCCGTGACGGCGGCTGCGCAGTCCCATTGTGGCTACCAGAAACAACAGCTCTGCTAGCAGACTGATAATGCCGCCACGAGAGTTAGTCATGATCAAAGCGATGGCCATCAGGCCGGCGGCAAAAAGGTAGATAAACTTCTTTTCTTTTTCGATCGCTCCGGTGAGAACCAGTCCGAGCGGTAAGGCCAACGCCAGCTCCATGTAACCGGCAAAGTGATGGCGATTGATAAAGGGACCAAACGCCTGACTCTGCGGCATGTCACGTATCCAATAAACCTTGTCAGGGCTCGTGAAAGACTGAGTCAAACCGAAGATCGCCAGAAAAAATCCAAACACAGCGATAGTTCTTACCAGCAATCTGAGGCGCTTGGGCGTATCGGTGAAAACCAGGACCGCGGCAAGATAAATCGTCAGGGCCGCCACCTGAATAAGAATAAAGCGCGTCGAATAAGGGTCAAACGAGAGACTGCTGACCAACGGAACAGAAGTCGTGATGACGTTTTCCGGGTGTCGCAGAGGCAGGAGTTGAAACGCCCCCAGCAAAAGCATTCCAATCAGCGGCAACTGCAGGACATTGCGGCTGATGCGAAAGGTTCGCAGGCTCCAACTATCAATCAACCACAGAATCAGGATAGTGATGGCGCCGAGAAAAAAGACTGCCAGCGCCCAGTAATGCACGGTGCCGTAGGCAAGCGCTGAAAGAATGATCGCCAGACACACAATCAGGAATGCGAAGCGGCTCGCCAATGTATGCCGGATGCGATAGGTGGTGTAACCCACGTTCGCACGAGCTACTGTGACCTTCGTTTCCTGCGAAACGAGCGCTTCACTTTCCGGACTTGAGATCGAAGTCGTCATACCAAACAGTCCCAAAGATCGGGCACACCGGGCTATCGTTACATGAATTCCGCACCATTTTTACTCTAATGGCTTCAGTTTTTTCACCTGTTTTAAATGACAAAGAAACGCGCTGCCAGTTGTTGTTGCCGCTGGGCGCGGGCGTCGAACCGGCAAGGGTTACATTGTCGTTCGCGTTGACGATCAGAATTACGGGAGTCTCGGCACTCTCGAGTTTTTCGGTTTTTACGTAACATTCAAAATCGTACTGATTGTTAGGTTTCACCGGCACTAATTGCGACACGTTGATCGTGTCGATATGGGAGCGCACCTGAAAATATACGCGCAAGCTCCGGTTACCGCTGTGGCCCAGTCCGGCATCGATTCCGATTTGCACCTGGGCGTTTGATTGCACCTGCCAACCGAAAACAGCGCCCGGCCCATGAGCAAGATTCCCCTCAAATCCACCGTCGAGTATGCGGCCCAAATTAGCGTTGTAGGCGGGCCCAGGCGCCACCTGATTCCAAATCTCCATCGCCTGATGGTAGCGCTGCGCACCTATCAGACTATCGATGATCGGATCGCTCGCGAAGCGGCTTTCTCGCTTTTCATTTTCAGTCAGCGTGTTCCAGAGCCGCAGTCCCTCGTCAAAACGTCCACGCTGAACGAGATACTTCGAAAACGCGGCGCGAATAGCGGGCGTGTTTCCCACCGCCGCTTGCAGCGCCGTAAAATCTTCCTTGTTAAGTTGCCAGGCAAGATTGAATAACTGAGGTTGAAATTGGTCGTTTGCTTCGCTTGCCCGGCGCAATTCTGTAAATCCCTCATCATAACGATCTGTGCGCAGCAAAAGATTTCCCAGATACCAGCGCGGGTAAGCATACGAGGGCGCCAGCTTAATCGCCTGGCGCAAAGCTTTTTCGGCCTTGTCAAAATCACCCGCCTGCTCCAGGGCCTCGCCCAGGTCCATCCACAAACGGTAATCATTTGGCGATAGACTGACCGCCTTCTCATACTCGCCGACGACTAGCTGAATTTGATCGGGAGGAAGTTCCGTCTGCGCCAGGTTACCAAGTCGCCAGTGCGGTAAAGGATCGCTGGGAGCTAAGCTCACAGCCATTTGGGCCGTTTCCATCCGGCGTTCTTCGGGATGGAAATATTCAGCAATCGTATTGCCCAGGTACCAACGCACCACAAACCAGGAGGCAAACAGACCAAGGAGTACCGTCAGTGTCATTAACACCTTAACGGGCGCGCTGGCCTTAAACTCCACTAGTTGATCGGGCATGAATATGAAGACTTTTGAATTATTGGGTCTTATGAATCGTCGGCAGCCAGGGTTCCGCCAAATCCTCGATGGTTATCCGCATGCGCCTAACCTGAATATCCTCAGTCTGGCAAAACACAAGAATCTCCTGAAGCCGTTCTGCCGACATACGCAGGCTGGAGATCAATACTTCATGGACGTCGTGTTGCCGGCAAACGGAGACCAGGTCGCCATTGCCCCCGTAGACCTTGAGCCCGTGAATCAACTTGCCACTCTTAGCTGGATCGTCATCAAGAAAGCCGACGGGCAAGTATTTCCAGGCACGATTATTCAACAATTCTCTCAGAAGTAATTCGCCGCCGTCGCCGGCGCCGTAAATCAGGACTCGCCGGCCTTCAGCATTTTTCGCAATCGGAATTACTTGCCGGAATAAGCGAAAGGCCAGCCGGCTGCCCGCGAGAAACATGAACATCAGAATGCCATCAATCAGGAAAACCGTGCGCGAAAACCCTTCAAAGCGGAAAGCAAAGAGCACGGCCATCACGCTAAGGACAGAGCTCAACACCACGGCCTTCGCAAAAACGATCAAATCATCAAGACTGGTGTAACGCCAGAGCCCCCTGTAAACGCCGATCACCAGAAACGACGCCATCTTTATAAAAACCAACACCGGCAAAGTGCGCAGGAAAAGCTTCCAGGCCGCACTGCCAGAAAGGGCGCCAAACTTGATTGCATATGCGGCCCAATAGGCCAAAAGAATTAAAACTACATCGAGTAAAACTTCGAAGATGCGCCGCTTGTAGGAAAGATCGACGAGAAATGCGTAAAGCGAATTGTCGCCCGCAGCTAAAGCTTCCTCGGTTTCGTCGTAAACCTTGACGCCCGCCAGATAAACTCCGAGCAGCGTCAGCAAAACTGTAAAACCCGCAATCGCCGCCAGGCTAACATCGAGTTTTACCTGCTGCACCAGCAGCGCCAGGAAACCCGAGAGTGCTGCGAGGCCATACAGCATCCAGACTGCGTGACGTTCCGATGTGCCGAGCGCAACCAGCCGGTGCGAAGTGTGATCGCGCCCACCCTGCGACGCCGCGCGCCCGGACAATTTTCTGAGTATCGTCACAAACGTCGTGTCGAAGATGGGTATGAAGAGGACGAGAATCGGAACAGCAAGTACCGGCAGAAAACTTCTTGATCTGCCTCCGGATACATTCACGAGCGCCGCGCTCGCCAGGAAAAAGCCGATGAACATCGAGCCGCAGTCGCCCATGAAGATCGAGGCGGGACTGGAGTTGTAGACAAGAAAGCCTAGCAAGGCACCGGCGAAAGTAACCAGCAGCAACGCCTCGTTAACCTGACCAGTGGTGAGAAAGCTGAGCCCCAGAAAACCAGAGGCGATAATCGCAATGCCCGCCGCCAGTCCATCCATGTTGTCAAGCAGGTTCACGGCATTGGTGATGCCGATCAACCAGAAGATGGTCAGCGCAATATTCAAAGGCAAGTAGCTCGTCCAGGGCAAAGTCAGGCCGTAGTAAACGATAAAGGCCGAGCCCATCACCTGCCCAATTAGTTTTTGATAGGGCTTGGTGTGTAGAAAATCGTCGGCAAGGCCAACCAAAAACAAAAAAGTGCTGGCGCCGATTACCACGTCCAGGAAGGATTCAGGAAAGTGTCCCCAGGCTAGTCCCGTTGCAGGTCGGATGATGGCGAAATAGCTGATTACTACCGCCAGCCAAATCGCTACTCCACCCAGCATCGCCGTCGGCTTCTTGTGCCAACGATCAGTCTTGGGTTTGGCCACCATGCCGTAGCGTCTGGCCAGGGCTCGCACCAGGGGCGTCAGGGCCAGCGCGATGATTGCCGAAGCGGCTACAGCGAGAAAATTGAGCGAACTAAACGGCATACTGCAAGCGAGACTGGGAAACTTTTGGACTGGTTAGTGTAAGAGGAAAGCTAATCGATAGCGGTGAGCAAATCAAGTCACGAGGCTAATGATGATGACAAGCCGGTGCGGTAGCCGGTGCAGTAGCCCGACCATAAGGGAGGGCTTCGCGATGCGTGACGTGCACCGGTGCAGTAGCCCGACCATAAGGGAGGGCTTCGCGATGCGTGACGTGCACCGGTGCGGTAGCCCGACCATAAGGGACGGCTTCAGCGATGTGCTGGGGCTTCGGTGCAGTAGCCCGACCATAAGGGAGCGCTTCGCGATGCGTGACGTGCACCGGTGCGGTAGCCCGACCATAAGGGACGGCTTCA
>DATGYM010000027.1:0-3805 GCA_035297925.1 Pyrinomonadaceae bacterium | reverse complement strand
CCATATCCCGCTCCCATCGGGTCAGATCCGTAGATTAAGGAGGGCAAAAAAAAATGGGCAAATGAAGAAAAACAGGCGAAGGCGGTAACCCCGTGGCGACCCTTAAAAAATAAAAATCGCTTTCAGGGATTCAATGCCACTGCTTTGGGACAAATTGTTCAACTAACGTCTCGAGTTCAGTGAATGAAACTGATTTTTGAAGGCAATCAATGAACCCGGCGCGCAGCAGTTTTTCACGGTGCGACTCTGACACATCATCAGCAGTCCATCCGACAATCGGGGTACGTGCAGTGAGCGATACCGTACGCAACACGCGCACGACCTCCACTCCGCTCATATCAGTTAAGCGGAGGTCCAGTAGGATGAATTTCGGATCCGCAGTAATCGCCGTTCGGATAGCCTCTGCGCCGTTTGCCGCCTCTAGGACTTCGTAGCCACGAGAGCCCAGGAACAATGTTACTAATGTCCGAAGATCTTCGTGATCGTCAACGACGAGGACTCTCTGTGACGACATTTCGAACCTCTCACCCTTCAAGGGAGAATAGGTCGATGGTGTTTCGGTAGGGCTTATTTAACAAAACCTTAACAAGCGGATCTAAAGAAAGTGAGTCACCAAAATCATGATTCTTTTGTCCGTCGTAGAACTACATCAATCCGATCGATAGCGTTTGGGATTGAAGGAAGCCGTTGGGCTCTGGCGGTACGGCATTGGTAGTGCCAGGGCTTTGATCCCGCTCAATCAAACGCGCCCCAAGGGTGGATCAGTATCGGGAGAAGCGAATACGCAGACCGCGCGGTACCCCCCTGGTGGCTAGCCGACTGCGACGGCAAAAAGTGGCTATAGCCCCCGTGTGGATTTGTGGATATAGGGCAAGTAAACGAGATTCAGCGAACTGGAGGCATCGGATCAATCAGATTCTCGTTGCCTGGGTGGTGGCTGCTGTGCTAGCGAGTCGCCGTGTATTTCTTTTTGTGAGGCCAGAATGACAGGGAGGTCGCCATTAAGAACATACTTTTTAGCCGTAACAACGGCGTGGATTTTGTGGGAGACTAATCCGTATCCGGTTGATATCTGGACACCACAAGGCGGATACGAATCATTGGCGGCATGTAATGAAGCGGCAGACCGCATCAATCGAAAAGTGGACAGCGATGTCAAAGCAGGCAGGGTAAACGAGCTTTACCGTAGCTACTGGAAATGTTTCCCCGATACTTTCGACCCTCGTGGCCCTGTCGGTAATCGGCCCGGCCAGCGCTAAGGGGAATCGTTGTGTCTTCCCTGATAAACATGAAACGTCAAACACGTAACGAGCCGAAAAGATCTGATTAGAGCGAGTCAAAAACCTCGAGAGACGGGTCAGTGAACTGGCGAGCCTAGCGACGCTTCGTTGATTATAGACAGTTTGCACAGCTAGAAACAGCACAAAATCGGGTATCCCTGTGCGTCTGCGAGAATCCGGTGTGCCGCAGGAAGTTCCAGCCCACTTGGTTCGCCGCGGTCGCACCAGCGGTCTGGCTTTCACTGACTGGTGATTCTCTTGGTAGACAGTGACCCGTCTCACGGAGGGAAGGGAGGCCAAATTCATATTGAACTATTCTTGATAGTCGTAGCGGGATTGTTTTTCTATCTGCTACCGTCGGTGGTCGCCTGGATTTGTTTTATTCTCATTTACCGCCGGCTTGGAGAGCTTGAGAAAAAGATCAATGAGTTTTCCGGGAAGACAGAAGCGGGCTTGGACTACGATGACTGGAAGACGGGCTTCAAACCCGGTGAGCCGGAAGAACCCCCGAGCAGCTAAACCGGCCCCGCTGCGCTACGATCGGCTACATTCACCTCGCTCGTGCAGGGCGACACACTCCTCGCATAATTCAAAACCGGGCGGGAGCTTTGGCAGGACGATGACATCGAACATGCCACCGCTCGGCCATTCGGGACAGTTACGGCAGAAGTGCCATTGACCCCCTTGTCCGTGGCGGCATCGATATTCCATTGACGGCCCCCAATGCCTAAGTAAAAGTCTATGGCGGGAGCACCGCCGTTCAAGTGGGACATCGGTTGAAAACTGAATTTTCTACCGATTGACACGACGTCAATTGCGAGCGCAAAAAGTTGGCCGGCGAGTTGTTATCAAACGTAGTAACCTCGAAGATTTTCTGGAATCGAATCCAATCGGAATGATAGTCGAGAGTTGACAAAACATAGGCGATAGGTCATTATGTCATATAGGACATTATGACTAAGAAAGAATTTCGAACGCTCCGAGGATTGATCAAGCTTAGCCAAGCCAACCTAGCAAAGGAACTGGGAGTGACTTTGCGCACCGTCGCTAGGTGGGAGCGCGGCGAGTTTCCCATACCGCGAGTCGCGGAACTGGCGCTGCGTAACTTATTTCGAGAATCGCTAAAGGAAACCATCCCCTGGGAAAAAATCAAGAAAGACCTAAAGCTATAACCTAGCTAAGGAAGTTTATTGTCATGGGAAAGGCATCTATGAGCGCAAGGGCAAGAACGGCGACGCGACCTATTACATTCGCTACCAGTACCAGTTGACCGACATTAAGGAACGGGTCGGGCGGAAATCGCGAGGGTTTACCCGCGAACTGGCAAAGGAAGCGTTGAAGTCACGGCTAGGTGATATTGCAAAAGGTCTTCAACTTGGAAAAGGTTCGAAAGCCAGTGGCGTTTTCAAAGCTGGCGGAAAAGTATCGCGAGTTTGCTGGCGGCTACAAGCGCGGATGGGAAACGGAGAAATACATCGTTGATGAGTTTGCTTCCCTGTTTGGCGATACGCCCCTTGCGCAGATTACCACGTGGCAGATCGAAAAATGGAAAGCGGAAGAGGGCAAACGACTGAATCCGGTTACCGTGAATCGGCGACTTACGGTCATCAAGCATATGTTTAAAAAAGCCGTCGAGTGGGATTTGCTTAAAAGCAATCCGGCAACATCGGTCAAACGATTTCCGGTCACAAGCGAGCCGCACAAGGTTTCTGACACAAGATGAAATTAAAGCTTTACTTAAGGAATGTGCAAATCAGGTGACCTCGCCGTGGCTGCTCCCGCTGGTTACTCTGGCGCTGAATACCGGCATGAGGCAGGGCGAGCTTTTAAAGCTCAAATGGGAAAACGTGGACCTGGAGCGAGGATCAATCACAATTATTTCAAGGCAAGACGTTGAGACGAAAGACAATAGCGATTAACAAGCCGGCAAGAGGGGCGGTGGAATGGCTGCGAGCAAATTGTTACGGTGACTTTCTCTTCCTGTGGCCTTGGGGTGACCCTATCGGCAAGGTTACTGTCTACGACGTCTTCAAAAAGGTCTGTAGGGCGGCGAAAATCGAAAATTTCCGCTTTCATGACCTGAGACATGCCTTTGCCTCTCATCTGGTCACGCAGGCGTTGATTTGGTCACTGTGAAGGAGTTGCTTGGCCATAAAACGATCAACATGACAAATCGCTACACTCACCTTGCCCAAGAGCACAAGGCACAAGCGGTGGCGAGACTGAGCAAACTAATGCAGGGCGAACAAACCGCAACCGAGACTCAAACGGCGACGGTTTCAACAGAGTTGGAAGAGGCGATCAACGCGGTTTCGACTCCGAAGTTGGAACAAAACCGGAACATTTTTTTAGTGAGAAGAGGTCATGGACTCGGAATCTTGAATGATTCCAAGCGTGAACTGGAGGCGGCGAGCGGATTCGAACCGCTGCATCGAGGTTTTGCAGACCTCTCCCTTAACCACTTGGGTACGCCGCCTTGGTCCGTTAGCTAACACGAAGTTTTTGCGAGTTGCAACAACGTCCTA
>DATGYM010000026.1:0-10351 GCA_035297925.1 Pyrinomonadaceae bacterium | reverse complement strand
GGAGCCAGGCGACTGCGCGATTAAATTGCTTCTGGGCCAGTGGATTACAGGATACTTTGAAGTTCACCTGGCCGAGCTTTTCCGCAGGCTCGTGCATATGGGTATGCTGAGGTTGGTGTCCCTCTTGCGCACGGGCCGGGGCGCCGAGAAGCACCGGCAGCATTAAAATGACGAATAAAGAAGCGCGCTTCACAGAACCTTTACTCCTCTCGGGGGAAAAAAGAATTACGAGCGGTCGGATGACTCACATCATGGGAGCGAGGCAAACGTGCTTTTATGCTAAAGCCCCGGGCATGTCAATGAAAGGGAAGGGGAAAAACGAGAGGAGAAACAGGAAGAGGGAAGGTGGAAAGGGCAAAGGGAAAGGCAAGGCATCGCTTTAGCACTAAGTCACTGGGCAAACCCCATACGCCGCATCAAGTCTTTGAAGCGAGGGTCTGAGCGTAGGCTGTCCCACCTCGGATCCAGCTTGATCCATTGCATCTGAAAGGCGCGTTCCTCGTATCCCTTGTCGAGCCACGCAAAGGCCTGGTCCTTCTCGTCCAGGCCCGCGTAAATGAGGGCCACGCTGGTCGCAGGCAAATATTCTTTTGCGGAGAGTTGTTTGAGCTCATCAATCAAGGTGCGGGCATCGCCCTTCTTACCTGTTACCGCATAGACATGGCCGAGACCAGCCTTTGCAAGTGTCCCTTCACTTCCAGCTACCAGCGGAATCCCCTTCTTAAATTCAGCAATGGCTTCGCTGTACATACCGTTTTGTTCATAGACGGCTGGGAGAAAGTTGTACGCCGGCGGAAAGCTCTGGTCCAACTCCAGCGTTTTTTGAAACTGTTCAATAGCCCGGTCGTAGTCACGGGCGTAGTAAAACGCCAATCCCAATTCAAAGTTGATAACGAGTGAAAGTGGCTCCAGTTCCAGTGCTCGTTTTCTCTCTGCGATCGCTTCATTGCTGCGGCCCATCAGCGATAAGTACCCGCCATACCATTGGTGGACTGTCGCATAACGGGGATTAAGTTCGATGGCGCGCTTGTATTCCCTCTCGGCACCAGTCCAGTCCCAATCGTAGGCTGCGAAGACGCGGCCCAGTGAAGCATGTGCTTCGGCCAGTGTCTCATCCAGTTCCAGTGCCCGGATCGCTGCCGCCTTAGCTTTAGGCATTGCCTCCCGCGGCGGTAGCCGGTTGCCCGGCACAACATAGCAGTCAGCCAAACCGGCATAAGCCAATGCGAAGCGGGGATCCTTATCAATCGCTTGATTGAAATACTCGATTCCTTTCCTGAGCGCTTCTGCCGTCCGCTTGTTCCAGTAGAAGCGCCCTTTCAAGTAGAGTTGATAAGCCTCGTTGCTCTCGGTGTAGTGTTTGGCTGGCCCTTTCTCTTCGCCAGAAACTTTTAGCTTCAGTCTCTCGACAATCTCCAGCGCAATCTCACGTTGGGTCGCGAGCAAGTCTGACATCTTCCGGTCGTACTGCTCGCCCCACATCTGCGTCTTATCGCTCGCATTCACAAGTTCAACGCTGATGATAAGACCGTCGCCTCGCTGCAACACACGGCCGGTCAGGACCTCGTCGACACCCAGCGCCCGAGCCACCTCCTGAATGTCAACCTCTTTGCCCTTGTACTTGAAGCTCGAACTTCTGGCAATGACTCTAAGCCCCGGCACTTGCGAGAGACTGTTGATCAGGCTGTCGGAGATTCCGTCTGAGAGGTATTCTGCGTCCGGATCACCGGTCTTGTTTGCAAAAGGTAAAACTGCGATGGAGGTGATTCCTGCTTTGCTGTGCCCGGCAAGATAGCGTGAGTAAACTAAGTAGGAGACGATAATTGTGGTTGCGAGCATAGCTGCCAGAAATAGCAGCACGCCGTGCTTGTGTTGTCTAATCTCACCCCCAATGTATTCTGCACTCGATAGTGTGTGCGTTTGGCTTGCTACGCCGTTCGTCTGAGCCATCACAACCGGCGCCGGCCCGGATATTGAGCCCCAGTTTCCATTTTGCGAGAAAGCCTCGGCTTCGCCATTCCCGCTGTCCCTCTCGGCACTGATTACGGCGCCCTGGTCGGGTAGCGCTTCTTGTTCGTTCTCGAGCACCTCATCGCCGCCGTGCTGCCGCACGTCTGCCACAAACTGATACCCGCGACCGGGCACAGTTACCACATATCGGTGTTCGCCGGGGCTTTCTGCAAGTGACCTCCTGAGCGCGGACATGTTGACGGTCAGGTTGTTTTCCTCTACCACAGAGTCAGGCCAAACCTTCCGCATCAGCTCGTCCTTTTCGACGAGGCGCCCCTTTCCTTCGAGTAGCACCAGCAGAATTTCAAAGGCCTTCGCGGGCAGACGCACCTGATTACCTTCGCGTAGCAGCAGGCGTCTAAGTACGTCGACACGAAACGGACCGAACTCGTAAATGTGCATCCGTGTGTCGCCCACTGTTAGCCTTAGCAAACTTTAGGAAGGTTTAGGGAATTTTGAAGGACTTTTCGCGTGCTCACGAGCGATTATCCGCCACGTTCAATTTGTGGTCAACAGACTGGCTTGCCCCCGCAAAGTTCTTTAACACCCGCAGATTGTGAATGAATCGTTTGACTCTTTGTATTGATTACTACCTGCCGGTTTACTCCGGCTCTAAGGACTAAAGAACATGCACAAAACCAAGAGATCGATCATTGCTTTGCTCGGCTTCGGCCTTATAGGTGTAATTGCGGCCGTGACGCCGCATACAGGCCTGGGACAAACCCTGGAAGGAAACGGCGCGATTGAGCTTAATTGCGACGAGGGACCGTGCGATGCTGTAGCGCGAGGTCGTGCCATCTTCAATCGTCGAAATCTGATCCAACTTGGCGGGAACGGACGTTCGTGCGCCGATTGTCACATGCCTGCGGATAACTTCCAGCTCTCTCCCGCGTCTGCAAAGGCCCGCTTCGATGCGCTACAGGAGCAACGTGAAAACAATAAGAACGCAGATGATCCGCTCTTCCGTCCGGTCGACGCCGACGATTTTCGTATAAACGGAGACAATGCGGTCGACTTCTCGAATCTGGTCGATAACGGTCTCATTCGCGTCACGATGCCATTGCCGCTAAACGTTAAGTTGATCGATCCAGCCACCGGTCAGCCGAGCGAAGAAACTTCGGTGGATCTCTGGCGCGCGGTTATGCCCGTGCGCAATGTTGCGATCACTGGACCAGATAGCGTCCTGCCAATCTGGCCGCCTGGTGCACCGCGCGTTCCCATTATGGGCCAGGATCCGAACGGCCCGAACCGGCAGGGCGGATACCAGCACGATGCCCGCTTTGGAAGCCTTCAGGAACAAGCCCGCGGTGCACTCTTCGCGCACGCGCAGGTGACGGTTGAACCGCCTGCGCAGATGCTCGACGATCTAGCTGCTTTCCAGCAGACGCTCTTTTCTTCGCCGGGCGTAAGACTGCTGGCCGACGCGATCCTCTCCGGCTCAACGCCGTTCCCTGACCCGGACCCCGAATTGAACGAGCTTGAGCAGCAGGGCAAGGTGGTCTTCAATCGCGCATGCGCCCAATGTCACGGCGGCGCATTGCATCCGAGTGGATCAACAGCTGAGACTACGTTCGTGCGTCCCCTCGCGCGCTATCACAACATCCAGACAGCTTGTCCGCGCCCGACCACGGATGGCTACGCGCCTTGTCCGCAGCGGCTGGCTCGTAACGCGCGCACCTACCGCATCACTCTCGCAAACGGCACCTTTCAATTCGTCACCACATCGGACCCGGGACGACTGCTTCTCACGGGCCAACCCGCCGACCTCGGCGTGATGGACGTCACCCAACTGCGCGGAATCAGCGGGACTGCACCGTATTTTCACAATAACTCCGCGGCCACACTCGAAGATGTGATAGACCACTACGTTGCCTTCTTCGCGCGTGTCGCCCGGCTGAATCCACCACCCAACCTGCCGCCGCTTCTTTCGTCGAACGGCCTTGTTGTTGATCGCGGATTCGTTACTGCGGATGAGCGGGCAGGGTTGCTTGCGTACCTGCGAAAGCTATAGTGCTGCTGAGTAATGAGTAATGAGTGCTGATTGCTGATTGCTACTCTCTTGACTTCGTTGGGCGAGGCAACATCTGCTCATTCCATTTGTCGAAGGCACTACTGAGACGTTGCATGATGTCGGGATTCTTCCGGCTGAAATCCGCCTGCTCTCGCAGATCGATCGATAGGTCAAACAGAGATCGAACGGATTCTCTGCGAAAGTATTTCCACTTTCCCTCTCGTACAGCATCTTGTGTACTCAGTCGCCAAAAGAAAGCGCGATCGCTAACGGCGCTGGTGCCTTTAATGATGGGTAACAGATCATTCCCGTCAAGCGGATAACCATCAGCAGCCCTGGTTTCAGCGGCAGCGAGAATCGTGGCTGTCCAATCCATCGTAATTGCCATTTGCTGAGTCACGCGCTTAGCAGGCACAACTCCCGGCCAGCGTACGATGGCGGGTACACGAATTCCGCCTTCGAGCAGCAACCCTTTCTGTCCCGAGAAAGGCCATTCATAGGAAAACCGCTCACCACCATTATCACTGGTGAAGATCACCAGGGTATTTGTATCGAGGCCGGCACCTTTGAGCGCTCTCATTACGCGACCGACGCCGTCATCCAAACTGCGCATCATTTCGGCGTAGAGTTTAAGTGAGCCGCCGCCGCCCATGGTTACAGGCTCAATCGTCTTATCCGAGAACGTTACCGACTCTCCACCTTTGGGTCCCTGCCAGGGCCAGTGGGGCGCCGTGTATTGAAGACTGAGAAAGAAAGGCGCGCTTCGCCCACGAGTAACATAACTCACGGCGCGCTCGGTCAATAGATCAGTCAAGTAACCATTCTTTTGAACGGGTGTGAGGTTCTCATACAAGTCCGGTCGGCCCAGACCGTTTTTGTGCAGGAAATAATCGCCCGCACCAGCCAGAATTCCGAAGAACTCATCGAACCCGTGGGCATTTGGTCCCCACTCAGGACGAAAACCAAGGTGCCACTTACCAAACAGCGCTGTGTCATAGCCATTTTGTTTGAGCAGCGAACCGATCGTCGGATGGCCAGGATCCAGACCAACCAGGTTATTAGTAGCAGGTAAGGGCTCCGTTAGCCCGATCTTAAGCCGCGCGGGATATCGGCCAGTGATGAAGCCGCAGCGGCTGGGAGTGCAAAGAGCCGATGCAGAATACGCATCGGTAAACTTTGTGCCCTGGGAAGCCAGGAGATCGATATTCGGGGTGCGGTAGTCGGGCCGGCCATAGCAACTGAGATCACCCCAGCCGAGATCGTCTGCCAGGATAAAGATGACATTAGGGCGGGATGTTTTCCGCCGCGGTTTCGACTGTCGAGTAGAATGTGTCTTTCCAATCGACGAAATTCGGCCGAAAAACAAAGATGCGCCGGCGGCAGCGCCTTTGACGAACTTCCGACGTGTAAGCTTCATATGCAGATACTACAATGCGACGACTGAAATGGAGGGAACTTTTTTAGTTTTACGCAATCGTACGGCGTAATCACCTGAGAGATCGTCGCAGCTACATGAAGTTAGTACCACCACGCGGGTAGCAGGTGGGTTTCGCCTGTGTCACCGGGCGACAGGTAGCTTGCTCTGTAGAACTTTTAAACTACGACCACCTGCTACCGCGTGGTGGTGCCGACTTCATGCCACTAAATCAACCGCTTACTAAACAAACCACTCTCGATGAACTGCGGCGGTTTACTGTCGCGCGAAACTTCTTCAAGCCCACAACGCTAAAACGCGCCCTCGACAGAATGGGCTTTGTGCAGGCTGATCCAATTCGCGCGCCCGCGCGGGCTCAAGATCTGATCCTGCGCCATCGCGTCAGGAACTATCAGGCTGGCGACCTCGAACGCCGCTACGCCACACTCGACATCGAAGAGGACTTCTTCGTCAACTACGGCTTCGTGACGACGTCTCTACGGTCGCTGATGCATCCGCGAGAAAAAGCGGGAAGAGAAAAGGGGAAAAGGGGAAAGCTGAAAGGGGAAATTTCGAAAACAGAGCTCCTGCTCGCTTTCGTACGCGAGCGCGGTGCAGTGCACCCCCGCGAAGTTGATGAACATTTCTCTCACGGCGCAGTGAAGAATAACTGGGGCGGCACGTCGAACGCCACGACCCGCCTGCTGGAAGCGATGCACTACCGCGGCCTCTTGCGTGTGGCGCGGCGTGAGAAGGGAATTCGCCTCTACACTGCGCACCGCGACGAAGTTCCAATGAAGGCAGGCAGGGATGCCTACACTCCAATCGATGCATCTGAGCGTCGCGCGCAAATTGATGCGCTTGTCGATGCGGTAGTCCGCATTTACGCGCCGTTACCTGGTCCGAGCCTGTCGTTCTATGTGCGGCGCCTGCGTTATGCGGCGCCAAGGTGGCAGGCGAAGCTGACGAGTGCATTGCAGCGAGCGAAAGAACGGCTATCGCATGCCAGCGTTGAGGGTACCGAGTGGTATTGGCCCGCTGAGATTCAAGGCTCGGGTCTCATAGGCAGCGAGACTCCGGATACAGTGCGGTTGTTGGCGCCTTTCGATCCTTTGGTGCACGACCGGGCGCGATTTCAATTGCTATGGGGTTGGGAATACCGTTTCGAAGCCTACACCCCCGCAGCCAAACGCAAACTCGGCTACTACGCTCTGCCACTCCTTTGGCGCGACCGTGTGATTGGTTGGGGCAATCTCTCAATTAAGGACGGCGAACTCAAGACTGAGTTCGGCTATGTCGAATCACAACCGCGCGAACGCGCGTTCAAACGCGAACTCGAGGCCGAGCAGGATCGCCTGCGCAACTTTCTGGCCGTTGATTCTCAAAATGAATCACAGGTAGGTAACTGAGATTTTCTCTGTGCAGCCTTCGTGTTCTCCGTGCCTCTGTGGTGAATTCTATTAGCGAAACTCAAAACAGAGGCACAGACACGGAGGGACACATGGAGAAAGAGCAGGCTCGTTTTTCCTGAGTAAGACTTCTTCCCCTCACAAAATGTCGCCAAAACACCCTATAGTCAATCCTGTCAAAAGCGGTGGCCAACGGGGCCGTAAACGCTGTATTGAAACTCATCGCGAGAGAGATATCTCGGGCTCACAGAAACAAGAGATCGTAAGGGAGCTAACCGACGCGTTGGTGCGAATCGAAGGCGAGAATATGCGACAGTACGCGACGTGGTTGAAGCGGTCGTGCGATCATTGCGTAAGAAACTAGGCGACAGATCATCACTGATCGAGACCATCAGGGGCTTGGGCTACCGTTTTCGAAACGTCTGAACTCTAATCGAGCACAGGATAGAGGCGACCTTAAAGGCCGCCTCTATCTTTAGTGATTGTAATTGGTCATGCACCCGCCGGCTGCCAGCGTCAGCGGCCCACGGCTTTGCGTATGCGCGCCAGGTGATGCCAGCTGTGCCTTAGTGCGTGGTCCTCGATAACGAACTGCGCAGTGACAGGCGCGCCGAAACTTAGCGAGAAGGGCGCTGCCTGGTCCAACTCGTCATCCGTGAACGTTCTTACCGCGGCCGCTGCTTCCTGACTGTTCCGGCGCAGGAGCTCGAGCGCAGCAGCCTTGGTTACGTTCACCTGAGCCTGGGCATGCTGGGCATTCATCCCGGAGACCACCTCCCAGGTAACTTCTGTGACGGCCTGGCCGCTGGCGATTGCGCGCGCCGCTTCAATCTCAACCGGGTACATGTTGGCGACATGGTGCACGATGACGCCGATGGACCGCCTATCCGTTGGCGTCACTGGTGTATGCCACTCCGCTTCCGAGAGGCCTGCGGCAAAAGCAGCCAAAGTTTCCGCGCCTTCCTCGATACGATCAGCCAGTGCTTCAGCACGACGACTCATAGAAACTCCTATCTTGTTAGTAGCGTTGGTTTGTGGGACGGCCAGCAAAGTCCGGCCGCGAGTTGCAATAACCTCAAGGTATTCGGCTTCCACCCAGGTAGTATTGTTCACGGCCTTGTTGTGCACTGACCATAAGCTGACGAGTTCACTTCGCAGTTTATCCTGCGCCTGCTCGTCGAGAGACGCGAAGGCGCGTGACATCGGACCGTAGTGAGCACGGAAGAATTCCACCACCGCTGCCGGCGGAAACGGATAGTCAAAGTGATAGACCCTGGGCGCACACTTCAGATCGGCAATTCCTTCGCGCAGCCGATTACGAACCGTGACTTCATCTCCCCACAATACGGGCGCGGGCATTCCGGAAGGAGCGATATACTTAGCAATCGCCTTGAACATTTGCCCGATGAAGCCGTCGGGGGTCCAATTCGCCATGGCGATCATCCCGCCTGGCCGGCATACGCGGGTAAGTTCGGCCGCTACGAGATCCGGGCGAGGCGCGAACATGGCTCCGATCAAGCTGACCACAGCGTCGAACTGAGCATCTTCATACGGCAGCGCTTCGGCATCACCCTCCTCAAAGGTGATCTCGAGTCCTTCCGCGTTCGCGCGGCCGCGGGCCTGCTCGAGCCAGTTAGTGGCAATATCGCAGCCGGTGACCTGTGCGCCGGCCCTGGCCGCAATCAGGGCGAGTTGCCCGGCGCCGCAACCAACGTCGAGCAACCGAGTCCCCGGTGTGATTTTGAGCCGCCGGAAAAACTGTTCCGCATCCTTCTCCATAAAGCGTGAGAAACGGTCGTAGTCTCCGGTCATCCAGGTCGTCTTCAGCCGAGTCTTAAGCTCATCAAATTCCTTGTTCGTTTCTATCGCTTTCGCACTCGCATTCATGCTAATTCTCCTCTCAATCAATCGTCCGTGAATCCGTGCTCATCGCGATTCGCTTATCATCCTTCGGCTTTGGGGAAGACCGGTTGACCTCCGATGGCCCAGTCACCTGATTTGACTTCTTCAATCACGACCCAGGTCAAGGGTCGCATTTTCTCGCCCTCGACCTCGACCATCGCTTCGGTAACCTTGTCGATGATCCTGGCTTTCTGTTCCTTCGTAAACACTCCCTCGATGACTCTTACGGTTGTGAACGGCATGGTATTAACCTCTCTTTCCAGCTTGAATACGCGCCCATCGCGATCCAATTGCAATGTACGACCAGCACGGTCTTGAATACTTGATTGATCGTCCGGTATGCTTGGCCCAAACACCCGATCAGTGAGGCTATTTAGATGGACGTGCTTTCTGAAGTTTTGAGAGTCGTTAGGCTTGAGGGAGCACTCTTCTTCAACGCGGAGTTTACCGCTCCCTGGTGTCTCAGCGAGCCACGATCAACCACTGTTGTTCCTTATCTTTCCCCGGAAGCGGGGCACCTGATCCTCTATCACTTCTTAACTGAGGGGCGTGCCTATGCAAGGCTGCCAGGCGGACGTCGGGAAGAGCTGACCGCCGGCGACGTCATAATCTTTCCCCACGGCGATCCCCACCTTTTGGGCAACGGCGCACCCGGAAGACCTGTCGACGCGGTGCAGACGTTTGCGAAAAATCTGACGCAGGGGCTCAAACTGGTTCGCTTTGGCGGCGGCGGCGAGATTACCAGATTTGTCTGCGGATACATGGCCTGTGAGCCACGGCTGAGTGAGATATTTCTGGCCGGCTTGCCCAAGATTCTAAAAGTGCATGTCGGTAACGAACCCGAAGGTCAATGGCTGGCAAATTCGATCCGGTTCTCGGTCAACGAAGGGAACGGATCGAATGCCGGCAGCGGCCTGGTCGTCGCCAAACTGTCTGAAGTACTGTTCGTCGAGACCTTGCGTTGTTACATCAACGCGCTGCCTCCTGAACAGATCGGCTGGTTGGCGGGCGCACGCGATCCCGTCATTGGTCAGGCCCTGGCGCTGTTGCACAAGGAACCCGCACATCCATGGAAGGTTTCGAGCCTGGCTAGAAGTATCGGTCTGTCGCGTACGCGGTTTGCTGAGCGCTTCCGTTATTTTCTGGGAGAGTCGCCAATAGCCTACCTGGCCCAGTGGCGACTCAAGTTGGGCGCGCAGATGCTTCAGTCGACCGAACAAAGCGTTGCGGAAATCGCTGCGGAGGTCGGCTATGGGTCGGAAGCGGCTTTCAATCGCGCCTTCAAGCGGCAGTTTGATTGTCCCCCAGCGCAATTCCGGCGCCAGCGTAAAGCCCCATCAGCGCAGCAGACCCACAAAATTCACTAGCGGTGGCAAGCCTCAGCGCTTCTCAGTTGGGTGAATCGTCAGTATGCCGGAGACCGTCGTATGATCAGCCAGTAGCACCGCCTGATACGTGACTCTCGCTTGATAGAGATTCACATAGGCGCCCGTAACAGAAAGAACCTCACCCTGTTGCGTGATGAAGTGCTCGCCATTCTGCATATGTTGGAACAGTCCCGAGTAGTAGCCTTCGATTGTTCCATCCGCGGTCACCAGCTTCCAG
>DATGYM010000025.1:0-2537 GCA_035297925.1 Pyrinomonadaceae bacterium | reverse complement strand
GAACGCGAGTCAAAAATTCAGGCCGAGCAATTTCTCGGTGTTATTAAAAATGCGGCAGAAAAAGCTGGCGTAAGCTGCGACTCAGAGTCTGCAATATCAGACCATCCATACGAGATGATTATCAAAACTGCTGAGAATAAGAGGTGTGATCTCATCGTTATGGCATCCCATGGGCGAAGGGGTGTTCAGGGCGTGCTGCTCGGCAGCGAAACGCAAAAGGTCTTAACGCATAGCAAAACGCCCGTGCTGGTGGTTCGTTAGCTCCCAGCCGTCTTATGGGTATGAATTTGAATGATCATTTCTCATGAAAGATGAGGGAACGACCATGTTTCTGACCCTAGTGACATTGGTTGCAGTGACTATTGTCCTTGCAAGTGCAGTCAAGTCGTATATGAAATGGCGCGGCACGAGAGTGATTATATGTCCCGAGTCCAGACAGCCCGCCCGGGTTGAGGTCGATGCAGGACATGCGGCACTGCTTGCTCCGATAAATGCGAGAGCCCTTCGCCTGAAGGATTGTAGTCGCTGGCCCGAGCGGAGCGACTGCGGCCAAGAATGCTTGCATGAGATCGAAGCCTCGCCCGAGGAGTGCCTGATTCGAAACATACTGACGAAATGGTACAAAGGGAAAAAGTGCGCTCTATGCGGCAAACCATTTGGTGAAATCAACTGGCTAGACCGGAAGCCTGCCTTGATGAATCCTGGCAAGCCGAGCTGTGAGTGGAGCGAGATTCGTCCGGAAGAAGTATGGAACGTATTAGCTACCGCTACCGCGGTTTGCTGGAACTGCCACATCGCCGAAACCTTTCGACGCCGCTACCCGGAGTTAGTGGTGGATCGTCCATGGAAACCGGGGGAGGCGCACCGAGTTCTTTAGCTGTAGGGAGGTGGCGGCGGGTGGTCTAATGATTTCGGATTCCGTGTCGGACGGCCAGCCGTGACCGGCATTGAGTCCTTAATTGCAGAAGTATCGATTATTAGTTTTGGGATCGTGCGAAATTTTGCAGAGAGTCAATAAAAAATAACCCGAAAGCGCCGGTAATCATGGGACGAGGCATGATTGCGTGAACACTCCGGCGTTGCAGCAGTGGTAGGACGGGAAAAGGCATCACTCCAGCTAAATTATTTTTTCTTCCGTTTCTGTCCCTTAATTTTGCAATACGGGTTGGGGATATTACTCTGAGGAAACAGTGACGGGATTGTCGCCAGTGTCACTCATTTCGGCGATGATTTCCTACAGGCTTTCGACCTTCGCAACTCTTTTCTCGTCCAAACGAGAACGCGACTCCACCCAGAATCCGACTGGCAGCAAAGCTTAGGCTTGCATCGCAACGATTGTGAAATAAAGTGCTCCGAGGCCGATGAAACCGCCTGCCAATAACCCAAGGGTTATCTGCGATAGAACCGGCAAGCGAGCCTTTGTGACCCCAATGGTCTCGATTTTTTCGGCGATCTCTTTAGGGGCATAGACATCAAACCCAAAGAGCTCATTCATACTAGAATTTTTTCAAAGTTCGTGCGTGTGATTGGCGGAATTTCATTTATCAGTGAGTGAATCGAACGGCAGTTTCATTCCTGGATATTATTGCAAATAGAAAGATGTCTTTCTGAAACTTCTGGGCCTGAGTTGCGACATTGATGGAACCTCCTTTCCGTCCCTCAGGGGACGTTAACGGCTTGCAGCGGGCAACGAAGAAACCGGCGAGCCATCGTCGGAAAGAGTGTCCGGCACTTGAAGATCTGCATATTCTCCGCCGGGTATGAGAGTCCTCCACAGATCCGGCCAAGTTCTACGTAAAGACTCAACGGTCGCATCGAGGTAGGGCAGAATTCCTTTCGCACAAGTCTCGACACTTAACCGAGTGCAGTATTGGACTAAGGAGGTCAGATATATTCCTCGACCGCGTATATCAAAACTATCATAGGAAAGGGTCGTAGAAATCGCGCTTGCCCCTGTATCTTTATCGACATTGATGGTTGCTAGATAAGCCACAATTCTTGGAAAACTCGGTGCCACTTCGTCATAAACAAAACGAAACGATTTAGATCCGCGAATAGCCTGTTTTAGAGCCGCCGCTACTTGCTGACCCACTTGATCATTACCTCGATGGTTGACTGAAACGGCAACCCTTGTGTCCTGCGCGATGGCTAACGACGAAGCAAGTAACCAGACTGCAATTGCTGCTAATATTGTTTTCATTGTTCCTCCCCTACGCTGCCTCGCGATGTTCAACGGCAGGCTGCTGTGGCTCGGGTTTCTCCACGCAGGCCCAAATTAAAGCGGCGACCCAACCGAGCACCGTCCAAGCGAATAGAAGATTGACCCATGTAATGGCGGTCGCGTGCTCGGCATCGCGCATATCGGCAATGATCGCAGGCAGCAAGTAGAGGAACATGCCCAAAATGAGGCCGAGTACGAACAAACCGTAAGCTAAAACTTGCATAAGACGCCTGGTGTGCTTCCGGGCGTTTTTAGGCGCATAACTCGTACCAAGGTTAAACGGACGCCCGGCCGCCGCGGAAACCTATTCATTTCA
>DATGYM010000024.1:0-1756 GCA_035297925.1 Pyrinomonadaceae bacterium | reverse complement strand
CATTCGCAGTGCAAAACGGGATGTCCGCTTTACCCCCGAAAGCGGACATGTGCAGCGCAACTCGGTATGTCCGCTTTGTGCCAGAAGCGGACATTCTGCCATTCATTCGATCACCTCGGCGGCGCGTGGCCCTTCGTTCGCTCACCACAATGTGACTTTTAGAAACTCAGAAAAATTCAAGTTTAGGTACTAGCTATGCTGGGAGCGACAACAAGAGGAGGTCTCGATGCAAAAGCGCTTCCAATACGGCAAAGCCTACCCTGAAGCTTACAAGGCCATGCTGGCCCTGAGCCAGGCAGTCGAAAAGACGGGTCTCGCTCCACAGCTGATCGACCTTGTCAACTATCGCGTATCTCAACTCAATGGCTGTGCGTTTTGCCTCGATATGCATTCGAAGGACTTGCGTGCCCGCGGCGAGACCGAGCAGCGCCTCTACATGATCAGCGCATGGCGCGGGGTGCCGCATCTTTACAGCGATCGCGAGCGCGCGGCGCTTGCTTGGGCCGAGGCCGTGACCCGACTTGAGGACGAGCAGGTTCCGGATGCGGTCTACGACATAGCAAGTCAGCAGTTCAGCGAGGCCGAATTGGCGCAACTTACCTTGGCGATTGTCGCAATCAATGGTTGGAACCGTTTCAACGTGGCGTTCAATACGCCAGCTGGGAACTATAAGTCGGCGGTAATGCGCAAGACCGGCTGAGAATTGGGCGACAGCGTAGTCGAGGATCGCATACCGCCGCCTCTCATCACAGAACTAGGCACGTGATTGATGGCGGCGGCGCGCGTTTGGATTGTCCGCTTTGGGTCATTAGCGGACATGCCGTCACGGGCCAAAAGCAATTTTATAGCGGCTCACAGCAATTCCCTTGTCGCTATCAGATCGCCTCCTTGAGGTCCTTAGAGGCGCGGAAGGCAATCTTTTTGCTCGCCTTGATCTGAATTGCCTCGCCGGTCGCCGGATTGCGACCCGTGCGGGCAGCACGATTGCGCACTTGCAGAATACCGAGCCCAACAATCTTCACCCGCTCACCCTTCTTCAGGTGCTTGGTGACCATGCCGACGAGCTCTTCCATCATTTCCAGGCTCTGCTTCTTGCTGAGCTGATGCTGCTCCGCCAGCGCATAGGCCAAGTGTTTGGTGGTGACGGTGACAGGCCTCGGCGGCGGTGGCTGCCACCATGGGCAAGGCGAAGGTGACTGGCCAGACTATTGATCGCGATCCGAACGCCCAATAATTTCGAGGAGAAGACCACAGAAGAGCTTATCGAAATGGTCATTAAAGGACTCGGAGAGCTTGGTTATAGCGTCCTGCCCTCCAGAGCAGCGAATTGAGCCAACTCGCGGCAATTCCGACCAATGTTCACTATTGCCCCAGATGGCGAAAAACCTTCAGAGCTTTGGTGGTGAGTGACTTAGGAGAGTGTTTTCACTCTTCGTTTTAGTGCTCGCTTTTTCTTCTTTTTCGATAGCGTCTTTCGGTCCGCTTTTTTTTAAACGCGTTCCCTTCGATCGTGTTTTCTTTACCCCCGCTTTCTTTGAGGATTCGTCCGAAGACGTCTCGTCCCGAAACGGCTTTCGTAAAAGTCAGATTAGCATTTGCAACTAATGCTTCTGCCTTTGCAAATAGATCCTTCAGCTGAATGTCGTCAGCAAATTGTTTGAAAATTGATTGCGCTGGATCAATGATTTTTCTTGCTACTTCGACAGCGTTGGATGTCTTGATAAGTTGTTGTATTTCAGGAAACGACTGTTGTAAG
>DATGYM010000023.1:0-11376 GCA_035297925.1 Pyrinomonadaceae bacterium | reverse complement strand
TTGTGGCATCTGCGCAAACTAAAAATCAATCGGCCGTGCAGGTTGCCGACCTGCTGTTGGGTGAAGTGGGCCGACTGGCAACGGCGCCGGTGCCGGACATTGAATTGAATCCGCGCAAAGCGGTGGTCGTTGGAAACTTCGCGCGCAATCTGGAAACAAATGCCGGATTGGTGGCCCAGGTAGCAACGCTCGCCGTATATGGCATCAGCTTCGATGAAATCAATCGCTACATTGGCAACGTACAAAACATTTCGGCGAGCGACGTACAACGGTTTGCCAGTTCTCATCTCGATGCCAAGGCTACGAGTATTGTCATAGTTGGAAACGCGAAGGACTTTCTCTCGGAGTTGCGCAACAAGTATCCCCAGGTTGAGGTGATACCCATGGCGCAACTGGATCTGAACACGGCACTACTGAAAAAGAAGCAACCGATAGAGTAGGCGGCCGTTCGTAGGGGCACGGCTCCGTGCCCATGCGGTCTTAACCCACATCTGAATTGGGTAGGGGCACGGCATGCCGTGCCCCTGCGCGTGTTAGAAGCGTTATACTCCCAGCCACTAGATGCATCCCAACCTGCGCACATTTCTCGAGCTGCTGTCCCGGGAAAACGAGCTCGTGAGCGTCGAAGCTGAAGTCGATCCCTACCTCGAGGTGGCGGAAATTCATCGCAGAGTTATCGATCGCTCTGGATCCGCCCTGTTGTTCAAGCGCGTGAAGGGCAGCCGTTATCCGGTGGTTACGAATCTCTTCGGAACCAGACGACGCATCGATCTCGCTTTTGGTCCCAGGCCCGAAGCGATTGTTCGTGAATTGGTGAACGTGGCAGAGTTGTTGTTACCGCCACGCCCCGCCGAGTTGTGGAAACATCGCTCGCTCGGACGCGACCTCCTGAAGCTGGGGACAAAAAACACAAAACGTTCTCCCGTTACGCAAGTGTGCAATCAACCGGCGCGACTGGATGATTTGCCGGTACTGACCACCTGGCAGGAAGACGGCGGGCCGTTCATTACGCTACCGCTTGTTTACACAGAAAATCCGGTTACAGGAAAGCATAACCTCGGCATCTATCGCATGCAGGTCTATGACGGCCAGACCACGGGATTGCATTGGCAGATTCAGAAGGGCGGCGGCTTTCATTATGCGGAAGCAGAACGCCTGGGCCAATCACTGCCGGTGACCGTGTTTCTTGGCGGCCCGCCGGCCCTGATACTTGCCGCGATTGCGCCTTTGCCTGAAGATGTTCCGGAGTTGGTGCTGGCTTCTTTGCTGGCGGGTCAGAAGCTCAAGATGACGAGAAACCCGCTCGCCGGCGCGCGCTTGGCCGCGGAAGCGGAGTTTGCTTTGGTTGGTAAAGCGCCGGCACACAAGCGTAGAGCTGAAGGACCTTTTGGCGATCACTACGGTTACTATTCTCTGCAGCATGATTATCCTGTATTTGAAGTTGAGGCAGTTTTTCATCGCCGCGATGCGATCTATCCCGCGACTGTGGTCGGCAAGCCGCGGCAGGAAGATTTCTTTATTGGGGATTACCTGCAACAGTTGCTGTCGCCGCTGTTTCCCCTGGTGATGCCGGGAGTACGCGATCTCTGGACCTATGGCGAAACGGGTTTCCACTCGTTGTGCGCGGCGGTGGTTCAGGAACGTTATGGCCGCGAGGCGCTTGTCTCAGGCTTTCGCATTCTCGGCGAAGGCCAGCTCTCGTTAACGAAGTTTCTTTTGCTCACTGACACGCCTCAGGATCTTCACGATTTTCCCAGGTTGCTCGAACACGTGCTCGCGCGCTTCAACCCGGAAACTGACTTGTTCATCTTTTCTAATGTCTCGATGGACACGTTGGACTACACCAGCGGCAAGGTGAACGAGGGTAGCAAGGCGATCATGCTCGGCCTCGGAGAGGCGAGGCGCGAGTTGCCGCGCGAGTTTCGCGGAGCACTTCCGCAGGGTATTTTCGCGGCAGAGGTGTTTTGTGGTGGATGTCTAGTGGTGCAGGGCAGCACCTATGCGAAGGATGCGGAACAAGCTGCGAGGCTTGCGAGGGAGCCTGCATTTGCCGAATGGCCGCTCATTGTCCTGCACGATGACGCACGGGTAGCGCGTGCAAGCAAGGATTTTCTGTGGTCAACCTGGACGCGTTTCGAGCCGGCGGCGGATATTTATGCGGCAACCGCCGAAGTAGTCCGCCATCATCTTGCCTATACAGCACCGATAGTAATTGATGCGCGTACCAAGCCTGGGTTTCCGAAAGAGTTGATCGTTCGTGACGATATCGCCGCTTTGGTCGAGCGTCGTTGGCAGGAATATTTTCCGTAACGCACACTGTGGTATCGAGCGATTAGCCGCGGATTTCCGCGAATTGACGCGGATAAGTTTAAAGAACAAAATCAAGCAGCTTACGTGATCTCTGATCGCGCAAGCGGCGTAAATCTGCGGCTAAGAAAGTAGTTCGAAACAACTTCACAGACGTTTGAAAGTATATTCTGCTGAGGGATCGGTTTGTTTGAGCGCTTTGATTTGGTCGTTCTCTTCGACGAATTCAAAAACGATGTCCGCAAACTCCTACGCGGAATTTCAATCCCTTGTAAGGAATCAGCTTTTTATCCGGTGCGCCCGGAAAGACAACATACAATCCGCTCCCCGGCTTCATCACTACTTGAAACTTGCCGCCATTGGGGGTCTCGTAGGTTCCGCCGAGGCGGTTCGCCAGCGTGTCGTCCAGGGTCGCCGCGCGGCGCGTGAACACTGCCTCAGCCTCATCGAGCGACATCGTCGCCTTCTCAATATCGCCCTGCGGGTTAGTTGCAAAGTTAACTGACCATTTTCCATCCCGCTCGTATGGTCGACCCTGGTCCTTATCCCCAACTGCATCGCTGGGAATTTCGTCCGCCGCTTACAGCGGCAGGCGAAGAGAAAACACTGCACCGCCGTCTTGGCCATTGGTAGCAGTCAAGGTGCCACCGTGCTGAGTAACTACGCGATGCGCGAGGGCTAGACCGACACCGTGTCCGGTATCCTTCGTAGTAAAGAATGGAATAAAGATCCGTTGCAGGTCGCCGGCAGGAATTCCTCCGCCGCTATCTCTTATCTCAACTACTGCCCAAACCTTTCCGGCGGTGTCCCGTTCAGTTGCAGTAAGAGCTGCAACGCGTCGCTCGGTTTTGTCCGGAGCGATCGCCTCTGCGGCGTTGCGAATGAGATTAATCAACGCCTGGCGCAACATGCGTTCATCGGCGCGAATCGCAATCGTCTGGGGCTCCGCGCGAGGCGCAGAGCGCTCTTCGATAGACAACTCGACATTACGCTCCTTAAATAACGGGGCGAGCTCGCCGCCGCAATCGTGCAGGAGTTCAACGAGATTCACCTCGTCGAGCTGAAGTGGTTGCGGGCGGGCGAAGTTCAGGAACGACGTGACCATGTCCGAGAGATTGCGCACCTCGTGCAACAGCGATGAAGTGGTGCCGCGCGCTTTTTCATCAAGGTCAAGACCCTGCAAAAGCTGAACGTAGCCGTGGAGCGTGGCAATAGCATTCTTAAATTCGTGAGCCAGGCCCGCCGACATCTCGCCCAGGCTTTCCAAATTGTTTTTCAAGGCCACTTGCTCGCGTAATTGCGTCACCTCGGTGATGTCAGTCAAGAGGCAAAGTGCGCCGCGAGTTCCGGCGTCCGGGGTGAGTTCGATTGGTGCGACAGTCGCGCCCAACCTCCTCGCGCCCTGTGTGGCAGTTATCGTCTCTATTTCTTCGCGCCGATAAACAATGCCGCTTCGCAGGCACGCTTCTACCATTTCAGCGAGCTGTGGAATTGCCTGCAGCACTGTCCTTACCGGCTGGCTGCCCGCGCCGTCATGGATTCCCAGCAGTGCGCGGCCGGGGCCGTTGATTACCATCGACTTTCCGTGACCGTCAAAGGCGATTAGGGCAGAAGGCACGCTGGCAACTATGCGTTCACTGAACCGCTCAGCCGAATCGGCGCGCCTGCTTGCCTGACTGCTCAACTGCTCAAGTGCCTTGCGCTGTTCCTGCAGCTGGGCGACGACCGATTGAAAAGTCTCCAACACAAACTCTGCCTCGTCCTGTGAGCGCGGTGCTTTTGACTGAACCGGCGCCTTGTGGGCTTCGCCGACCAGCTCTCGATAGGGACGAAAAGCCCAGCGCAGAAAAAAAAGTATGCAGACCAGCGTGCCCAGCAGGATAGCGACAAATGCCGTGAGAAGGAGTGGGCCACGCGTGGCCGGCGTCGCCGGAGTAACCTTGTAAAGCAGCACAGCAATCAGCGTGGCCAGCAGGAAAAATCCGGTCAGCAGCGTCAATCCAAACTGATAGCGATTTGCGTAACGCACCGTGAGCTCTTGATCTTTCTTGTCTGAACTTTGTACTTACTACTTTGTGCTTTGAACCTAGTACTTTGTGCTTCGAACTTTGTCGCTTGAATCTTGATTCGACAAAGCTACCCTTCAGGCAATCATCAGCTCAAAGTACTAAGTTCAAAGTTCAAAGCACAAAGTAGTAAGTACAATTCACCTGAATTGCCCGGCATACCACTCGACAATTTCCGGGCCGACCAGCAAAGCGGCGATGGCCCCAATGCCGAGGAAGACGCCGAACGGCAGCAGCATCTGCATATTTCGTTTTCCCTGGCGCAACATCAGGACAATTCCGATCAGCGAGCCGGACAACACACCTAGAAAGATGTTGAGTATGGTTAGTCGCCACCCGAGATAAGCCCCAACCATAAACATCATCTTCACATCGCCCAGACCCATGGCTTCGATGCCCCGCAGTCTTTCCCAGGTCCAACCCATTAACCAGAGAGAGCCGCCACCAACCAGGGCGCCAATCAGCGCCCCGACAAGGGAGGCTCCCCATACGGGCATTCCCTGGAGCGTTCCGTTGAGAAGCATCGGCAGGTCGTCGAAATAAGGCCGGCCCATGAGCAACGGAATCACTATTCGCGCAATCAGCGCAAACACGATACCGGGATAAGTTATCGCGTTTGGCAGGATCATGTGTTCAGCGTCTATGAAAACCAGGGCCGTGATGGCTGTGACAAAGGCGAGGTCGAACGGAAGCGCGAGAGTGAGTCCGTCACGCCAGACGACCCCAATCCAAAGAAGAGCAGTCAGCGCTTCTACTGCGGGATAGCGGGCAGATATGTGCACCTTGCAAGAGCGGCAGCGACCACCCAGCATCAGGTAACTCAATATCGGCACGTTATCGTAGAAAACGATTACGGCGCCGCACGAAGGACAACGCGAGCTTGGTATTACCACCGACTCTTCGCGAGGTACGCGATGGATGATCACGTTAAGGAAGCTGCCTATGATGGCGCCAAAAATTCCTGCGAAGAGATAAATGAATGGTGGTGGGATTAGCGTGTCGGCGAGAATCGCTGTCAGGCAAAGGTGCATCGGTTGGCATTGTAGCTCATTTCGAAGAGCTTGAGACGATCTCTATAATCCGACGGCGGACCGCCGACGGCTTCTGCTTACTGCTCACTTTTTTCCGCCTTCCGTTTCTCCCAGAGCATCAGGTGTTTGAGAAAGGCGTGGTGGGCTGCGAAGCTCGCGATTGTCAATCCTGCCAGTCCGTCGCGAAACCCGCCCTTAAGAACATAGCTGCTAAAGAAAGCAGTCGGCGCAGCGGATGCAATTCTTAGCGGTGAGGTGTTACGACCCTCGTCGAACATTTGCTGTGCGGCCAGCGGCGCATAACGGTCGCCGATCATGCGGTGGTGGTGAGCCGAATCGCGCACGCTGTAGTGCAGGATGTCTCCCGCAAGTTTTTCTATGCGGGCGCCGGCGTCCATTTTCACCGATTCGTGAATTTGGCGCGGCTCCCAATGTCCGCGCGACTTTCTAAACAGACGCAACTGCCAGTCGGGGTACCAACCGCCACCCTTGATCCAGCGGCCCTGGTAAAAAGAACGTCGCGCAATGCGATAGCCATCCGCCAGGTTATCTTCAGGTGCATCGCGCAGGTTTGCGATTGAAGTTTGCAGTTCGTTCGAGACACGCTCGTCGGCATCAAGGCTGAAGACCCACTCGTATAAGGTCTGCTCGACGGCGAATTGTTTCTGGGCCCCAAAGCCCGGCCAGTCTCTTTGAAGTACGCGGGCGCCGGAAGCTGCGGCGATCTCGCGTGTGTTATCTCTCGATCCTGAGTCGACGACGACGATCTCATCCGCCCACCTTAATGACTCGCAAGCTGCGCCGATATTGGCTGCTTCATTGAGTGTGATGATAGTTGCGGAGATCTTCATGGGAGCAAACGCAAAGAGTAGTTAGCGCGCGCAATCTAACAGATTAGGTTAGAAAATCGTAGGGGCAGTAGGAAAGCCCTCCCTGACGGTCGGGCTACTGCCCCGAACGGCACCCCGTAAGCCCTCCTGACGGTCGGGCTACTGCCCCGAACGGCACCCCATAAGCCCTCCTGACGGTCGGGCTACTGCCCCGGCACCGACGTAGAGTCACAAAATCGTAGGGGCACGGCATGCCGTGCCCCTACATCCACGCGTCCAATTACTGACAAAGCCTGAGCGAAAGTTGCCCGCGCTCCTCCTCCTCCTCCTCACGGAGTCGGCGTGTTAACGATGACGTTGTTGGCCCGCAACGTGCTCGACGTGGCGCGCTGCAGATCGGCCAGCGCCTTATTGTAGTCAGTTTCAGCACGCAACTCGGCACCGCGGGCGTTGGTCAGAGCGTTTTCGCGTTGGAAGAGCAGGAACGTAGTTGAACGGCCGACCTGGTAAAGTCGTTGTTCACCTTCCAGTTGCGTCTCAGCGTTTGCTCTCGCTTCTCGCGCCGCTAAAACACGAAGGCGCGAAGTCTCAACTGCCTGCGCTGCGTTGCGCACATCGACCTCGATGATTTGATCCTGTGAGCGCAGCGAGGCTTGGAGTTGCTCACCCTGAATACGGGCGCCGGCAAGGTTGGCCTCCGCGGTTCGATTGCGCAAGGGAATCTGGATTGCTACGCCGACGACCACGTTATAAGTATTCAGGTTAAGGAGGTTCTTCAGGGTCTGCCCATATCCGCCGATCAGGGCCGAAGGCGCAAGACTCGGAGAGGCAACAAAAGGAGTAGTAGCGAGCGGAAAGCCTGAGCGGCGTTGAATGTCCTGGATTTGGTCCAGGAGGAAGGCATTGGCATCCGTCGCTGGATCGCCCGAGATTAAGGGCAGCAGGGTGCCAGAGGGAAGAGTTGCGGCCGGAGTTCCCGCCAGGCCAGTCGTGGCCACGGTTGATTGTATGTCGACCTGTGGTTTTGTTTGGTTCTTGAAATACTTAATGTCGATCTGGTTAATGTCATTTTGCAAACGCAGGCGGCGCAACTCCGGTCTGTTCTCGCGCGCTTCCTTCAAGGCGTCGTTGAGGTTTATGGGCGTCGCATCAAACTTCGGCGTGTCTGTAGGGGTAACCTGCGCCGACCACTCAGGGACTGACGGATCTTTGAAGACTAACTTCTTCAGGTTATTCTCGGCGACAGAAACGTTTTGTACTGCCAGCAGCAGCGCTGATTCACGGTTAGCCAACTCAGTTTGCACTTCCGCGCGTTCGAGTGGCGCCTTCGTTCCCACCGCAATCTGCGCCTCTACGCGACGGAGGTTCTCACGCGACAGATTTAGATTCGCGAGTTGGTTCTGCTGGTCGCGTAACGCGAAGACCAATTCCCAATAGGCTTGCTGCACCTGCGAAATAACGGAGATCGTGCGCAGACGAAAATCGGCGTCCGATTGTTCCAGGCGCTTTTTTTGAATCCGAATCTGTCTGCGGTTGATGTCGATTGAACGGTCGCGCAAGAGCGGCTGTGTAAAAGTCAGAGAAAGGTTGGACGAATAGAATGGATTCAGGGTGCTGTTGGCAGCGCTCGTTTTGGTTCTGGAGTTGCTAAAACTCAGCTGATAGTCCCCACCACCGGTTGAGAAGGACTTGTTGAGCGTTGGATTAAGCGAAAGGGTCGTGTTGGAAACTTGTCCCGCCACGCCGCCGCCGGCAAAAATATTTTGCACGGGAGTAATCCGCTTATCGATCTGCGGGGTAAAGCTCAAAAACGGATCGTAGACTCCCTCCAGCGAGCGCAGTTGCGTTTCCGCAAAACGCACGTCATCACGTGCGATCTCGATGTCGTTGTTATTCTCGAGCGCTCGCTTAATCGCGTCATTCAGCGAAAGTGTCAGGGTGTTGTCACTAGTCACGCCCAGCCGGGTCATATTGGGCATAGGCGGCAAAGGCCTCTGTTCGACTGGGGGGAAAACAGGTTCGCTCGGCTCTTGCACCGACGGTTCCGGATTTTGTGTCTGTGGAACCACGGTTGGATTTCCAGGAGGCGATTGTGCTGGCGGCTGCTGCGTTCCGGGCGGAGCTTGAGGGGGCGTCGTTTGCTGCGTTCCTGGAGGCACACTTGGGTTCTGGGTCTCGGTTCCCGGCGGCCGTGTAGCATCTTTCTGCGCCGGATTGGGCGTGGGCGTCGCCCCGGGCACCTGAGCAAAAGCCGCCTGGCTTCCCACCAGCAGAAACGCCGACAGCAACAGAGTCTTGAACAGCTTACGACGCTGAGGAATAAGCATCACACCAAAAGCTCCTTACAGTTATCCTTAAGTTTAGAAAAACAGCAGCAACAGTTAACAAACAAGTCCCCTTCGATCAAGTGGTTACTACGCTCGCAGCGGCAACGCAGTTTCAAAAAGATTCAACGGGACTCTCGCTTGACAGTCACAGCTACGCCGCATAACCTTGGGCTTCTTACTCCCAGCAAGTTTCGATCCTGATTGCACAGCGGCGGAGATAGTGTGCCTTGGCGCGGCTGAAAGGTCTCGAAGCATGACTCGGGCATAAACATCAGGAGGACAGCTTGCAATGGCGGTGAAAGTTGGTATCAACGGCTTTGGACGCATCGGACGCAATATCTTTCGCACTTCCATCGGCGATCCGGACATCGATTTCGTCGCCGTCAACGACCTCACCGATACACGAACGCTCGCTCATTTGCTGAAATACGACTCGGTGCTCGGAAATCTCGATCATGAGATTACATCGACCGAAAATGGGATTCGCGTCGAAGGCGACGAGTTTCGCGTCTTCTCTCAACGCGATCCCGCGGCGATTGATTGGGATTCAGTGGGCGCCGAAATCGTAATCGAATCAACAGGACTGTTCACGAAGGCCGAAGACGCGAAAAAGCACCTGCGCGGCAGTGTCAAAAAAGTCATTATTTCCGCCCCTGCCAAGAACGAAGACATCACGGTTGTCCTGGGCGTTAATGAGGACAAATACGTCGCCGCCGATCATCACATAATCTCAAACGCATCTTGCACGACCAACTGCCTGGCGCCGGTGGCTAAGGTTATTCACGAGAACTTCGGCATTCGCTCAGCGCAGATGACGACAATTCACTCGTACACCAACGACCAGCAACTGCTTGACCTGCCGCATAAGGATTTACGCCGCGCGCGTGCCGCCGCCCTCTCGATGATCCCGACGTCCACCGGCGCCGCAAAAGCGGTGGCGCTGGTGCTGCCGGAGTTGAAAGGTAAGTTTGACGGCATTTCAGTGCGCGTGCCCACGCCAAACGTATCGCTGGTTGATGTGGTTATGGATGTGGAGAAAGAAACCAGCACTGAGGAAGTGAATCGGGCACTCAAGAATGCAGCCAACGAAGAGTTGTCAGGCATTCTTGCGTTTTCTGAAGAGCCGCTGGTATCGAGCGACTTCAAGCGAAATTCAAACTCTTCGATAATCGACGCGGAGTACACGAAAGTTATTAATGGACACCTGGTGAAGGTGCTGTCGTGGTACGACAATGAATGGGGCTACTCCTGTCGCGTGCGCGATCTCATCAAGTTTATTGCGGGAAAAGGTCTGTAAGAACAGTAATGAGTGATGAGTGATGAGTGATTTGATGCGAAGAAAGGCAATTTGAATTGTTTAGACGAGGGCATTGCCCTCGTCGCCGCCGCGGCGGGCGATGCCCGCCTCTAAACCTTTTCGACTACTCATTACTCATTACTCTATGCCGAAGCTTTCCATCAAGGATCTCGACCTCAAAAGCAAGCGTGTCTTCATCCGCGTTGACTTTAACGTCCCCATAAACGAAGGCAAGGTTGAAGACGACACGCGTATTCGCGCCGCTTTGCCGACGATTCAATACGCCATTGAACAAGGCGCGCGTGTGATTCTGGCTTCGCATCTTGGCCGGCCCTCGGGCGAACGTATCGAAAAATATAGCCTGGCGCCGGTGGCTGCTCACCTTTCCGATCTACTCGGCAAGACAGTTGCTTTTGCCCGCGACTGCACAGGCGAAGAGGCTGAGTCGAAAGTGACGGCGCTCCGTGATGGCGACGTAGTCTTGCTTGAGAACCTCCGCTTCCATAAGGAAGAAGGAAAAAACGACGACGCCTTTGCCCGGCAACTCGCGCGGCTCTGCGACGTTTATGTGAACGACGCATTTGGCGCGGCGCATCGCGCACATGCCTCAACTGTCGGTATCACGAAATTCGTGAGCAAGGCGGCCGCCGGTCTGCTGATGCAAAAGGAGTTGGAATACCTCGGCCGCGTCATCAGAAATCCCGAACACCCCTTTGTTGCTATACTTGGAGGCGCAAAAGTCTCCGACAAAATTCCGGTAATCAATGCGCTTATCGATCGCAAAGTCGACAAATTGCTGATTGGCGGCGCGATGGCCTACACTTTTTTCAAGTCCGAAGGATTCACAGTCGGCAAGTCGCTGGTGGAAAACGACAAGCTACAAGTGGCTCTTGAGATCAAGAAGCGAGCGGAAGCTGAAGGCGTGGACTTGCTTTTGCCGACGGATCACCAGGTGGTGGACAGCTATGAGCCCATAAAAGGCGACAAGATTGTTGCCAAGACAATACCCATCGAGTTTACGAATGCCGGTCACGCCGGAATGGACATCGGCGTGGAAACGGTACAGCATTTTGCGAATGCGTTGCGCGACGCGCGCACCATAATCTGGAACGGGCCGATGGGCGTCTTTGAAGAGCCACCTTTTAACGAAGGCACGATAGGCATCGCCCGCGCCGTGGCTGAAGCCGCCGATCGCGGCGCCACCGTAATTGTCGGCGGCGGAGATTCAGTTGCCGCTGTCACGCAAGCCGGCGTCGCCGACCGCATCACGCACATCTCGACCGGCGGCGGGGCAACGCTTGAGTTTCTTGCGGGCAAGGAGTTGCCGGGAGTGGCGGCTCTTACTGATAAATGAATCTTTATACTTTGAACTTTGTGCTTTGAACTTTGAACGGGCCTTTGCTGCTCTATTGAAATCACACCTTAACCAAGCACAAAGAACAAAGCCCAAAGACCCAAGTCCAAAAGACCCAAGCCCAGGATTGTTATGAGAAAACCTGTCATTGCTGGAAACTGGAA
>DATGYM010000022.1:0-2793 GCA_035297925.1 Pyrinomonadaceae bacterium | reverse complement strand
GAGATCGACGGAAAGACATTGGGGATTGTCGGACTCGGAACGGCTGGATCAGCGCTTGCTCGCAAAGCCAAAGCCTTGGGCATGCGCGTCCTCGCCACCAAACGTACGACAACGATCAAGCCGGAGTTCGTCGATCAGTTGGGCACACCGGAATTTTTGCCGCAACTGCTTGCGGAATCGGATTTCGTTGTCTTACTCCTGGCTTCGGTGCCGTCGACTTTCAACATTATTGGCGAGAACGAATTGCGCAGGATGAAACCGACCGCTTATCTGATCAACCTCACAGGCGGCCACTCCATCGAAGAAACATTGCTTGTACGGGCGCTCAACGAAGGCTGGATCGCCGGGGCAGTGCTGGACGCTTTCGCGCATCAACCGCTGCCGAAGAACTCTGAATTGTGGAGTTTGCGTAACGTGATCATCACCCCACGCATCGCCGGCATCACCAGCGAAAAATGGCCGCCGCTGTTGCCGATCTTCAAGGACAATCTGAAACGTTTCCTCGCCGGCGAGCCGCTAACAAATCTCGTCGATAAAGATCTAGGTTATTGAGTCGCTCGGGCTTGCCGGCTGATTAGCAGAGTCGCTGCAGCGCACCGTAACATCCCACGCGACCTGTGCCCCACCGGCCTTCTTCTTGCAGGCGGCCTTTGTCGATATTAATATCGCAAAAGACAGTTCCGTATATTACTAGTTCAGCGGACCCGCAGTGCGTAGGGTCTGACACACCGTTCCAAGGTGTGAGATGATGCTGTTACGATCAGACCTGATGACCGAGAACAAGCAGAATAGCAACGCTGGAAACGGCGGTGACTTGCTCAAGCATTCTGCCTACCTCGCTCTCCTGGATGAGCTGGTATCCCGTGAGCCATGGCACCACGAAATCCATATCGTGGAGGCTCATTCAGGGAAGGGAGTATACGCAGCAACAAGTTCGCACCTACGTGAGGCGCGTCAGCTCCCTGATTACGCAGCATCACGTCTCGGCATCGCTCAGACTGCCGCATTTGCAGATCCTCCGCTCGGTTTCGGTGCAATTGCCGGAATCAGAGATGGCGAATTGCCTTACGCTGGGTCACCTGTGCTTCACGCTCGTGAAATAATGGCAATTCCACGTCGCACACTCACGCTGATGGACCGTGACTCGGCCGTGCGTAAGACAGTAGCGTGCGTATTCTCGCAACCTAGTCTCGCCGTGCTTGCCCCAGACCTGCGACTCGTGGATCCGGGAGGTACGTCTGAGCAAAAGGTGCTTTCGGCGCTTGAAGACAGTGCATATTTGCCCACATCCGTTCTGCACTTCGATCCCTTTGCATTCGTCATGTCTGCAGAAGATGCAGGGATCAGGAACGATTACGTGAAACTGATCACCCCATGTGACGAACTTGTTGGCCGCGGCGAACTCGCGGCGGCGACTCTGTTCATCACATGGGGTTCAAACAGCCGTGCGGCACTTGAGGATCTGGACGGAGCTGGCTATGCGGTGGGCTGAAAGGCGGGTACAACGACCTTCTTAAGACAGTTGATGCCGCACGGAGAATCGTTTTCACCTGGTGCTGGGAACTTTACTTTGCGCTTATCCTCATTGTGCACCGAGCGTTGCGTTCACAAGTCGCCGCGAGATTACAACGATATGTTCAACCTTTCGCAGCAAGGATCAAGAAGCGCCTTACAATTCAATGAGGCCTTCTCACCTCATCGACTCAGTAGCCGCCGAACACTGGCATGGAGCCGACGGCGCAAAAGACGCGCAGTGGCTCATGCCAAGGTTAGGCCGCTGAACCATCGCCAAGCCAGGATCGACGATGAAGTCAAAGAAGAGTGCATCGTGGTCAAATGTGAAAGCCCGCCTCAGTTCGATGGATCGAGCGGGCCTGACAGGCGTCATTCGCGACCTTTACGAAGCGAGCAGCGCAAACCGCCGATTCTTGCACGCGCGGTTCGTACCGGCCGCCGCCACGCTCGACGAGTACCGAAAGTTGGTGGGTACCGCGGTCTTTCCAGATCCCCTCAGCCAACGACCGATTCGGCTCCGAGAGGCCGCGGCCACGATCGCGGACTACAGACGATCAACGGGCGATCTCGTCGGCATGGTGGACCTGCTTCTGACGTTCGTTGAAGCCGGAACGGAGCAGGCGGCGGATCTAGGCTATGGAGACGAAACGTACTTTGCGACACTGGAACGGAAGGTGAAAGAGGCCGTCGCAATGCTCGAGGCGTTGCCGGACGAAGCGCGTGGCGACGCGGTGGCCCGGCTCGTTCGACTTGCGCAATATCAAGACAAGATCGGATGGGGCTACGGCGACTTTCTGGCCGACATCGCGACTCAGTGGCAACGAAAACGACGCCAGGGCAAGTCGGCCCGCGCAATTGGTCGACACGCGTTCTAACAAAGAATGGAGCCGACGCGCCCATCGTCTCGTGCCATCATGTCGCTTCAGCCCGCGGCTCATTCGTCGCGTTACCCCACACAAAATATCTCCGGATAACTCACGGTTTCAATTACCGACCTGCACATAAAAAAATCCTCGGCTCAAAAGTTATCGCATACGCTGGGGCAATCCATTCAGATTCCACATAACATTGAACGGTTTGAACTACTTGAACGGCTTGAACGCACAGGATCGCCCGCCTTGTCGCTCCAACGGTTCTGTAGTAGATATTCATCCATACAAAACGGGAGGGAAAAGTCATGGGATCGATCCTCTATGTCGCAACCGACGAAGGCGTGGTGACGCTCAAAAGTGAAGACGGACACAATTGGCAGCAGCTCCATCATGGCCTGAAAGACTG
>DATGYM010000021.1:0-2275 GCA_035297925.1 Pyrinomonadaceae bacterium | reverse complement strand
GTTAACTCTCCCGATCAGCGCGCTGAAGGCTAACTGTGTAAAGTGAAAGACGCGACCCCATTCCTTCCGGCTCCGCACCCTGCTAGTGCGTTCAGAGTGACACCCGCATCACAGATTGCTGCAAGACAGCAGAACTGCCGCTTAGCGGCATGGCTCGGCGTTGCGCCGCCCAGGCGCGCGGCAGTCCGTGGTCCGCTGTCGATGGTCGCGTTGATGGTTGATAGTCCCTGCTCCCAACGTCAAGGTGCTACCTTTTCGTCCCTGGGCTAATGTTCCGTGGCCACAGCACCCCGATGTCGTTTTCCAATGTCTACGCCGACAAAGAGAGAGCAGAAGCGTATGCGACGCTGGATTTTCCAGGCACCTACTATCTAGCCTATCGCGACTTACCCGCGCTAATTGCCGAGCACGTTACCGGCCTCGTCGCCCTGGATTTTGGCTGCGGCGCCGGCCGCTCGACTCGTTTCCTGCGAACGCTCGGAATGCGTGCCGTCGGCATCGACATTTCAAGCCACATGATTGAGGCGGCGAGGAAAACCGATCCGAATGGAACTTATCTGCTGGTTAGGGACGGCGATTTCAGCGCCTTCGAACCGGGTCAGTTCGACCTGGTTTTGTCGGCCTTCGGTTTCGACAACATTCCCGATGTATCGAAGCGGGTTCAGCTCCTCACCGGTTTGCGACGGCTGGTGCGCTCGATGGGGCGAATCATCCTGCTCGGTTCCACCCCGGAGATATACACCCACGAATGGGCGTCGTTTACGACTAAAGACTTCCCTGAGAACCGGACTGCCCGAAGCGGCGACACGGTGAAGATTGTGATGAAGGACGTTAGCGACAGACGTCCCGTCGAGGATGTCGTCTGGTTCGACGAAGATTACGTGGATTTGTTCTTGGCTTCCGGCCTTAAGCTGTTAGGCCGTTACCGCCCGCTTGGATACGAAACCGAGCCCTACAGCTGGGTGAGCGAGACTTCGGTCGCGCCCTGGGTTATTTACGTGCTGGGTCCAGCTTCCGCGAACGGATAGCTCATAAGCATTAATACGGCACCTTGGCGTTGAACTCTGCCATTTTCGATTTCACTTCCGGAACCATCTATCTGCGGCCTCGCCCGAAGTAAAAACGACTCCAGCCGAAACCGGAGGCTGGATTGAAACTTGTTGCAGCAGCCGGAATTCAGCCGCGCGATTTAAGCTGCTCTTTCAGCCCGGCAATGATAAGTGCCTTTAGCGTCGTTTCGGTTTCTACGGCGTGATGTTTTGCTTGCTTCAAGAGCGATCGGGGCAGATCGATCGTCGTTTTCACGCTCAACCTGCGCGCTCTCTGAACTGATTGGCGCATCCTCATATTTCTACTGAGACATCGCGTGGATGCTAAATATGTAAAGCCTTAAAACAATATTTAAGGTTAGCAATATTTAAGGATTAGAATATTAGAATAAACAAGGTAACAAAAGATGAGGCAGTCAGTAGTTAGCAATCAGCGTTGATATTTGGACTCGGAAACCAGAAAACCAGGGACCCTGTTCCGATCTCCGCGACTCATCACATGATAGATCGCTCCTTCGCATTGAATCCGAAGCCGCCGCGGCCCTTGCCCACACGCCTACCAATTCGGCAGGCGAGTGTCAGTAGTGAGGACTGGCTCGTGTGAATGTCAAAAAATATAGACGCGACCCCATTTTGCTCCCCCTTATCTTTTTGCAAGTCGTTCCCAAGTCGCAAACGCGGAGCCTAAACATTCTCAGGGACGTGGCGAAGCTTCACGTCCTCAGCGTTCCAGATTGCCTCAAAAATTGAGTACTTAGATACGACCCTAGCTTGAACCTGTAGGTAACGGTTTAACGTTTCAACGCTTTAACCCTTCAACGTGGCGAAGCCTGAATGGAAAACACGTTTCTACTTCGGTCCGTTCTTCCAGCGATTTGCGAGTGATGGATCTTCGCCGCTGGACGATTGGCTGGGCGAATTCCTTGTAGTCTGGAACGGATTACCTTGGAAAGTCGGCGAGGACCACGGGGGCGTCATCGAGGTGCCAGCTTTAGTTTGAAACAGGTTGCCTTGGAAACTCGGTGTCGCCCAGCGGCCGGTGGATGCGCCGGATGGCGCCGGTGTAGCGGTCTGAAACGGATTAGTTTGAAAACTCGGTGTATCCCAGCGGGACGCCGGTGTCTGTCCTGGTGCGCTGTTGTTAGGAGTCGGTACGGCTCCAGTCCATCGATTCGCCAGCGCGCCATCATTCGTTGCCGGCGAGAGACCGGTTGTCCCTCCGACCG
>DATGYM010000020.1:0-1624 GCA_035297925.1 Pyrinomonadaceae bacterium | reverse complement strand
TCTACTGACCCAATTGGAAGGAAGAAACTATAAAATCGTGCGGCGGTATCAGGAAATTCCCGGCATCGCTTTGGAAGTCGGCGCCGATGCACTTGCCGAGTTGGCGCGGTTACCCATCGTGACAAATGTGCTGCTCGACCGGCTGCCTGGCGCAGCGGAATGGGCACCTAATTTCGGTTCGGCTCGAACCGAACCGCCAAGCACTCGCGCCGTCGATCCGGTCGCGGAGAAAGTGCCTTCACAGCTGTTCAAGCGGGCAGCCAGTAACGGCACCGTTCTTGTGCTCGCGGGGTTACGCACACCTTGGCAGCGTGAGGAGCTTTTGAGCGAATCCCTTCGCGCTCTACAACGAGCGGCGATTCAAGACGCTCAGAGTTATATTCTGGCGGAGCTCGTCGGCACGACCTTCAGAGTTACCCGCCTCTACAGAAGTATTCCCGGTATCGCCCTGCGAGTCGGGGTCGATGCCTTGAAAGTCTTAGAAAGCTCGCCCGCCATCACCAATGTCGTGCAGGACCGACCAGCGCAATCTTCGAGGTAAGAGCACGGTCACAATTCCAAACTAAACAACGATTCCCTTCAACAGATACGGGGTCGCGATAAACAACAGCACGATACTGACCACGAGAATCGTCCAGAGCCACCGCGCGGTGCGGGAAAAATTGCTGCTTTCCCAGAGTAGCGGCAGCGCGAGTGGGCCGACGAGCAACAACATCGCGACGACGAAGGCTTTGCGATAGTAAAACTCTGCGGGTTGGCCAGAGTTCCTGGCCATGTGGTAGGCGTCAGTCGCAGCGCTCACCCAAAGTAACACTAAAGCGAGCAACATGGCGAACCGATTGAATCCGGAGAACCAGGAACCGAGCACTCCCAGGCCAATTGCACAAGCGAAGATGATCAGGCCCTTTTTGTTCTCCCGATTATAAAACTGCCCCAGGCCCGGCACGAGCACAGAACAGAGTAGAGCGACCCGAGGATTCGACCTAGCGGGCATTGTCTTTACGGCCAAATTTGATGAACGACACCGGTTGCGATGGAATGCGGCGATGTCATCCTGAAGCCCTTAGCTGCTCCGAATAAACTCCGCCGCAGGATCTTTGAACCAATTCACTGCGACGAATTCGTCACTCCTTCGACCACCGTGCTAATCTCGCAGTGGTCGACACAGCCTCGATCATGAAGAGAGCAGTCCGATCGTTACACTTAGCCTTTCGTCTGCTTCAATATGCGCGAGAAAACTTTTTTGGCATTGCTCTCTGTGATCTTGTAACGATCCTCCTCGGTCAGCCACTCGATCTCCTGGAAGATCGGCACCAGATCCTCGAAATTCCGACCGGTCTTGGGATCGATTGCATTCACGGCGCCAAACATCTCCGTGGCAAACAGCACATTATCTGCGCCGACCCGTTTGATTAAAAGCTCCATCGATTCCTTGTCGTATATCGCCATATCCCAATAAACCCGCCGAGCCGCTTCTTCGAAGGGCTCGAGCCCTTCTTTCACATGCATGCCGCGCTGGCGGTTCCATTGATAGGGAATGGCGCCGCCGCCGTGCGGAATAATAATTTTCAGTTTGGGAAAATCCTTGAACACGCGCGAGCGTAGAATCTCCACTGCGGCGGAA
>DATGYM010000019.1:0-4389 GCA_035297925.1 Pyrinomonadaceae bacterium | reverse complement strand
GTATACGGCAACTACTATCTCAAGCGCGCCATTGTCACCCAGATGGGTCTCGGCGCCAACGTGCCCGAAGACGCCATTTATCCGCTCAATCTCGGTGACGAGACTGGCAGGTCGCTCTCTGGCGCAAACAAGTATGTGCTTCACTTCGACAAAACCGACTTGCCGCCGGCCAGCGCGTTTTGGTCCGTCACCCTCTACGACCCCGAGGGCTTTCAAGTAGCAAACACCCTCAATCGCTTCGCCGTGAGCAGTTGGATGCCGTTCAAATACAACGCGGACGGCTCGCTTGATCTCTACTTCCAAAACGAAAGTCCGGGCGCGGGCAAGGAAGCGAACTGGTTGCCCGCTCCCAGAGGAGCATTCAATCTCACCATGCGTCTCTATGCTCCGAAAGAAGATGCGCTGACGGGTAAATGGAATCCACCGCCGGTTATCAAGGTCGAAGGACGGTCGGAGACGATACCTCAGTAACGACTAGAAAAATCGAAATAAGACAACTGCGCGCGACAGCTAGCGGGCGAAAACTACAGGCCACGGGATGCGATCTCGAATTAACGACTGGAGAAGAAACATTGCCCTAAAGTCTTATTGACGTACGAATTTTTGAGGAACAAGATGGGCGCGCATTTAAGCGAAAGGAACCCAAAGCATGAAAAAATATAGTTCAATCATTTACATCGTCGGTCTGGCTTGTGCCGGCCTGATCTTCACCGGGTGCGCAACGACCCAGGCCACCGCGCCAATACCTGCGAATTCAGGTCATTTGCTCATTAACCGGGTCGCAAACTTCGGATCCAATATGGCCATGGTCGTGTCTGTTGACGGCAAGGACGTGGGATCCTTTACCGAGGGCCGAAACTACAGTGGCTACTTATCGGCAGGCCAGCACCAGATTACCGTCCGGGTTGATCCCAACATGACCGGTGCGCACCCGGCGCGGAAAACCCTGACAGTACAAGCTGGGCAGACATACTCCTACACCGCGGGCCTGTCGGGAGGGAATATGACTCTGGTAAAGAACCAGGGTCAGTCGGTGCCAGTCTATTAAATAGGAAAGTTTATCTTGTCGACTCGGTGAATCTCGCAATAGCATGCTGGAGATAGGTTGCGTTGGCACAAAATGGCGTCGGCTTATGGCTAGCGAGAAAAGATAGCTCCACCGAGAAATGAACACGTCGAACGTAATTCTTATTGGACGCTCCTCGAATCGTCATCTCAGGCGGGCGCTGCGCGCAATCGCGGTCGTCGCTGTCATAGCCCTTGTATGCGTCTTGTCCTCGGCAGCATTCGGCGCTAACCCCGCGGAAGAGATGGCCAAGGCGGGAGCCACTGGAGGAATTGATCCCAAGGGCAATTCATGGGTGTCGATCGAGAAAAGTGTCGAACAGTTCGCCCATCCTTCGTTCATACTACGACTCTTCCTCAGTCTTACCCTGGCAGTTGGCTGTGCCTTCGCAATCGCATGGCACCCGCGTCGCGCGTCAATCCGGAATCCACTGGCGGATTTCGAGGAACGCAAGGCACTCATACTGCTTGGCGTGGTCGGGGCCGTCGTCGCTGAACTAAGCGGAACCAGCCAAACGCTCGCCTTTGTCATCTTCGGCATAGGCGCACTCTTGCGATTCAGGACCGTGCTCGACAATCCTAAACTCACCGGCAAAGCGATTATGGTCGTGGTCGTCGGGCTCGCGTGCGGCATGGGATCGTGGGCCATGGCAGTGTTCGTGACCGCCTTTAGCTGGTTACTACTGTTCTGGCTGGATTCGCACTCGAGCTGCCGAGTAAGAATTCGACTCGACGACACCGAAGATCCAAAGCCCGTCTTCGATGCCGTGCAGTCCCTGCTCGTTTCACATAACTGCAGGGTGCAAAGCTCCTCACTTTACGAGGACAAAGGACGCATGGTGTTTCTCCTGTACCTCCCAAGTGGAGTGGATCCGACGCGTTTGGAGCACGAAGTGAGGTCGAAACTGCGTAAGAACAACGTTTCCAAGATCGCAGTTGATGTGGTGTAAGTGGGCTTGATTCACCGATTGCCCTGCGAAACGCCGGATCGGCGAACAAAGAAATATCCGCTTAGCGCCAAAGGCGCTGTCTCATGCAAGCCTGGGGCATCGCCCCAGGACTACGATTACCTGCCGACTAAGCGCTGAAGGCGCGAGTCAATTGGACTAGTGACTTCTCAATCCCAAACGTACCGCTCATCGAAATCAACGCCGTGCCTGCGAAGCAACTCGCGGTATTCCTCCTGAAAGGTGCGAGTGCGATGGTGCTCTTGTTGCGTGTCAACATATTCCAGTACGGCTTCGAGCTGGCTCGGGCTCGCCGAAAACGCGCCATATCCGCGTTGCCAGAAAAACCCGTGATAGCGAGCATCAAGTGTTTTGATCCACTTCGATGACACCTTCTTTATCTGCTCGATCAATTGAGCTTGGGAAACGGTTCGCGGTAGCGTTGTGATAATGTGAACATGATCAGAAACACCACCAACGCGCACGAGTTCGGCTCCGAGGTCGCGGCAGACTGTCGCCAAGTAAGCATGCATCCGTGGCCGTACGTCTAAACCCAGCCACGGCTCGCGATCTTTCGTGCTAAAGATGATGTGAACGATAACCTTGCTTAACGATTGGGGCATGACGCCAACGATGGAACTAAATGGTCCGGAAGTGAATCGCGCTTTCAGCGCTGGCGCTTTTTTATACCATGAATCCTGGGGCGCTGCCCCAGGCTGACATGACAGAGCGCCTTTGGCGCCAAGCGTACAACAATCCGTCTATTAGATCCGCGCCAACGTGCGTGTTGACATTCATCCCACGCACATCAACGATGACGTTGATGCGCAGATGCGTGTTCATTGCGGTCATCTATTGTTCCGCGCTTCTTGTCGTAGCGAATGCGCAAGACGGACCGAAAAACGCTGTCGTGCTCATTATTCGCCACGCGGAAGACGCTGATAGCGGCGACGGTATCTCGCCGCTCGGCCAGGAGCGAGCCGAGGCATACAAGAATTACTTTCTAAATTTCACCGTCGACTCCAAGCGGCGGGAACCCGCCGTCATTTTTGCCGCTAAAGACTCAAAGAAGAGTCACCGGCCGCGTCTTACGATGGAACCATTTGCAAAGGCAGCGAATTTGAAAATCGATACGCGTTTTGGCAACAATCAGTCGGCTGACCTGGCGGCTGACGTGCGTGCGAACCAGCAGGGAAAAGTGATTCTGATCTGTTGGCGTCACCCATACATTCCGGCTCTGCTCGGTGCATTGGGAGCAACCCCCGAAACCTTTCTGCCGAATGGTAAATGGCCCGGTGCCGTCTTTGATTGGATCATCCTGCTTACCTTCGATCAGGACGGCCATTTGATTCCGTCGAGCTCAAAACGGACCAACGAACACCTGTTGCCGGGCGACTCTCAGTAGTTAGGTGTGATTACCGCCGAGAAGAGTTTGCGATGCTAGAGTCGGTTGGACCGCTAGGCTATGTAATTAGAAAACTAACCCAAGTGCGCGAGAGCGGTGATAAATCTCAGGTCCGTTTTGAAGTGATTGAAATAATCGAGGCACTGATCCTCGCTCTGGTCGCCGTGGCCACTGCCTGGAGCGGATACCAGGCAGCAAAGTGGGCTGGCATGCGCGCAGAAAATTACGCCCAAGCGAGCCGGCTCCGAGTTACTGCGGAAGGCCTTGCCACGCTGGCAGGCCAGGAGCGGATCTACGACAGCGATACCTTCAACAGTTGGCTTGCCGCCAAGCTCGATGGCAAGGCAGAGGCGGCGGAATTCTTCGAGCGGCGCTTTCGCGACGAGTACCGCACCGCATTCGCAGCTTGGATGAGCACAGATCCTTTCAAGAACGCGCAAGCGCCTCCCGGCCCGATCTTCATGCCCGAGTACCACAACGCCAAGCACGAGCAGTTTCTTCGTTTGAATAAGCAAGCTACGGAGGTGACTGACCAAGGCACAAAATCGGGAGAGACGGGAGACCAGTATGTGCGCATCACCGTTCTCCTTGCCACTGTGCTTTTAATTACGGCCATCGGACAGCGCTTTCGTTTCAAGTCCGTTCGCGTCGTTTTCATGATTCTTGCCTTCCTGTTGCTCTGCCTGCCGTTTTGGCAATTACTGGTGCTGCTGCCCCGCATCTGAATCGTTGCACGGGTGTTCGTAGTTTCGAGGTGCCTGAAATCAAACGTTAAAGTCGGCCACCATCGATGAGGGCAGGAGCAGTGTGGCCCGGGAGCAATTCTGCCTAGGGTCGAATTGACGGGTAGTTCTCGGTAATATAATCTTACTTCCATGAAAGCCACGACGATGACTCTGACGACCAAACGGCAAACCGTGTTTCCTTTGGAATGGTGTCAGCGCGAAGGTCTGGCCAAAGGCGGGCCGCTCA
>DATGYM010000018.1:0-9810 GCA_035297925.1 Pyrinomonadaceae bacterium | reverse complement strand
CCGTAAGGCCTCTAAAGACCCCTCGTAGACTACGAGGTTGATAGGCCGGATGTGGAAGATCAGTAATGATTGAAGCTAACCGGTACTAATTGGTCGTGCGGCTTGACCATATTTACTAATGCAACTCAGCAGGTAATCGTTTGTGCCCGTATTCAGTTGTGAACGAATCGTAAGGTTTGAGGCCGTTCAAAAAGCGCCAGATGCGAGGCGCGCGCGGATCGGCGAGCGAAGGCGTACGAGATCAGTACGTTGGAGCGAGTGGATCAAGCGCAACCCTCTTCGACCCTGCTCAGGACAGGCTCCGCAGATGGCCTTTTTCAACGGCTGAACAGTTTCCGGTGGCGATAGCGGAGGTGTCACACCCGATCCCATCCCGAACTCGGCCGTTAAGCCCTCCAGCGCCGATGGTACTATACGGTCGCCGTATGGAAGAGTAGGACGCTGCCGGATTTAAATTCAACAGCCCCAACCTCGAAAGATGTTGGGGCTGTTTGCGTTCTAATGCTACGTTTTTCTCTCCGGATTTCTCGGTTGTCCGAGCGAATTGGCGGCGGCGCGTCAAAACGGCACCTCGTCATCTTCCGGTCGAGACTGTCTGGTTCCCGTGTTTGATGTTGCTTTTTCCTCCTCGATGTATTCCCACATTTCGTTTTGGTGTAGCCACATTGGATCGGCGTTCTGCCGGATGAATTCGACCACAACGTCAACGCCGTCGTTCTGCGGCGGCCGGCGGATACGCTTCATCTTGCCGTGAATGAAGATCGTCATCCACTCTTGGCGGCGCCGTTTTTTCTCGGCCCGTTCGCGCGCCGTCAGTTTTCGTTTTTTCTTTGCCATGAGTTCATTCCGCTGGCGGTGGGTTCACCGCGCGCGGTTTGGGAGCGACCTTTTCTGCATAGTTCAGCAGGGCCGCTACATCGCGGACGACGACTTCAATTGGCCGGCTGCCGACGGAGCGGTAGGGGTATTGTAAGTCGGCACGCTCTGCGTTTGCGCTCGCATTGAATATCTCGACAACGCGGTTCTTCGACCAGCGTTTGTCAAAAGTGAGCGGGGAGATCGCGCTAAATTTAGGCACCAGCGACCAGCCTTCGCCGCTCGCATCGACAAGTGGGAACGTCTCTTCAGCAACCAGATCGAACTTTTTCAGGCGGCGTTCAAATTGCTGGAGGGTGTCGCCGCAGACGAGTTCCGCACCAATCTTGCAGATGATTGGAAAACACGGCCGGCGGAATGCACAGCGTAGTTTGTCCATGCAGCACTCTTATCACAGTTGACCAGACTGGCAATCTGCACGTCCGAACCTCCCGCATGCCGCTGTCATCGCACCACCGATGACCATTTAGTTGTTTGTCACACACGTTGAATATGGCGAGTTAGCGGGCGTCTAACGGTATTCGCGCAAAGCCGGTCAAACATTGCCGGTTGGCACGCGAGAAACTACGCATTGTAATGTCGAAAAACTCTGAATGGTGACACTATGCGATACGATATGGCCAAAGTGATTGTCGAGCGGCCGAGACGGCAGGTTTCCGGTCGGCGCAAAGGCCGGCTCGGCGCCGACTGGGAAACGCAACCGACGAAGCAAGGAATGAAATTCCCCTGGGCCGATACCAAAGCGCTCAATGAGAATCTTGCGCCGTTGCGCCGTTACCTTGCGCGTCAGGTGGGCCGGCCGTGGGCCAAAGTTTATTCGGAGATTAGCGCCAAACTCAAAGCGACGAACGCGGTCCAGCAGCATGTGCGCGATCATCTTAAAGACTACGTTGCGATGAAGGTGAGTTTTAACAAAGCCGGGGAGCCGATGTATGTGTCTTCTTGGTGGCGTTCGTATGATTTCTATGTCGATCCGCGCGATGGCATCCTCAAGCGCGCAAAGAACGATACCGACAAAGCGCGGAAACGCGCCAAAGAGCGACGCCGGCAACGACTGGCGCTGGAACAGAGTCAGGTCAACACAATCCCTTTGGCGCCCGGATCGGACTTGCGGCAATTGAGCGGCATCTGGTTTGCCGTGGACTACACGGTAACTCGCGATGGCAACGAACTGATCAGACAAAAGCGGCAGCTTTCAAGCAAAGAGCTGCGCCAACGTCATCTGGTTAATCAATTGGAATCACGAGTGGGCATCTGAGCCCCGCTCGTGACCATAAGGTGATGCTCGCCCGCTTTGGAAACCCCATATATTTTGTGCCCGCGTCAAGAGGCGCGGTTCAACTAAAATCACGCAGTCTAAGCAACAAATGCCCTGACCGGTGTGGTCCTGGGTGTTGGCAGGCAGCTAAGACTCCGACGCTCGAACCGAGCGAAATTCAGATCGCCAATCGAAGATTCGGAACCCTGAACTGTGCGCCGGCGGGTATTCTCTCTGCCGTAGCTCAGTAGGCTGGGGCTTGCGCGATTTTCTCTGCCGCGGCGCGATACACGGCGTCGCCGATCGGTATCGAAAACAGCTACGAACCAGCTCAGTGTCGAGACGATATGGCGTGCATGAGCTGCCCGCGATCCGCTCATAATTGAGTCGGCCTACAAGTGTAGCACCCGACAGCCGATATACTCTCTCTCAAGACTCCGATAATAGGTCAACTCAACGGCATCCTCCATCCGTCATACCATTTTAGCGAAATCCATAATCCAGCGCTGCGCAAGTTGACGGGCCTCATTCAAATCACTACCCGTCGTAGACCGACGGCCCGCGGGATGTTTGCCCCGATGTCGACCTTCCTCAAGAGGTTCAACGTTCGAGAGGACTCCAAGCCGGTCCCACTTGGCTTTGCTTATTCCCAAAGCATGGCGTGCGGACTGCTCGCCGTCAAAGTGAATGGAAAGTGCGTCACGAATCTCGTACAGGTAAATAAATGCGTTAAAAGCTAAATGCGGACTTTTTCTCACACTGCAAATCAATCAAACTACATAGCATGGTCCGACCCTAAGCGAACCGGCTATCAGCGCTCCTTGATTGTGACTACAATTAGAACTACAATTCTCTTGTGAATGAAATCGTCTTCTCTCCGGCCGCGGTGCGTCAATTCAAACGACTCCCCGCCGCGGCTCGAAGACTACTTAAGGAGACCATTCGCGAACGTTTGTCGGAACAAGATCCTACGGAAGAAACCCGCAATCGCTTCCGGTTGCGTCGAATCTCTGAGTACGCGGATTACGAGCTTCGCGTTGATCCGTGGCGCGTGTTTTACCGTGTAGACGACAAAACAGTGACCGTTGAGCTGATTGGACGGAAGAAGGGGAACGTCCTTTTGATCGAAGGGAAGGAGTTTGAGCTATGAAAATCGAAAGTCTCCGTGAAGTTAAAGCAAACTTGAGTAAGATCGTTAACGAATTACCTTCGCAACGGTCGGTGGTGATAACCAAAAATGGTCGTCCTTGCGCGGTACTTTTCCCCGTCACTGAGGACACAGACATTGAAAGCATGGTGCTCGCGCAAAATAAGGAGTTCTGGAAACTCATGGACCGCGCCCACAAGGAGGGAGAAAAAAAAGGGTTTACCAAACTCGAAGACGTCCCTGATTAGCGAATGGGCCCGGTCCCGCCGTAGGAAATTCTCAAGCCAGCTTAGCGTGGACCGACCCGCGCGCCTCTTCTTAGAAATTTATCACAGAGCCGTAACGCCCACTTCGGTAAGAAAGTCATACGTTGAATCGTAAAACTCAGGTGATCGGGTCGGATCACTCGGGTCGCCTGGTGGCACAAAGATTATCATTCCTTGCCGAGCGCGTGTAAGTAGAACTCGGTAGGCATTGAGCAAGTAGCGTCGGTTGTCGAGATTGCCGATATTGATCCATCGGTCACCGCGAAAGTCATGATAGCTCCAGCCGGACCCGGTGAAACGCAGGTCGGCGTCCCAAGTTACACACGTCCAGTCTAATTCCAATCCCTGCACCTGAAACTCCGTCGCGGCATCTTCGAGATAGTAGCTTGATCGGGTGTCTTCTTTGTCGTTGAGAAACCAATGCACCGGATCAACGTCCACTCGAATATCAATCGCGTGAGGTTTGAGACGCTGTGCTTTCGACGAGGCGACTAACCCGAACCGCTCAGTCCCCCTGGCATGGGAGTGAATCCACTGCTTGGCCCGATTCAAGTCGCGGGTAACAGCGACGGGATAACGACCGGCAAGTTGTATGAAGGCTTCTCGTGCCGGTTGTTTTTCGCAGTCGAGTAGCGCCTTCACAAACGCCGAGACGTTTTCAGCGCGGAACGATCTCATCGACACGGCGAGATGCAGGCAGTCGTCAAAGTGAGTATTCTGCCGCTGGCGGATAACGTCTAAGACTTTGCCAGCCGCATATTCGGTATCGGTGAGTCTCGATGAAATATACATGTGCCATTGCGGGAATCTCGAATTCACAGCGTCAAGCCACGCATCAATGCCGGCTTCACCTATATGGATTTCCTGTCCACCCCCGACAAGGCAAACAATGACGGCCCAGTCGGCATGGCGATCCATGCAAGAAATCAGGAACTCCGGCTCGGAGTCAGAGAACCCTGGCCGATTCTTCCTTCGGTTCATGAAACTCGCGGTTTGTCGCAAGTTCCAAGCGCGTTGGGCTTCGTCAAAGATCACAACATGTTCGGCCGGGGGGCCGGAGTCGACCAATGCCTCGTCGCGAAAGTTATGAACATTCTGGATAAATGCTTTGACGCTCTCGCCAACTTTGCCCTTCCGCACTCGATTGCCAAGATCCTTCTGATGGGCTACCTCGTCGCGAGTCAGCGCCTCGCGGAGCACAGCCACGAGTGGCCCGTTCCCCGAAAGAAACACCGCGTGTGTCGGTTGGTTTACGTCCCGGCGTCGAGTTGCGACGTTTAGCCCGATTAAAGTTTTGCCAGCCCCAGGAACACCGGTAACAAAGCAGATGAGTTTGCGCCCTTGTGCTTTTGCCTCGTCGACGAGTTCTTCAATGCGGGATGATGTCACGCGCAGATTCTGTGCTCCCGCATCGAAACGGGCGATCGCTTCAACCGAATGTTGCGCATAGAGAGCGCGTGCGGCCTCGACAATCGTCGGCGTGGGACGATACGGAGCATTCGGCCACTGATGGTTATCGATAGCTGCGCCGGTTACAGTTCGCAATGCTAGGTCAATGGCGTGGCGAAAACCGGCGGGATGCACGTTTATAGGGTGATAGACCTTGTCGGCGTCGGCTTGAAGTGTCAAATCAGCGGATTCACTCGCTTCGGTAGCGATGAGAATCGGAACTATCGACGCAGAATGGCTGGCTTCGTGAAAATTCTTAAGGTCTAGCGCATAATCCCAAACTTGATCCGTTGCTGCGCGGTCATAATTGCTCTCACCAACTTTGAACTCAATTACGAATACGATAGGTCCGAGCACCAGCACCGCATCAATCCGCCGGCCCATTCGAGGAATGTTGAACTCCAAAAACAACGCACCGGTTAAGCCGGCGAGTCGCTCGTGCAGGAAGTCGATCTCGGCCAACCACGCGTCCTTTTGAGTCAAAAGCAAAGAAAACTGGCTGTTTGTTGACAGTCGTCCGACAATTGTATCGGGTTGGGTTTGCAAAAAATCGGCAATGGAAGACGAATACCAGGCTCGGGAGGATGCTGATGTCGTGACGGCAAGTTCGGGCGGTGCATCCATATTCGCGATGATGCCAAGAAAGCTTGTTGAAGTGAAGCACGCATTGTTTGCGCTTCATTGGGGGTTCTCACCCTGTGGATGAATAATATGGAATCGGGTAATAGCTCCACGCGCGGTTTGGCCCTGGTGTCTTCACTTGTTTAGACGTCCAGGTGCGCCCCCCTCAGTCGTCACGTTAACAAAAGCCGTTGGACAGCTGCGGCCCGTCTGTTTTCGCTACGGCAATCTCGTTGAAGTAGCGGAGTGCGTTTGAGACTTGAGCGCGTTAATCAAATAAGTAAAGCTTGAAACCGACATGTCTCAATCCGGTAAAGGTCAGAGAATCCAATTTGACAGCGAAAATGAGGCACTAAGTGCAAAAAATATGCTCCCATGGGAGAGGATTGCTGAAGTCGAGCCAGCTTAGCGTGGTCCGACCCGCGCACGTCTGCTATGCAGGAATGGCTGTATTCAAGATCAGAGAAGCATGTTCGCCAAGGACGAGAGCTGATCTTAACAAGCAAAGATCAAATTGTTTCTTCGAATAAAGCCCAGGCCGTTGATGATCGTTGGCGTTTTTGCAGTTTGCACAGGCAGACTTGACAGTGGATTAACGGCGCGCATAAGATCGCCGCTATTCAAAAGCGTGCGGACCAAGATGCGCAACGTTGACAGTCAGAGGAGCCGTAATCAAACACCCCTGCAGAGGAAGATATGACAAACCTTAGCGGCAAATGCGCGATCGTCGGAATGGGCGAGACGGTGGTCGGCAAACGTCCGGACGCTACCACCAACTCTCTCCATCTCGAGGCGATCAAGGCGTGCCTGGACGACGCTGGCGTCAAAGCGTCACAAGTCGACGGACTTTTGACCAACCAACCTCTGAACGATTCCCACCGCAGCTACGCGGTGAAACTCGCGCATATGGCGGGCATCGATCCCATCTTTGCGACTGACCTCGCGCTTGGCGGCGCGACTCCCATTGCAATGGTTCAGCATGCGGTGATGGCCATAGAGGCGGGCATGGCGACTACTGTGGTATGCGTCCATGCGCGCAAGCGGTCGACCCCCGACCCCACCCCCGGTCATCCGATCCGGCGCGGCGACGAGCATTGGGAGGAGCCGTGGGGACACTTCGCCGCTGCTGGCGGTCACGCCTTTGCGGCACAACGACACATGTATGAGTTTGGCACCACGAGCGAAGACCTCGCGCATGTTGCCGTCTCCACGCGTTACCATGCGAGTCTCAATAAAAATGCCACGTTGCGCAAGCCCATCACCATCGAAGATCACCAGCAGTCGCGGATGATTGTCGCGCCGCTGCGCTTGTTCGATTGTTCGCTGGAATCCGATGGCGGCGGAGCTGTCCTAGTGACCAGCGCCGACCGGGCGCGTGATTTTCCCAAGAAGCCGGTGGCGATCCTGGGCATGGGACAGCATCACCCGCACTTCAGTCTTCTTGATGCACCGACGCTCACGACTCTCGGGGGTAAGAAATCTTCGGAAACCGCCTATCGCATGGCGGGGCTCCGAGCCAAAGATATGCAGTTCGCTCAGATCTATGACTGTTTCACGATCACGGCGATGATTACGCTCGAGGATTACGGCTTTTGCAAAAAAGGCGAGGGCAAGGACTTCGTCAAGAACGGGCGCATCAGCATCGGCGGCGAGTTGCCGCTGAATACGCACGGCGGTTTGTTATCGCAAGCGCATCTCGAAGGCCAGCTGCACATTACCGAGGCCGTCAAGCAGCTTCGCGGCAACGAAGTCGAGCCGGAGCGTCAGGTAGCCAACGCCAAGGTGGGCATCGTCAGCGGCCATGGCGGCAGCCTGGCCATGCATGCAACGTTAATTCTGGGGGCTTTATGAGCAAAGACGAACGAGGCCGCGCTGCACGCAGAGGCCAACCCTATCTTGACGAACCTGAGGCCAAGCCGTTTTGGGCCAAGTTGCGGGAGCACAAGCTAACCGCCCAGCGCTGCTCATCATGCAAGAAAATTTTCGGCTTTCCGCCTCAAGCGCTTTGTCCACATTGTCTGGCGTCGGACTATGAATGGGTAACCCTAAGCGGCAAAGGGACAATATACTCCCACATCGCTTACCACCGGTCCTGGCACCCGTCCTATCAGGACAAGATTCCGTACAACGTCTCGCTTGTCGATCTCGATGAAGGTGGGCGACTAGTGACCAACGTGGTGGACTGCCCGCCTGAAGCAGTCAGGATCGGAATGGCCGTGGAAGTGGTTTTCGAAGATTTTCCGGAATATACGTTACCCAAGTTTCGCCCGGTGAAATCAGTCTGGGTTTCAAAATAGTCAGAATAACTCGTGCAAGGCGTGTCCTGACTGTAGCCGACGGGACGCCAAGGCGCAAAGTTCGGAATCATTTCCCCTCTTTCTGCGTACTTTGCGGCTAGCTCTCCGAATCCGAATCTTTCTTCTAAAAGACCCTTGCGCCCTTTACGGTTAAAGGGGTTTCCAAAAGGAGCGGGCATCCCCCTTTGGTCAATAGTGAGGTCGATCCCCCGCTCGCGAAGTAGCTGCGTTTATTACTATGACTTCCGCTAGGCAATTTCTGACATCGATTCGCGCGCTCGGTAAAGAGCGCATCCAGCTCCTCGGCGTTCTTACCGCCGGCCATTTTGTCATTCACTGGTTCCAGCAGTTCTTTCCGGTGATTTTACCGTCGATCAAATCCGGATTGGCGCTGAATAACGTTGAAGTCGGAGGCCTGACTTCGGCGCAACAGGTTGTTGTCGGACTTGGCCAGTTACCATTTGGCATGGTTGCCGACGCCATGGTGCGCCATCGGGCAACCATTCTCGCGCTGTCGCTAGTCTCCATGGGCGCGGCTTATTTTCTTTTGGGTCTGCCGGTTTTTATTTGGGCGTTGCTGGGCTCGGCACTGATCGGATTAGGCACGGCTCTGTGGCATCCCACAGCCTCGGCGTCGTTGTCGAACCAGTTTCCGGAACAGCGCGCTACCGCGCTGTCGATTCACGGTACCGGCGCAACTCTGAGCGATACTCTGACACCGCTCTGTGTCGGCGTACTGCTGGCAAACTTTTCCTGGCAGGCCGCTGCTCGAATGCAATTGCTCCCCGGCCTCTTGTTCGCGTTTCTGCTCTGGCGCGCATTGGCAGGCGTCTTCAGAGATGAAGCTGGCGCTTCCCGGCGCGTTTCAGCGCAATTCCGTGACGTCGTCGCAATCATCAAGAACCCGGCTTTTTTGGGCCTGTCGGTCTCGACCGGTCTGCTGTCAATGTCGCGGCTGGTCGTGCTGACATTTTTGCCGATCTACTTGCAGGAGCATTTGCATTATTCGAGCGTTGCGCTGGGAATCTATATCGCCTTACTGCACGCCATGGGGACCCTCTCGCAACCGGTTTTGGGCGTACTTTCGGATCGCTTCGGCCGGAAAGCCGTGTTGTTGCCTTCCTGCCTCTCGCTTGGATTGTTTTTTGCGCTGTTGGCGGTGGTACCTCCAGGTATTCCACTTGGCTTGGTGATCGTCGCCATCGGTCTATTTTTCTACACGCTGTTCAATATCTTCAACGCCGCGGTCATGGACGTCGCCGGCTCCAATGTCCAGGCTGCTACCTACGGGCTTACCTCCTTGATCACCCAGCTGGTCGTCATTCCATCGCCGATGATCACCGGTTATTTAATCGGCGGATTGGGGATCAAGTTTGCGTTCGTCTTGGCGGGAGTATTTCTTTCGATCGCCGGCCTGATTCTCGCGCCTTTGAGATTATACCGCGGCACGCAGAACGGGTAACCGGAAATATTCGACTTTGCCGCGAAGTTTCTTAACTCAGAATCGAGGTTGATCACGGTGAAATTGCGTGGTCAACGACAAGTTTAGTAAAGTTAGCTCTTCGGGCTTGTGTGTGGAAAATATGTCAGGTTCAATTTGTTTTTTCGCCACGAAGAGCACGAAGGCCACGAAGGATTTAGATGATTAAAAGTCCGAACTTCTTGCTCTTCATGTCCTTCGCGGCGAAAATATCATTACAATAAACCCCTAAGAACCGTAAAATTACAAACATTCCGCGCTGTCCGCTTGATTACCATGACTTTATCCTCTACTAAAAAACACCATTGTGATTAAGATCAACCAACTCTCCAAATCGTATTTCGCGCGCGAGCTGTTCACCGACGTCACTTTTCAGATGAACGCCGGCGAACGTTTGGGTTTGGTCGGCCGCAACG
>DATGYM010000017.1:0-26595 GCA_035297925.1 Pyrinomonadaceae bacterium | reverse complement strand
CCCCTTTCGGTCAGCTTCGGCTTGCGCCGCCTTGACCATTCCTGTGGCAGGATCCGTATAGACCACCGCACCGCGCTCGCCCACGACTGGCGCGATTGTCATTGACGGCTCGCCACTGCCGCCGCCGACGTCAAGCACTCTCTGCCCGGACCGAATGTCCCCTGCCTCGACCAGTGCCTGTGATAGCGGCGCGAACATCCGCTCGATCAACGCCTGATGTTTATTCCAGTATTGGGAAGAAGTTTCCCAGGCGGCAAGAACTTCGCTGGCGTTATCGGCCTGCATGATTATTTCGGCTCCAATGGTAAACCGGCCTTCTGCCAGGCCTCAAAACCAATGAAAAGTGGATGGACATTCTTATAACCGTGTTCAGCAAGCTTCTCAGCAACCTGCGCGCTCGAAGCTTCGTGCGGACAGGTGCAATAGGTGATCACCGTGCGGTCATGTGAGATTTCCGAAAAATGTTGCTCAACTTCATCCGCGGGCACACGTATCGCTCCCGGCAGCTTGCTCCCGGCCTCAGCCCAGGCCTGAGGATTTCGCGCATCGACAAAAGTGAATTGCTCGCCGCGATCCATTCGCTGCTTAATCTCATCAATAGTGACTCTGGTAGCTTCCCTTGCTTGCATATCGCCGACCTCACTTTCTTAAAAATCCGTCACTCCAAGTCAAATAACAAAATCTCAGCAGACTCTTGCGCAACGATGCGAAGTTGGGACTCCTGATTGACCGCGGCGCCGTCACCTTGCTTCAGTTCGACCTCATTTAACTTTACTGAGCCAGCGGCAACCTGCAACCATGCGCCCCGGCCGTTCTCCAACGTATGCAACAGCTCCTGGCCCTCATCAAGAAGCGACGCGTAGATCTTCGCGTCCGAGTGTATCTTCACCGAGCCGTCGCTGCCGCCGGGCGAAACGATCAGCCGCAGCCGGTTACGTTTCTCAGCGTCCGAAAACTTTTTCTCCTCATACTCCGGCTTCAGATCCTGTTCAGCGGGAAAGATCCAGATTTGCAGCAGGTGCACGGGTAGATCCGGCGAAGGGTTGGCCTCACTGTGCATTACACCGGTCCCGGCGCTCATGCGTTGTGCATCGCCGCGTCGAATAATCGAGCCGGTACCCATGCTATCGCGGTGCTCTAAAGCACCTCGCAGGATGTAGGTAACGATTTCCATATCACGATGTCCGTGCGTGGGAAAGCCGTGGCCGGGCTGCACCACATCTTCATTGATTACGCGCAGCGCACGAAAGCGCGCGTGCTTTGGATCGTAGTAATCGCCAAATGAAAAAGTGTGACAGGTATTGAGCCAGCCAAAATCAAAGTGACCGCGCTCTTCGGCTCTACGAATCGTAATCATGCAAAATCCTTCTCTACTCGGCAATGCTTTTGCACAAAAAGTGTTTCAACGATATCAGAACGCGAGCGGTAGCGACTGGCTGGAGACGCAACTGCAAGAGTGACACTTTAGCATCTCATTCACTTGCTCAATTCAGGACAGGTTGAGCATCCAGCCGGTCGCTACCTCCAGGGTTCTGATACAACTGCGACTCGTTTATTCTGTTTTTGTGCAACGCCTATCGGCAACCTCAAGCAGCAATGTTTGCTGGAATGTGTGAACGTTCAATGAAAATCTCTGCCAGGTTATTCAATCCCTGCGCATCGTAATCGTCAAATCTGGCGAACGAGGGACTATCCAGGTCGAGGACGCCTATTAATCGATCATGGTCGATTAGCGGGACGACGATTTCCGAATTTGATGCACTGTCACACGCAATGTGCCCGGGAAACTCGTGCACGTTTTCAACCAGAATAGTCTGTTGCTGCACCGCAGCAGTGCCGCAAACTCCCTTGCCAATCCCAATACGCACGCAGGCAGGCTTTCCCTGAAAGGGTCCTAATACTAGTTCGCCTTCCTTGAGCAGATAGAAGCCGGCCCAATTCAGGTCAGGCAACGAGTGATACAACAAGGACGCCAGATTGCCGGCATTAGCAATAAAATCGCGCTCGTCTGCGAGCAGACTGCGAAGCTGAGCGGCGAGGCTTGAGTAGAGCTCAGCTTTTGCCGCCGTTTTGTTTTCGCCTTGAAAAGTCATCGATTATGTTTCCCTACAACGCGGGGCAAGCCCGCTTAACTCCAATCAACTCGAGGTTGGGAAGGTGGGCTCGCCCCCGCTTCGAGTTTGGCCCTCCTAAAATCTCAACACTGAACGGCTCAACGTGATAAGCGCTTTTCAAATATTATTATCTGCCATCACCCGAAGGTCGAATACTGATTACGACTGACTTTGACACAGGGGTATTGCTCTTGTCCGCGACACTGCCGAGCGGCACCAGCACATTCGTCTCCGGAAAGTACGTTGCAGCACAGCGCCGCGGAATACTATAGGGAACCACCACAAAGCGTCGAGCGACGCGCTGCTGGCCTTCAAAGTGGCTTATCAGATCGACGGCCTGACCTTCCTGCAAGCCAGCGGCGGTTATATCTTCGCCGTTGAGAAAGACCACTCGCCTGCCGTTGTAAATGCCTCGATAACGATCGTCGAGCCCATAGATCGTAGTGTTGAATTGATCGTGACTGCGGATCGTCATCATCAAAAATTGATCCGGTTCCAGGTCATGGCGCGGCAAAGAATGAACGGTAAACACTGCGCGACCGCCCGGTGTGTTGAAAATTCGCTCGCGGACGGGGCTGGGAAGATAAAATCCACCTGGTTTCCTGACGCGCGTATTGTAGTCTTCAAATCCGGGCACCACCCGCGCAATGTGATCGCGGATCAGATCATAGTCCGCGCTCAGTTTTTGCCAATCGACATTTGAACGAGTGCCGAGTGTGGCCAATGCCAGGCGAGCCACAATCGCGGGCTCACTGAGCAACTGATCCGACGCCGGTTGCAGAAAACCGCGCGACGCCTGCACCACTGCCATGGAATTTTCTGTCGTCACAAATTGCGGGGCAGAAGCCTGCATGTCGGTCTCGGTGCGTCCCAGGCACGGCAGAATCAAAGCCTGCTCACCGGTGATCAAGTGGGCCCGGTTGAGTTTCGTCGACACATGCACCGTCAAAGTGCAGCGCCGCAACGCCTCGGCCGTGTATTCAGTGTCGGGAGTCGCTGACAGAAAATTACCGCCCAGGGCAAAGAAGACACGCGCTTTTCTTTCATGCATCGCTTCGATCGACTTAACGGTGTCGTAACCATGGCGGCGGGGCGGCTCAAAGTTGAACTCACTCGCAAGTCGCTCGATAAAAGCGGCGGGCGGTCTTTCCCAAATTCCCATGGTGCGATCGCCCTGCACGTTACTGTGGCCCCTGACAGGACAAAAACCCGCGCCCGGTTTTCCGACCTGGCCGCGCAGTAGCATCAGATTAACTATTTCCTGAATGTTGGCAACGGCGTTTTTATGTTGCGTAAGCCCCATGGCCCAACAAAAAATCGTTCGTTCCGACTCGATAAAGATCCGCGCAGCCTGCTCAATTTGATCTTGCAAAACGCCGGATTGATCAACGATCTCGTTCCAGGAAACGTTGGCTAAGGCAGCGTTGAATTGCTCAAAGCCGCTGGTATAGTTCTGAATGAACTCGTGGTCGATTACGCCGGCCTCACGGCGCGCTTCCTCTTCACAGACCGCTTTTGATATTCCCTGCAGTAACGCTACATCGCCATTGATCCTTACCTGGAGAAAAAGATCAGCCAGCGTGGTGCCTCCGCCAATCCATCCCAATACATCCTGCGGATGTTTAAATCGGGTGACGCCAACTTCAGGCAGCGGATTTATGTGCACGAGTTTGCACCCGTTTTGTTTTGCCTTTTGCAGAGCGCTCAGCATTCGCGGATGATTTGTTCCCGGATTCTGTCCAATCACAAAGATAGCCTGCGCAAGATTGAAATCTTCCAGAGTGACTGTGCCCTTGCCCACGCCGATTGTCTCGCTGAGCGCGGAGCCACTCGACTCATGACACATGTTTGAACAATCAGGCAGGTTGTTAGTGCCGAATTGTCTGACAAATAGTTGATAGAGAAACGCCGCTTCATTGCTGGTCCGTCCGGAGGTATAAAAAATGGCCTCATCCGGATGCCTCAGCGAATTCAACTCGTTGCCGATGAGGGTAAACGCGTCGTTCCAGCTTATGGGTTCGTAATGGGTGACGCCGCGAAAAAGCACCATTGGCTGAGTGATGCGACCCTGCTTGCCCAGCCAGTGATCAGATTGCCGGGAGAGATCGGCAACACTCCACTGCTTGAAAAACTCAGGCGTGAGACGTTTGGTTGTGGCTTCGTCGGCGACATGCTTGGCGCCGTTTTCGCAAAACTCGGCGTGTGAGCGATCGCCATCCGGCTCGGGCCAGGCGCAACCGGGACAGTCAAAACCAGTCTTCTGATTGAGCTTCAGCAGCGTGCGAACACTGCGAGTCAGACCCATTTCATGCCAGGCTGTTTTTGCAGTGGCTATGATTGATGGGATGCCGCCGGCTACCTTGCTGAGAGGTTTAATCTGAACAAGCGACGTTTCTTCAGGCGGCTGAGCTTCAGGCAGAGTTGTAGGTTCGCGATCCGGCATTGTGTTGCTTTAAGGCAATTACTACTCGTAGCGCAATTGTATTTCCGCCAGAGCGGTTTACAAAGTGTGCGGCGCGAGGAACAGTTATCGCACGTGACGTTCTCACTGAACCGCGAACTGGTCACCGCCGCACATTAAGTCAGAGCCGGGAGCCGTAGCGACCGGCTTAACCTCGCAATATCGACCGCGGACATCTGACATTGAATATTCAGCTTCTCGAAGCCGGTCGCTACTGCTCCCGGCTCTGAATTTCTTGACCCACGACGAAAAGTTGACTTGCCTTCGCGTTTTAGCTTAAAAGCTTCATCGCCTTTAAGCTAATTCCAAAACGTTCGCCTTATAATTAAGTGAGAAAATTTGTGAACCAATCAATCTTGCGCCTCATCGTCTCGTCATTACTCCTGATTGCCGCGTGTATCGCTGCTCCTGGTCAGGTAAAACCCGGACGCGATCCCAATCAAGCGATTGATGAGGAATACACGAAGAAAATTCGTGAATACACGACGGAGCCTTTCTTCAATTCATCGCTTACTGATTACTTGCCGGCCTCATCCAGCGTGCCGACGCCGAAGTCGGTTTTGGGCGATATTGCCGGCGCTCCTGGAAAGTTACCGTATTCCGAAGGGGTCTATCGCTATATGCGGATGCTCGAGAAAGCGAGTCCGCGCGTGAAGGTCTATTCCATCGGCACGACGGAAGAGGGCCGCGAGATGATCGCGGTGGCTGTTGCCTCTGAGCAATTACTGGCGCGACTCGATGAAAATCGCGCGCGACTCGCGAAGCTCGCCGATCCGCGCACTATTAACTTGAACGACGACGAGGCCGACAAACTGGTCTCCGCTTCGTTTCCAATCTATTACATAACGGGCACCATTCATTCCACTGAAACCGGGGCGCCGACCGCCTTGATGGAACTTGCTTACAGGCTCGCGGTTGACGACAGCGCCTACATCAAATCGATTCGCGACAACGTCGTGACGTTGATCACGCCGGTCGTCGAAGTAGATGGCCGCGATCGCATGGTCGACATTTACAACTGGCACCTCGCGCACCCTAACGAAAACTGGCCGCCGTTGATTTATTGGGGCCATTATGTTGCTCACGATAACAATCGCGACGCTATCGGGCTTTCGCTAAAACTCACGCGCAACGTGCTCAACACCTATACCGGCTGGAAGGCCCAGGTGCTGCACGATCTTCACGAATCAGTTCCCTATCTTTACGACAATACGATTGGCGACGGTCCCTATAACGCGTGGCTCGATCCGATACTGACAGACGAGTGGCAAATGATCGGCTGGAACAACGTCTCGGAGATGACGAAGTTTGGTATGCCCGGCGTGTTTGCCCACGGTAACTTCGATACCTGGTCGCCGGGATATTTGATGTTTATTGCGGCTACTCATAACGGTATCAGCCGTCTCTATGAGACATTCGGTAATGGCGGCGCCGACACGCTCGAGCGCACGCTTTCGCCCGGCCAGTATCAACGCACCTGGTATCGCCAGAATCCGCCGCTGCCAAAAACAAGCTGGTCGCAGCGCAACAACAACAATTACGAGGAAACAGCGCTGCTGACTTCACTTCAATATTTCAGTGCCAACAGCAAGTTGTTTCTGAAGAATTTCTATCTCAAGAGCAAACGTTCGGTCTTAAAACCAAAAAATGAAGGGCCGGCCGCCTACGTTTTACCGGGCGATGACCCGCGGCCGGGCAATCAAGCGGAGCTGCTGCGGACAATACAGGCGCAAGGCGCCGAGATTCATCGTGCCACGTCGGCATTCACCGCGAACGTGAAGTCGCTGAAGAAGGCAGCACCACCTGCGGTAGCGAGTGGGTCTCCTTCAGGAGCATCGGCGTCAGCGACTGCATCTCCGTCTCCATCGCCGACGGCAGCGCCCGCTGAGACGGTCGGCGTAGCCCGCACGTTCCCGGCTGGCAGTTACATCATTCGCATGGATCAACCCTACAGCCGCATCGTCGATGCGCTGCTCGATTACCAGTATTGGGCGCCAAACGATCCGCAGACGGAAGTCTACGACGACACGGCCTGGACCATGGGTGAACTCGCCAACGTCGATGTCGTTCGCGTTGTCGATCCAAAGGTACTCGATGCGCCGATGGAACTCGTGACTGGGGAGGTGCGGGCCTCAGGCGCAGTAGTTGGCACTGGTTCGATTTATCTTGTCAATCACAACGCGGACAACGCGCTTGTAACTCTTCGCTACCGGCTCAGGGATGCGAACGTCGATGCGGCCGAAGAACCCTTTACGGCTGCCGGTCAAAAGTTTAATCGCGGCTCGTTCATAATTCGCAAAGCCTCGGCAGACGAACTAAATCGTTTGGGCAACGAGCTTGGCGTCAGGATTTATGCCGTGACGGATGCGCCTGCCGTGAAGACGCATCCGATCAAAGCGGCGCGCGTGGCGTTGATGCATACCTGGCTCGACACGCAAAACGAAGGCTGGTGGCGCCTGGCTTTCGATCAGTTGCAAATGCCCTATGACTACATCAGCACGCAGGACGCGGCGCGGGCCGAAAACCTGAAAGCGAAATATGACGTGATCGTTTTTGCCCCGGTCGGCGTTCCACCTAACGCGATTGTGAGCGGCCTGCCGCTTTACGGAAATCCCCTGCCGTGGAAAACAACCACGCTGACGCCGAATCTCGGCAAGATCGATGCGACCGACGATATGCGCCCCGGCCTCGATTGGTCCGGACTGAAGAACCTGCAAAAGTTTGTACGCGAGGGCGGTGTGTTCCTGACAGTGGACGACACAGCAAGCTTTGCCGTGAACTATGGATTTGTACCGGGCGTCGCAATCGCGCGGGCCAATCGACTGCGAGCAGTCGGCGATATCCTGCGTATGAAGACCGTCGATGCCGCCAGTCCAATTGCCTACGGCTACAGCGAATCGTTAGCGATGTATTGTGCCAACGGTCCGATCTTCAATCTCACGAACATTGCAGGCGGCAGCGGCAGCCGGCGCCGCTCAGATCAACGCGCCACCGGCCGTGGCACGCCCGACGATCCTGACGTAGTGCAGGGCCGGCCGCCGGCTGAAGTTCCCGTTCAACCCAAAGCGGAAGTGTGGGAAGCGCTGCCACTGACAGATGAGCAAAGCCGCAACGAGGTGGCAGTGATCCCTCCTGCCGAACGTCCGCGCGTAGTGCTTCGTTATGCAGACATGAAGGATTTGTTCGTTTCGGGCCTGCTTGATGGCGGCGACGAAATCGCGGAGCACGCGGCAGTGATTGACGTGCCCTCGGGTCGTGGACACGTGGTGCTTTTCTCCACGAACCCCGTTTGGCGCGGTCAGACCAAGGGGAGTTATTTCCTCGTCTTCAATGCAATTCTGAATTTTGACAACTTGAATGCCGGTAGGAAATTGGATAAGAAGTGATAGTGGGCTTCGCCGTCCGATGAGCGGTGGCGGCTGTTGAAGCGTCATTGCCTTCCGCGTAGCTTGCGACAATTTGTTTATATCAATAGGCGTGGGACTGAGCTTCAGAGTCGCTACGGTATCGAGAGAAATTTACGGCTTTCAGCCTCTGAGATTGCGGCTATAGCTTCGCTGTTGAGCATCAAGACGTAATATTTCTGACCAACGTCACCTGCAACTGCTTCAGCGCTTCGGCGTTTATAATCCAACCTCCCTTTACCATCGTTTGACGACTGTCGATTTCAAGTAGACAGACACATGGATACGAATCTATTCCAGGCCATTTGCAATGCCGGCTCAGTCGATGACCCCGCTATTCTTTATGAGCAGCGTCAAATCAGCTACGGGGAACTTCGGAACCAGGCGTTGGACATGGCGCGGGTCTTGCGGCTCCTGGAAGTAAGGAGCGGCGATCGTGTGGCACTGCTACTCGCTGATTCACCGGAATTCGTCGGCACCTTCATTGCCGTTTGTTCCTACGGAGCGATTGCGGTGCCGATCAATATGGGCCTCCGGCTCGATGAACAACGAGCGATACTAAATGACTGTAGCGCAAGCCTCGCTTTCGTCGAGGAGGATCTGAGCCAGGCCCTGCTGGCCGATGCGCTGAAGAAACTCCCTGATCTAAAGCAAGTAGTCGTCGTTGGTCGTGAGCAGCGCAGACAAAAACTCGCGTCTGAGCCCCGACGAGGCGATGCTGAGGCAGCGTCACAGGTGTCGATAACGAATCAATTCCTAACTGACGTAATCGCCCAGTCACGATCACAGTCGACGCCGGCATTTGTTTCCTCTGCCGACGACCAAGCTGCGTTCATTCTCTACACTTCAGGCAGTACCGGTGAACCCAAGGGTGCCGTCCATCGTCAGTCAGACATCTTTTACACCAACGAGACGTACTGCCACGAAGTGTTGCGCCTGCGGGAGGGCGACAGGCTATTCTCTTCTTCCCGTCTTCCTTTCGCTTATGGGCTGGGCAACGCCTTTACGTTTCCCTTGCTAAATGGACGCACCACGATCCTTTGCCGCGAAAAACCTACACCGGAAATCATTAGCAAGGTGTTCGCTGATTACCGGCCGACAATTTTCTTCGGCGTGCCCGTTGTCTACCGGCTACTACTGGACGAGTTCAACAAGCAAAGCAATTCGGTGGTCGATTGTTCCAGCTTGCGTTTGTGTATTTCTGCCGGCGAGGCACTGCCCGCCCCCTTGGGCGAAGAATGGGAAAAGACTTTTGGCGTTCCCATACTGGACGGCATCGGCTCGACCGAAATGCTGCACATGTGGATGTCGAATCATGAAGGCGAAAATGTGTATGGAAGCAGCGGCAGGCTTTTGGGCGGATATGAGGCGCGCCTACTGGATCCGGAAGGAAAAACAGTCACGGCAGGAGTCGAAGGAAATCTCTGGGTGAAAGGCGCAAGCGCGGCGCTGGAATATTGGCAGAGAACCGAGACCACGCAGAACACTTTTGTAGAAGGTTGGGTGCGCACTGGCGACTTGTACCGGCAGGACACCCAAGGCTATTGGTTTCATATGGGGCGCTCGGACGACTGCTTCAAGTCGAGTGGTCAGTGGGTTTCGCCCGTCGAAGTTGAAGGCGTGTTGCTGCGCCAGGAAGGCGTGAATCGCGTGGCCGTAGTCGAGGATTTCGACGATGATGGATTGCCCTGCGCGTGCGCCTTCGTCGTCCGCTCGACAACACCAGGAGGCATCGGACTTGAAAGAAGTTTGCGAGAACTCGCGCGCGCATCGTTGCCGCGATTTAAGCGGCCGCGCCGATATGTATTCGTGGATCAGTTGCCTTACACTGCAACGGGAAAGATTCAGCGATTCAAATTGCGGGAACGATTAAAGACCGGCCCAAGTCCGAACGTTCCAATGCAGTAGTTCAGAGTTCAAGCTTTAGCTTGTTTTTCATCGCAACACAACCTGAGGGTTGAACTGTGCATTGCTTGCTTAACACTCGACTTTGAGCCTTGGGTTTTGACTCTTGATTATGAAAAGTATCCAGGAAACCTACGCCCCTAATCTGAAGTGTTTTGGCTGCGGCCCGGCAAACGAAAAGGGTTTGCACATACGCAGCTTTCCAGACGGTGAAGAGGTGATAGCCGACTGGCAGCCTGAGAGTTATCAGGAAGCCTTCCCCGGGATGTTAAGCGGGGGCATCACCGGCACCGTCCTTGATTGTCATTGCAACTGGACCGCCGCCTACCATTTGATGAAACGGAACAAGCTCGATCATCCGCCTTGCACCGTTACCGCCGACTATACGATCAAACTTCTGCGGCCGACTCCTACCGACAAACCAATTCATCTGGTCGCGCGCGTGGTTGAATCAAGCGAAGATCGGGCAATAGTGGAAGGTGAATTAATAGCGCATGACAAATTGACCGCCACTTGCCGCGGCACTTTTGTTGCAGTCAAGCCCGGCCACCCCGCCTATCACCGCTGGTAAACTTTAGGTGACTCTTCTTTCAAGGAAATCAAAAGCTAAAGTCAGGCAAGCGTACTGGCGTGGGCGCATTTTCGCTAATTATCCTCGTCGCAGAGGCGCAAAGTTCACCCAGACCGCAGAGAAAATCAAACTTAAAAGACCGCCAGGCTTCGCTCAACCCGTTCTCCGCTGATGATTCTCGCGGACCATCGACGATCCTTCGCGGTCTCCAGGTTCGCCATGTTCGTGCTTGCCAGGAAATCGAAGCACATTGCCGGACCTATCCTTGACCGAGCTGGCTTGATCCATCAGTAGTATTGATTCATTACGTTTGTATCGCGCTTCGCTTTGTAACCGAGCAGCCTCTTTACTATTGCCCTGTTCCAGCAGTCTTTGAGCTACCTGCAGCATTTTGGTAGAACTTTCGAGCGCCAACATCGCTCTTTCCCGAAGCGCCACTGCTATTTCCCGATCCATTTTCCAACCTCTTATGTCTTGTTATGAAACGAGCTAAAGCTCTTTTGCTCCAGGCGGCAACCAGCATGCCCTACCTGCGTGAGTTCCCGATCTTTCGGGTAATGACATGAATTTAAAAACCATTAGCAAGATCCGGTTAGCACCTTCCTGAAGCAGAAACCTCAGATTCGCACTAGCGTGGTTGGCTTAGGAGACATCAGTAGCAGCCGACAATCATTTGCCGCTCAATTCATGGACGAGTATTATTCCTTTTTTCCGAAGCTCCGATTATGTTTTCGCAAAGGACGTTCATGCCAGATCTCCTTCATCGCCCCCGTCGCCTGAGAAGAACTGAAGCCCTGCGCGCGCTGGTGCGCGAAACGCGTTTGGCTCCTGAAGACTTCGTGTTACCGCTGTTTGCCTGTGCCGGTGAAAAAGTCAGACGCGAGATTCCCTCGATGCCGGGCGTGCACAACCTTTCAGTCGATGAAATCGCGGGCGAAGCTGCAGCAGCCGCTCGGCTAGGTGTCAAGGCTGTAATCCTTTTTGGATTGCCCGAAGCCAAAGATGAAGCAGGATCGGGGGCTTATCATGAGAACGGCATCGTGCAGCAAGCGGTGCGCGCCGTACGTAAGGCGGCGCCCGAACTCGTAATCATGACTGACACGTGTCTTTGCGAGTATACGTCGCACGGACATTGCGGCGTTGTACGCGATGGCGAAGTGCTCAACGATCCTTCACTCGAGCTGTTGGCGCGCACTGCCGTGAGCCAGGCAAAAGCCGGCGCAGACGTGGTAGCACCATCGGCAATGATGGATGGTCAGGTCGGCGCGATTCGCGATGCGCTTGACGAAGCAGGCTTCGACCAGGTTGCGGTCATGGCTTACGCGGTCAAATATGCATCGGGTTTTTATGGGCCGTTCCGCGAGGCCGCGGATAGCGCTCCAGCATTTGGCGATCGTCGCGCCTATCAGATGGACGCCGCAAACTTGCGCGAAGCCATGCGCGAAGCCGACCTTGATTACAGCGAGGGCGCCGACATACTGATGGTTAAGCCGGCGACTTGTTACCTGGACATATTGAGCACGCTGCGCGAGCAATTTGATCTGCCGCTCGCTGCCTATCACGTGTCGGGCGAGTACGCGATGATAAAAGCAGCGGCGCAAAATGGGTGGATAGATGAAGAGCGCGTGATGATGGAGACGCTCACCAGCATCAAACGCGCCGGCGCCGACATAATTCTGACTTACTATGCGCGCGATGCAGTGCGCCTTCTCACGAGTTAGTTTCCTGCGGCGGAGGCTCCTAATATGAGGCCCTTCCCGATTGAATTCTTACTGGCGATGCTGCTGGCTGCGGGTGTAATGGCCACGCCTGCGGCGGCACAAACCAGACCCTCAATAAATCAAACGACGCTTGAAGAACCTGGCCAGCTCACTCCGGAAATCTCGACCGAAGAGCTGAAAAAGGTCTTACTGACGAAAAGCGAGCCAGTCCTCGATGTGCGTTCCGCGCAGGAATATGCAATCGCTCACATTCCGGGCAGCATCAATGTCTACGAAAAGGAACTGGAGCGCGTGGTACAACTCTTTCCGGATAAAGCGGCGCGCTTGGTGCTCTACTGCAACGGTCCCTACTGCGGTAAAAGCAAGCGACTGTCTGAACAACTGGTCAAGTTCGGTTACGCAAGCGTCAGACGCTACCAACTTGGTTTACCGGTATGGCGAGCGTTGGGAAACACTGTGCAAACCGATCTCGCTGGATTTCGCTATGTAATTGCCAAAGACAAAACGGCGGTCTTTGTGGACGCAAGGAGCGCGCAGGAGTTTGCCGCCGACACCATTCCCGGAGCCGCGAATATTCGGCCGGGCGAAGCAGAAAAAGCCAATGAAGACGGACGCCTTCCTTATCGCGACAAAGGCACACGCGTAATTGTGGTTGCGAATTCAGCCGCTGAGGCGCGCGCGGTAGCTGAAGAGATAGCGAAGAAAGCTTATTGGAACTCCAGTTACTTTGGCGGCACCTACGCCGATTTGCGACGCAATCACCTTTGGTAGGCGAATTACCATCATGAAAACTTTTCCCCTGCCGCTGTTGCTACTCGTGATACTGGCTGCGACAACGGCGTTGGCGCAAACCACCGCCGATGCGCAACTGGAAGCGTCGATCGCCACGATAAAGGCCATCGACAATCATGCCCATCCGTTGCGCTACGTGACTCCCGGCGAAAAACCTGATGACGAGTTTGATGCGCTGCCACTTGATGCGATCGATCCCTTTCCACTTCCCGTGCGACTTAATCCCGCCAACCTGGAGTTTGTCGGAGCGTGGCGCGATCTTTACGGCTACAAACATGGCGACATGAGCACGGCGCACGTCCGCGAGTTGCTCGAAACCAAACAGCGGGTTGCGCGCGAACAGGGCGAAAGATTTCCTGTCTGGGTTCTTAATCAACTAAATATCGAGACGATGTTTGCGAATCGCGTCGCCATGGGGCGCGGGCTCGACGCTGCGCGCTTTCGTTGGGTTTCGTTCGTTGACGCACTGATTTTTCCTTTGAATAACGAAGCGGCCAAAAGGATCAGTCCGGAGTATCGTGGTTTTTATCCCAACGAAGAGAAGCTGCTGCGGCGCTACCTGGCAGACGCAGGATTTAAGGCACCACCGGCGACGCTCGATAGCTATCTGGCAAAGGTTGTGACGTCGACATTGGAATCGCAAAAGCGGTCAGGCGCGGTGGCAATAAAGTTTGAAGCCGCTTATCTGCGAAAGCTCGACTTTGATGAGGCCGACGGCAATCTGGCGCGCCGCGTTTATTCACGCTACATTCGCGGCGGCGAGCCTCCGGCGGCGGAGTACAAGACACTCCAGGATTTTATTTTTCGTTACATCGCTCGCGAGGCCGGCCGCCTGAATCTCGCCGTGCACATTCACGCCATCGGCGGCGCCGGCGCTTTCTACAGGCAGAGCGGTAGCAATCCAATGCTACTGGAATCGGTCTTCAACGATCCTGGGCTGAGGAAAACCAACTTCGTAATCATTCACGGCGGTTATCCGTTTACCAAAGAGACTGCCTCGCTGTTGAGCAAGCCAAATGTCTATGCCGATTTTTCCGGGCAAACGTTTCTGATCTACCCACGCGAGCTGAGTGAAGTATTGCGCAACTGGATAGAAGCATTCCCGGACAAAATTCTTTTCGGCACAGACGCGTTTTCGTTTGGGCCGGAAGTCGATTGGCCCGAAGTTGCATGGTTGTCAAACACGAGCGCGCGCCAGGCACTTGCGCTTGCGCTGACGGGAATGATGAATGATCGGGAGATCTCGCGCGCGCAGGCGATCGATCTGGCTAAAATGGCGCTCCGCGACAACGCCGTCAAGCTATATAAACTCGGAGAAAAATAAAACGATGAACACCGCCAAAGTTGTTTGCGCTTTAGTCATTTCGATGCTTTGCGTCTTGACTGTCCAAATTCAGACGAAATCTGCCTCGGCAACAAAGGCGGATGACGCGGTGGCGCAGGGTGAGCAATCGGCAGCGCAAAAATATTTCGGCGATGTTGAGTTGCTTAATCAGGACAGCAGACCAATGCGTTTCTATTCCGATCTCTTGAAAGGTCATACGGTTGTAATCGTTCCCTTCTTTACGACGTGCACCAGTGTTTGTCCGCCGATGAATCGGAACATGGAAAAGATTCAGGAAGCGCTGGCCGATCGGCTGGGGAAACAGGTCTATTTGATCTCAATTTCAGTGGATCCGTTGACAGACACTCCTCCGCGGCTCAAAGCGTATGCAGCAAAATTTCATGCGCGTTCGGGCTGGTATTTCATAACCGGCAAGAAAGAAAACGTAGATCAGGCCCTTAACAAACTGGGGCAGTACGTAGCCGACAAGAACGACCACCGATCGATAATGATTATCGGCAATGAAGCAACTGGTCTATGGAAGAAGGCTTTTGCGCTCGCGCGTACGGAAGAGTTGATTAAGCTTGTCGAAGAGGTCGCCAATGACCAGGGCGCGCGGTGAAGTTTATTCGGAGCTTCCCACAAAAACTGTCGGCAGCGCGCAACCTTCTGCCGCCTGCCGGGCTTCTAAAGTCCGGCCACAGCGTAATAAATAAAATTCTCTGCGCAATCTCAGCGTGCTCGGTGTCTCTGCGGTGAGAGTAGTCTGCTTAACAATTTACCGCCAAGGCGCAAGGTCGCCAGGAACGCGCAAAGAAAATCGAAATTAAGAAACTATCCGGCAAACCTATGCGCTCATTCTCTCAATGGAGACGCCGAAGTCGCAGCCAATTGGGGTTTGCGTTTGTGTTGCTCTCGCTGAGCTTGTCACTCGAGGCAGGAGAGATAAAAGCGCAATCGGGTCGGCGCGCAGAAAGGCCATCACCGCCTGCAAGCTCTCCTGCCCCAACCTCTTCCCAGATCGACGTTGCTGAGGAAGCTCGCAAGCCGCTCGCGCCGGGCGCGCTTTCCTCCCGCGTTAAGCTCCTGGTCGGGAGACAAGGAACTTCAAAACATTTCCATACGGAAGACCAAATATTTGCCAGCTTCATCAAGCAACTGAACCGGTACGACAATATTGAAGCCACCTCGGTCGGCGAGACTAAAGAGGACCAGGCTGTTGAACGCGCCAGGGCGGAGAGTGAGGCATTTGTGATCCTGTTGAAGTTTGACATTGATAGCTTCCAGAACGGAACTATCATCCTTAACTCCCAGGATTTGCAAATAGAATATTTCGTTTTGGCGCCGCACACGGGGAAAAAACAGACGAAGGGTAAGGTTTACTTTCAGGCGATTGGCGGCGGCAGGATGCGTAAGAGTAACTGGCCAAACGGCACGCCAATCAGAATCACGCCGGAAGCCACGGGCATAGAGGCTGCCGATGGTCTGTACTTTTGGCTGAGGCTCGCGGCAGCGAAAAAGCCGGCCTCGTAAAACAAACTGTTAGTTTGCGAATCGTGCCTTGCCCTTTAGTTCGCCGTTTGCAACCAACATGCAAACTAACAGTTTGCCTTACAGTTAAGCGCGCAGCTCATCAAGCGCCTGGCCTAGTCGATCAAGTCCCTCACTGAAAGCTTCAGAATCTCCCCCTATGCCGATGCGAAAATGGGCGGGTAGCTGAAAGAACCTGCCAGGCACAACTGACGTTTCATATTTCTCTCTCAGAACGTTGCAGAGCTCTTCAGAGTCATGGTTCTTCAGACGCGGAAACATGATAGAGCCAAATTCGGGTCTCACCGCTTCCAGGTCGTTTCTGTCATCGAGAAACCGGTGCAGCATTTGCCGGTGCCGGTCGAGGCGCATGCGAGCGTGAGTAGCAATTGAATCCAGTTGCTTGAGCGCGACTACACTCAGCCGCTCGCCGGCATGTACCGCATTGGCGGCAAAAAGATCGTTGAGCAACCACATCCGTCTGGCCAGCTCCGGTGCCGCGATTATCCAGCCACAACGCAATCCACTTAGGCCGTAGGCTTTCGTCAGACTGCCGGTTACAACGAATTGATCGCCAAGGTGAAATGCGGTCTGCACCGGTTCAGCAAAAAGCATCTCAAGATAAACTTCGTCCACCAGCACTCGCGCGTTTATGCGCCGGGCCAGCTCACCCACCTCTTTTAAAGTTTGATTGTCTGTCAACACCCCACTGGGATTATGAAAGTTGGTGATAACAATCAGGCGCGTGCGCGGGCTCAGGTTGCGCTCAATCTCCGCGGGCGAGATGGCAAAACCGTTTTCGAAGGTGCGCTGAAACCGTTTAACCGCGGCGCCAAGATAACTCCCAACCGCCAGCAGTGGATCGTAAGCCGGACTTTCGATGAGTATTTCGTCGCCTGGATTGATAAGCGCTGCCATCGCCAGATGGTTGGCAAAAGAAGTTCCGGCGGCGCTCACGATTGAATGGGTTTCCACTCGAAACCTCTCAGCCAATAAATCGATCAAGGGCTGATAACCGTAACCGCTTTCCCCGGTGATTTCCAGATCGGCAAGCGAAACTTGCAAATCCTGCAACTTCAGGTTGGCGAGCCCACTGGTGGCCAGGTTGTACGTTGCACGCGACCGCGTCTTCGCCCAATGCATGTAGTCCGACCCGGTTGCTCTGCGTTGCTCGTCTTTCGTCGCGCTCATTTCGCATTCCTCCAACGCCAGAAAAAGAAGGCGGGAATTCCTGCCAACAGGATAGCAATTCCGATCACAGTATTCTCCGGGTAACGATAGACCGTATTGATCACTACCAGCCAACAGGCAGCGATGAAGAGCGCCGTAGTCACCGGATGGCCCGGCACGGTTGCAGTTCGTCTCTTATTTTCGGGGGCGACGTGGGAATGCTTGCGGCGACGGCGAAATTCAAAGATGCACAAGGCGGTGGCGCCAAAAAAAATAAAATCCACCGAGACTACGTAATTGAGAATCTGCTCATAGCGCCCGGAGAGTGCAATCACGATCGCCAGCAGCCCCTGCAACACAATCGCCAGAATGGGCACGTGTGTCCGCGGATGAAGCTTGCCTACGGCCTTGAAAAACAAACCATCTTCAGCCATGGCAAAGTAGACGCGCGGCGCGGTCAACATTCCCTGGCTCAGAAAGCCCAGGGTTGAGATCGCAATTCCCGCGGCAATGGCGCGCGCGCCGAATGAGCCGAGCGCCAGTCGCATAACATCCGAGGCCGGGGTTTTGGTGTTGGCAAGACCTGAAACTCCCAGCACGCGCACTGAGACAAAATTTACTCCCAGGTAAAGTATCACCACGCCCGCCACGCCGATGACGAGCGCCCGCGCTAAATTTTTTCGCGGCTCGCGTATCTCTCCGGCGACAAATGTTGCCGTCTGCCAGCCACCATACGCAAATAAGACCGGCACCATCGCTGCTCCAATGGTGGTCAGGAAACCGAGCGAGGGGACAACGCCAACACCCGCGGGACTGCCGGCACTCGCAGGTAGTGCAGTCTGAGGTCTGCTGACAAACAAGCCACAAATTATTAACGCAACGATGGCGATGATTTTCAGAACCATGAGAATGCTTTGTACTGTGCTGCCCGCGCGTACGCCCACACAATTGATTACCGTCAAGCCGCCGAGGGCTGCAACCGCAACCATCCAATCGGAGAAAGGAAAATTACCTAGCTCGAGGAAGTAACGCGCAAAGGTGACCGCCACGGCAGCCATGCCTCCGGTTTGGATCACCAGCAACAACGCCCAACCATACAGAAAAGCTACCAGCGGATGATACGCCTCGCGGAGATAGGCATACTGGCCGCCTACTTCGGGTCGCAAAGCGGCAAGCTCGGCCCAAATGAATGCCGCCGCAAGGGCGATAAGTCCACCCAGGGCCCAAACAGCTAGAATCAGGAAGGGAGTCGTAACCTGGCGAGCGACCACGTAGGGATTAATGAAGATGCCTGATCCGATAATGCCGCCCATGACAATCATGGTGGCGTCAAACAGACCGAGGCGCTGCGCTAATGCCGGCGCCTGCTGCTCTTCAACTTTGAGTCGTGCGCTCAAATCCATCATCAAGTAGACAGAACACCCGGAGTTAAGAGCACAGGGATCGAATCACTACCTCTTTGAAATCGTGGTCCTTGTTGTTGACACGTCTGGTATAACAGTCGCGCTTCATCGAGATCAATTACTTTATCGTCGGCAAGTTGGAATGGCACATACAACCTCGCCCTCAGCGGCTGCAATCAACTTTTGGCTTTGGGTATTCCCCGTCACTTATCTCATTCACGTCGCCGAGGAGTACTGGGGCGGCGAAGGATATCCGGCCTACATACTTCGGCTCCGTGGAGTGCACATGTCGACGACCCGCTTTTTAATCGCTCAGGGTGTCGGCGTGGTGCTCGTTACGACTGGCGTGGTACTCGCGCAGCGCCTGAACTTCCCGCATATGATGCTCATCATCCTGGGAACCATCGTGCTGGTTAACGGCATAACCCACACGGTCACGGCGCTCAGTATTATGCGTTACGGCCCGGGACTGTGGTCATCCATTTTCATATGGATGCCGTTGGGTGTCTTCACACTAGTTCGGTTTCGCAAGGGCGTCAGCGCGAAAAGATTCTGGATTGGAATAGCCATCGGCGTCGGTGTCAATGTGGTGGTAGGAATACTGACGATGAGAGGCGGTCGAATTGTCTGATGGCGGGCCGTAGCAGACCGTGCGTGCCCGGGGTGGTAGCCCGACCGTCAGAGACGGCTCTCCGTAGTCTTCAGGCAAGCAACTTAAAACCGGAGCCATTCTGAGAAATGACTCCGGTATCCGCTGGCGTATTTGATCCGATGCTCTTAGAAGCCGTTGCTGGCTCCCTTGAACCCGTGCAATGCCTGTTTAAGTCCCCAACTGATCACGCGCATGTTGTCGTAGCAATAACCGAGAATGTAGTTACAGGTCGAAAGACAATGCTTCGTGCATTCAACCTTCATCTCGTCCAACTGCTTCACATCAAATTTATGGTTCCCTACAGTTCCCCAGTCGTGGGTTGCTGAATACATCGGGAAACAGGGGGCAAGCGATCCGTCAGTGCGGATAATCAGCGAATTCTGCCCGGCGCGGCATTGCCAGGGCGGCACCTGGCCACGCATCAAGAGCTTCATGTCTTCCATATGCTGCGTGGGATTCGCCATCTTGTAGCCGTGATTCACGCGCAGGTCCTGCAGGTAATCGAGCAACGCATCAACCTTGGGCCAATCGTCAGGAGTCAGATAAGTCTGATTCTCGTTGAGATGTTTGAAGTGGGTCTGCTCCATCATCGGCGTTTCGTTGACGTGATAGTCGGTCGCGATGCCGTTGTCATGAGCAATTTCAGTCAGCTCCTTAACATCGTCCATATTGTTATGACAGATGTTGATATTGAACATGACTGAGTAGCCGTAGTGATGCTGGCGCTTAACGAGATAATCGAAATAGGGACGAATGGGATCCAGCGCTTTCGGCAGCGACTTGCGCTCTTTCACTGAATCAACCGCGAGATTAAACGTGGCAATGCCGGCATCACCGAGTCGATCAATAACGTCGGGCTTCATCAGGCGGCCGTTGGTTGGCAAGTAAACGAAAATGTCCCTCTTCGCGCTGTAGTCAACTATCTTGTGGATAAATTTCGGTCGCAGCAAAGGCTCGCCGCCCATCAGCGCCAACACGCGTGAGCCGATTGAATGCAGCCAATCGATGGAGCGCTTGGCCACATCTTCAGTCATCCCCTTGACGGCGTTGTTGTAGGACCAGCAATAGTGACAATCGAGATTGCACTTCCATTCGGTGAACAGATACGGAATGATGGGCCGCAATTCGCCTCGGTGCCATCGTGATTTGAAGTAAGGAGAGCCCCAGGTCTTCCAGGTGCGGATGGCATTAAACTTCTGATATTCCTTACGCGTCATCGGAACCGGGTTCGGCTTTTGCGGATAGACGGGCTCCGGCAATACTTCTTCGGGCATCGGCTCAAGCCTGGGCGCCGCTTCTGCCTTGTAAAGTATCTGATGAAGTTTCTGATCGATGCGAAAGGGTTGTGCTGAAGTCCCCGCCTGAACGTTCTCCTGAATTTCTGCTGCCATATTGCTTCCTCTCCGGATTAAGCGAGCGCGCAGGAAATGCGCGGTGGACAATTGTAATCCACTTTTAGAAGAATACTTGCCGACGACCTGCTAATCGTCGAATGGTTTAGCGCCCGGGTAAGGAGCCCAGCCGCCGTGAATCCACGGATCACAAAACGTCGCGAATATTCGCTGATTTCCGACCGAATTGCAAGCCTCTGAGAAACTTCCTGAAAGCTCCAGGTCTTGGGTTGGGATTTGAAATCTCCGGGGCGTTCTCAGCGCTTTCTGCGGCTCTGCGGTAAGCGCATTTTAGCCGGGAATTCAGCGCCGAGGCGTAAAGGTCGCTGAGACTGGGCAGAGAAAACCGGAATCAGGACACTGCCCTTAGATCAGTTTTTCGACCACTGGTTGCGCACATGTTTGATTCGCGTTACGCTTGCGCCTTTTGCCGGACACCTTGGCTCCGGGTCAGAGCAGAATAACGCCCAACTAAAGGACAAAACCATTGGCAGCCAGCGCTGATGCCATAATCACGGCAAGATTAAGACCAGAGTTTTTTGCGGAACGAGGCCTCGTTTCCGCAAATAGAACTTTGCTGGTGGCCGTGCTCGCGGTATTTGTGCTGGTAGGCTTCGGTTTTCGCGTTGCCAATCTGAGCGCTGATGGTTTAAGTGAGGATGAGTTGAACAAGCTGCAGGCCGTTGCAGACTATCGCGAGCATGGCTTGACTTCGGCCAACGGCGAGCATCCCCTGCTCATGAAGGCGCTGCAAACCGCCAGCCTCGTACTAGCAGATAAGTGGAATCACATTTCCTGGCTGGGAAACCACAGGGAAGCATCTCCGGAAGCCGCACTGCGTTTGCCCGGCGCCGTCTTTGGCGCCCTCACGTCAATCCTCATTTATCTGGTCGCTGCTGAATTGTTTGGTGCCGAGGTGGGATTAATCGCGGCCGCGCTTTGGGCTTTTGATCCCACAGCTATCGGACTCAACAGAATTGCGAAAGAAGATACCTTCCTGCTTTTTTTCTTTTTGCTGGCCAACGTTTTCTGGTTGCGCGGACAACGCGTCGCGGAAAGCGATCCGCATGCGCGCCCCGAAAAATACTATTGGGCAACGGCCGCCATCTTTGGCGCGATGATGGCCTCTAAATACGTTCCGCAGCTGATCGCCATCAGTTTCGCTTACTATTGGATCTTCCAGCAGATTCCGCAAACGCGATGGCGGCTCGGCAAAAAGCGCCTGCTCGTTTGTCTGGCGATCATGCTTGCTGTTTTTGTAGCGCTCAATCCAACTATCCTGTTTCCCGCGACCTGGAAACAAATGGGACTCTTCGCAGGACAAAAATTAATCGGTCACGATGGTTATGAATTCATGGGCAAACTCTACAGTCATCGCATGACCGATTGGCTGAAGGGTATACCCTGGTATTTCTACCACGTGCTGGTGGCTGTCAAACTGCCGGTCTTGACAGTGGTCGCCTTCATCGTCGGACTTCCCCTGCTCTTTCGTCGCAAAGTAGGCGACGGTCGCCACTTTATTGTGCTCTGGCTCTTTCTTTGGATGATGACGTTCAGTTTTGCCGGCGGGAAATTCACACGGTATTTCACGGTCGCCCTGCCTGCAGTGCTGATTACCGCGGCCATCGGTTTGCAATTCGTCGCCAGTTGGTTGAATCAAAAACTCGCCCCGCTGTTATCAGCCGAGTGGCCGAAAATTTTTCTTCATGCCGCGCTGGTGATTCTTGTTGTCGGCGGTTCGATGAGGGCGGCGGCGCTTTCCAGTCCACACTTCCGTCTCTACACCAATGCGCTTGGCGGAGGCCTGGCCAAAGCCGGCTACTACTTTCCCCACGACGAGTTTTATGACGGCAGCATGCGCGACGCCGTCTTCGAGATCGCAAGACGCGCCCGGCCTTCGGCGCAAGTGTCCAGCGAGAGTCCGATGCTGGCCGCATACTACGCGCAGCGGGTTGGCCGTCAGGATCTGACTTGCGTACTCCTTTCCGATCCCGCGGCCCTGCGCCAGCTCGGCGAAGGAGACTTTGTGATCATCGCGCGCGGCCGGCGCTACTTCAGTAACGAGGCGATCATTACCACGCTGGAACAGTCGAGCACGCCGGCCTTTCGCATCTCAATGGGCAATGTGCCTTCAGCGTCCATCTACGTCCTGGACAGGAAGTCGCTGGAAGCAGTCAACGACGCGGCGCGCCACTTGCCGCCGCTCGCCAGCAGCACGCATCCGTTACTACCGGGTTCGCAACCGTCACGCGCCCAATAAGTTTTCGTCTCGGCATCGTCAGCGCCGGCTTTATAATCTTCCGCCTTTCGTCGCAACTTTCTTCAGATCAGCAGGAGGTTCCCGCTTGAAAAAACTTCTAATCGCCGTATGCATCTGTATTTCATTCACAACGACACTGGTGAGAGCGCAGGGCCCTGGAAAACAATTCACGCTTGAGGAAGTGATGAGCGCACCGTTCCCTTCCGGTCTGGCAGCAGCGCCCGTCGGCGGTAGTGTCGCCTGGGTCCAGACGACGAAAGGCACTCGAAACGTCTGGGTGGCCGGCCCGCCGGAATACAAAGGCCGGCAGGTCACTAACTACACTGAAGACGACGGCGAAGAACTTGGTGAACTCGTCTGGACCGCAGATGCCAGGGCCATCATTTACACGCGCGGCGGCGACCTTGATAACTTTGGCGAAAGCCCTAACCCTCGCAGCGCGACTGAGGAACCCAAGCAACTGTTATGGATTGTGACGCTCGATGGAAAGCCGCCGCGGCAGTTGGCAGAAGGACATTCAGCCGCCGTGTCTTCAAAAAGCGATCGCATCGTTTACCTTTCGAATAGAGCCATCTGGTCGGTAAAAGTTGACGGCAGTGAAAAGCCGGCTGCGCTGGTCCAGGCGAAGGGGCGCAGCAACTCGCTTCGTTGGTCGCCTGACGGTTCGAAGCTGGCATTCGTCAGCAGCCGTGGCGATCACAGCTTTGTGGTTATCTATGAATTGGGTTTGAAGCGGGTGCGCTATCTCGACGCCAGTGTAGATCGCGATAGCGAGCCGGTCTGGTCACGGGACAGTAAGCGCGTGGCATTCATTCGCGTTCCGGCATCGCGCGAGGCGATGGTGTTTGCGCCAAAACGCACCGGAGAGCCCTGGTCGATCCGGGTCGCCGACGCCACGACTGGCATCGGACGCGAAGTCTGGAAAGCCGACAGGAATGCGGGCAGCGTTTTCAGAAACATAGTGGCCGAAGATCAAATTGTCTGGTCGGCTGACGACCGGATCGTTTTTCCCTGGGAGAAAGACGGCTGGACACACCTTTACTCAATTGCTTTTTCTGCTGACGGAACAACAAAGCCGCTGTTGCTGACACCGGGCGAGTTTGAAGTCGAGCACGTAACGGCCAGTCCTGATGGCCGCGAGATAATCTATTCCTCAAATCAAGCGGACATTGATCGACGGTATATCTGGCGCGTTCCTGCTGCCGGGGGTAAAAGCCCGGCCGCGGTTACCGCAGCGATCCTGAGCGGTCACGATATCGAATGGTCGCCGGTGGCCACCAGCGACGGAAAAGCTGTCGCCTTCTTCCATTCTGATGAGCGTCGTCCAGGACGGGCCGCAATCCAGATAGGCACGCGTACGCGCGATCTCGCTCCCGAATCAATCCCGGCAGAGTTCCCCGAAAGCTCGCTGGTTGAACCGCAACAAGTAATCTTTGACAGCGCTGACGGAATGAAGATTCACGCGCAGTTATTTCTGCCGGCAAATCGCGATAGCCGTAAGCGGTATCCCGTCATGTTGTTTTTTCACGGCGGCTCGCGGCGTCAGATGCTTTTGGGCTGGCATTACATGTACTACTACCGCAACGCGTATGCAATGAACCAGTATCTGGCCAATCACGGTTACATTGTTCTTGCGGTGAACTATCGGAGTGGGATCGGTTACGGAATGGAATTTCGCGAAGCGCTGAATTATGGCGCCACGGGCGGCAGCGAATTCAACGACGTGATGGGCGCCGGTGTTTACATGCGCAACCGCTCGGACGTGGATCCGCACCGAATCGGACTATGGGGTGGATCCTATGGCGGCTACCTGACAGCGATGGGACTGTCGCGCGCATCGGACTTGTTCACCGCGGGCGTTGACATGCACGGCGTTCACGATTGGAATCTGGTCATACGCAACTTCGTGCCCGCCTATGATCCGCAGGCAAAACCCGACGCCGCCCGGCTGGCATTCGAATCGTCACCGCTCGCTTCAATAAAGACCTGGCGTTCGCCGGTGTTGTTAATTCACGGCGACGATGATCGCAACGTGCCCTTCAGCGAAACCGTTCATTTAGTCGAGGCCCTGCGAAATCAGGGTGTGGAATTTGAGCAGCTAATTTTCCCGGACGAGATACACGATTTTTTGCGGCATGAGGATTGGCTGCGGGCTTATCATGCGAGCGTAGACTTTCTCGATCGCCACTTGAAAAACCAGGATTGATCCGCAGATTACACAGATTCTGCAGATACAAGAGACCAAAAGTTAATGAGTTCAGTGCGTGTGGGCTGCTCCGCGAACGATTCCCACTAATGCCTCACCTCAACCTCAATTGGCTTCGCATCGTGCGACTCATAGCCTTCCGGCCAGTTCGAGATGTTCACACCATAGGGCCAGTCGGCTTCGGGTGTCACGGTGAAGCGAATGCTGATGCTTTGCCCACGCATGGCCCTGAGTCGCACCAACCATGAGTCGACGCGCCACTCCTGAATCAAAGGCTGCGCTTTGGGTTCAACGGGAATCAAACGGGAACCGCAGTCAGTTCCATTCACAAAAAGCGTGACGCGCGTCTTGATGTTCTCGGGGTACGCGTCGATTGGCAACACAGGTTGAATGTGAGCCCTCACGATGAGCTTCCCGACCTGGCGGCGATCGGCCCGCTCCGGGACTATGTATTCGAGATGTCCAACCCCGAAGCCCCAGATATAGCCCGGTCCGCCACCCACCTTTTCGAAGCGCTCGCTGGCCGCCATTTGCGGCTTAAATCGGTAGAGAATGGATCTGTCTTCGCGGACAATCATCTGTGGCAGCGTCACCGCATCGTTTATCGGCCGCGACCAAATAAACTGGCGCGGCACTATATGTCTTGAGCCGTCGCTCAATCGCGGTGGAGGATCGGCCGCGGCGAGTGAGGCAAACATATTCGCCGCGCGGTTAACCTCTCTCAGCACACCGCCGTCGCGCCCAGTGGTGTAAGTCACCCCGTAACCGCGGCCCGGATCGGGTGTCAGAATCCAGAACATCGCACCTGCGGCGCCCGCCCTGACGTTGCTTTCAAAGAAAGCTTGATACCAATCATTCTGTGAATGACCGTTGTAACCTTCCGAGCCCATTCCAAATTCACCGAACACAAGCGGCTTATTGACCGAAAAAGCAGCCGCCGCTCGATTCTCGATGAATTCCCGCAGCGCCGCAGGCGAATCGACAAAACTGTCAGTATCGTCACGTGGATAGTTATGCACGTCGCAATAGTCAATGTTAGCCAACTGATGATCGCGCAACCACTCGCGCCTTTCGGCAGCCGTCCGATAGCCCCAGTCACCGGGCGCGATTATGTGGTTGGGGTCAAGCGACTTTAGAAAGGTGCTCATCTCGGCAATCCACGACCGGCGTTCAGCCCAGCGGTTGGTTACGGACTGCGCCTCGTTCATCAACTCCCAGCCAAAAATATTTGGATCGTCGCGATAGAGAATGCCTGTGACGGTGTTGCGGCGGGTGGCCAGCTTCTCAAGATGTTCGCGATAGAGGCGACGCGTTTCCTCATTCGTATAAAAGAGCATTGCCCGTTCGGGGTTGATGCCGAAGCGAAACCTTTCGTCGGCGGCATCCTTGATCCCGGCCCAGCGCAAATACTGTGTTACGCCGCCCGTGTCGCGCCACCAGTTTGCCAGGCAAAGCTGGACCAGCAATTTATTTCGTGCGGCTTCCGCAAGTACATGGTCGAGATGGACAAACGCTTCTTCATTCCAGTTGCCCGGCGCCCAGCGCAGCGGGTGTGTGCGTGGCCAATCGGCAAGGTCCGCAACCGGACCTACATCGCCCGGCCCGCCTTCGCCTGAAGCCCAGACCCGGACCACGCGAATCCCCGCCGCCGCTGCCTGGCGCAGTGTCTCGGGCATGCGAGCGCGATCGTC
>DATGYM010000016.1:0-8757 GCA_035297925.1 Pyrinomonadaceae bacterium | reverse complement strand
ACCATTGCGATCGAAAACTACAATGCGGCGGTTGCCGTAGCCGTCAGCGATGTATACTTCGCCGCTTGCCGGATCAACCGCGAAGCTCGCAGGCCTGTTAAGCAACGTGTGACTTGAATTCAAAGCATTGCCCTTTATCGTGCCATCTGACGTGTCGAATTTCCCTTTAGTGCCGATCTGCAACAAGAGTTTCCGGTCATGCGAATACTTCTGGGCGATGGCGTCCGCGTTCCCGCCTATCCATATATTACCTTCGTAATCGAAGTAGCAGTCGTGAATGCCGCCGGGAACTACCTTCGGATCACCCCAGGAATTGACAACATTGCCCTCCGGATCAAACTCAATCACCGGCGGCGCGGGTTTGGCCATTTCTTTTTCCTGGTTGGTTAGATTGGTCGGATCGGCGGTTCGGCTCACAATGAACACATGGTCATTGGAATCGACGCAGGTGCCGCCTACATTTCCAGTTACCCAATCGTCCGGCAGGGGCTTGGGCCAAAACGGGTCTACTTGAAATTTTGCCGGCGTGAGCGACTGACCTCGTAGAACGTTGCCCCCGTGCGAAAAAGGATTCCAGATCGCCAAGGCAATACTCCACGCCGTTGCAATCGAAAGCAAATGGCCAACCCTTTTTGCTTCCATAGAGTTCTCCTTATTCAACGGATGAAAAAGTTTTGGCCTGTCATTCGGCAGTTAATTTTGAACCATCCATACTTCGAGGCAGTAGACATGTCTAGCTCGACTTAGCAATCCTGCAGTCTTTTTGCAGTGCTCTGGGACCGACATAGGCCGCGAATCGTTAGTGAGACAGGTCGCCGTAGTTTGGCAGCGTTACGTCGATCCAAATAATCTTGACGAGTTGAGGCAAGTGGAGGATATTGCAAACCGGTTTGAATTTGATTGGCCGACCGGTGTCAGAGATAGGCCGACCAGCATTTTCCGCCGTTTAATGCGGCTCAATAGCTAGATCTGCTAGATGTCGCAACCTATGGGCATCAGACGAGCTCAGTGTCATTGCGGTGGCCTTGTCTTTGAAGAAGCCCTTGCGAACGGCTTCGAAGCTACGACGCCGTGTTCGCTCTACAGGCCCAAGGGCGCCGTTATGGCTAGCGTTCCGCTAGAAATGTCACGGGCTTGTCTGAATGTCCATGCGCCTTACAAGCGCGAGGTCGTAGGGCGACTTTGTAGAAGGGCAGTCAGCTATTAGGCGGTGGCCGATTACACGATTCGCCGTTAGATATTTTCTAGCAAATATGGCGGAGGTCCGGGAGGGCGATCGTGTCCTGGAGATAGCTGCTGGCACTGCGGGGGCAAGGCTCGCGTTTACCTACTGTGTGCACCGGCTCATCGCTGCGCTGGGTGCATTGGTGAAAACTGCCATTTCGAGTTCAATCCGTCCCAGCGAGACGTTGAAGCTGGCATTTAGGCCGGGAGCTGTAATTAAACGAATGCAAGTTTTTGCAAAACGACGCTGGTCACCGTGCGGCAGATGCCAATTCGGCTTCGATGAAAGTCACTGCTTCGGGACAAAATTTTCTGGCGAGTTCCACCAGCTTTTGAGCCTCATCGGGATTGCAGGATATCTCCGCTACTCGTTCGTGCGGCTTTCGGTCGTCGGATAATGCCGCCGTTTTTCAGAATTGCGCTTTCCCGACAAGTGGACGCATCGCATGTATCTGAAAAGCGATCATAATTATCGAGACGTAATTCGATCAACATGGGCGTATTTTTAACCCGACGAGAATACAGAGGCTACGGGTTTCGTGGCACAGGCACAATTTTTCTACTACCCGGTCGGTCCGTCGAGTCAATCAGTAAACCGAGAGACGCTGTGCCTGGACGAGGGTGTTTTATACGAACAACAGATGGCCAGACGTTTACGATGGACAAAGAAAAGTTTGGGCCGATCTGGGGGAATCTCTTCGCAACGGAAAAAGACGGCGGAATGGTCTTATCTCAGATGGACAGGGGATCAGAAGGCAGTGAAATGGCTTGGCCCTAAAGATGACGAACTCTCGGTGTAAAATTCATTGAGATTCGTTAACTGGCTACTTGTGTTTTGCACTTAGAATGATAATTACGTCTTATGAATCCACTCGACCTTACACCCAGTCAACTAAAGCGAGCTGCCGCCCTTAAAGAGCAGCTCGATGGTCTGAACAAAGAGCTGCGCAGTATTCTCGGGGCTTCGACCAACTCTGCACCCGCGTCAATGAAAAAGCGGACTATGGGCGCGTCAGTGAAAAAGAGAATTGCGGCTGCTCAAAAGGCAAGATGGGCAAAGCTTCGACGTGCCAAATCTGCGACTCGTTCCCCAACACCAGCCTCGAAGGCCAAAAAGAAGACAATGAGTTTAGCGGCCAGAGCAAAGTTATCCGCTAAACTGAAAGCCTACTGGGCGGCTAAGAAATCCGGTAAGAAATAACCCTGGAGAATTTCAGTTCAACAGAAGATTGCTGCTCCAGCGTGAATAGTAGTCTTTTTCGCATCACCCGCTTGTTCGTTATCTGATTCCCGCAAGACTCGAATGTCGGATTTTCTTGGCCCGGCCCGACAAGACGGGACGGTGGCGAATGATATGTTACGTAGTGTTTCAGTTTGACTCTAAATTAGCGCGTGAAGCAAATATCCTACCGGAAACAACGTGAAACCGAGAATAGCACTCCATAAGTCAAGATAATGACCAGGGCTATGTTCGACTCCCCAACCATCCACGGAAACCTCGGGAGTCGCGTCGGTTTTATTTTGGATTAGGAAAAGGTCTCTTTTAGATCGCAACGCTTGACGTCGATAGAACTAAAGCAATGCATGCATTACTCCGGTATTGCCACGCTTGTATGGTCCCAGGAATTTGGAAACCACGAAAACTGGCTTAGTTTTCACACTCGACGTTTTTCTCCGGCTCAACAGCAACCGGTGTCAGAGCTGGTGGGTGCGGTTGTCATTGAGTGTTGCATGCCGTAGCTAACCCTACAGCCAGTCCAAACGCGACACCAAAGGCAAAATTGCCGATACGGGCGCGGCAGTGAGAGTGGTAAATCGAGTCGGGGGAGTATCTTCCGCCAGACAGCTCAGTTGTCAAAGAGCCGCTGCAGCAGATCCGCCAGCCGATAGCACCCGAGCGCCATCCGCCGGTCCGCAATCTTTCTCGTGACAGCTGTATACCCGTGCGGTAGCACAGGCGATTCTCTTACTTGCCCGCACCCCCTCCGAAGGTCCTGGATCGTCCGCGGGCCAAGAATCCTCTACATAATTAAATAGCAGCAGCGGGATTTTGAAAACCAGCAGGTAAATACTAATCTCGTGGTATACCCGCTTGCAAAGTATTCTGTTGCCACGAGTGTACTTTGGCCAATAGTTGTCTTCGGAAACAGCAACCATAAGCGGAACGAGGGGGACACTAAACAAACGGCTGGGGCACAGTGGGCCGTTTTTGTCGAAATAATCTTGGGCGGCTTTCTTCCATTTCGGATCGTTATCCGGTATGTGTAAGCCTACAAGGCCGGCGCGAGTTTCCTTGATCCTCAGCGCCAAAGTGAGCACCCCGTGTAGCGCTGCCCACCAAACCAAGTGGACAACAAGGACGCTGCCAATGATTTTTCTACGTTCGAGACGATTGGGTCCGAGCCGAGCCAGAAGCCAAACAAGGGCAATTGTCCAGGCAATGATGAGGATCGTCGTTAAGATAAGTCCAGCCATTTTTTTTTCGCCTGAACGGCAAGGAACTGTAGTCTTGTTTTGGTCAATCAGATATTGACTTCATTCAGACGGGCCGGGTCCCACATAAGGTCATGGCTGCACAGTTGGGACCGTCTGAACAGTATACGCGACTGACCTCCCTGTTGTCCTTAGACACCTCCTGGCATTATTGCGGGGCTAAACGTACAGGTAAATCAGCCCGACTAGCTTGCGAGTTGTAAGCCGAGGTTCGTGGCTAGCCTTCGCCTCCTTGCCTCTGTTCATCGGTTTTAACCCTAGAAATCTTCTCCGATCAATGAGGTGACGTTTAGCTTGACCCTCGTTTCGCGGTGAAGAGCGAATCGCGAACTCTCTTGAGCCCCGAATCAGCAACAAAACGCGCCGGTTGTTGTATCCGGAATGGAATCCTAAGTCAGTAAAATGTCTACTGCATAATAAGTCTTTAACTATAGTTTAACTGAGGCAGGAACGACCACTCTCAATGCTTTTAAACGTGCAAGCACCCCACGTCTATCGAGTAACACTCAGAAACACGGATAACTGAGGCCGCTCTCGCCAAGTGAGGTCAACTTTCATCGAAGGGTTTTAAGACTGGGAGCGTTTGCGTGACCAGGATGCGTTTAACTGGGATGGCTTTAGCGGAAAGGCTACTTTGAAGTATTTACCTATCTAAAGTATTTAGTCGAAAAGGAGCCTATATTTATTACCGCGGGCCGCTGGTGCATTGCAGCCCTCCGCGCCGTGCGATTTGTTCTTGCACGCGCATTGCCGGTTCGGTGATCCGGGATCTGTTACTGTTGCAATAATTGTTTCGCTTGCAAAAAAGTATTCGCTTTCTAATTCCATCGTGCGCTGAAGAACGTATCTAGAAACGCGCTAAAAAGATAAATTAGTTTCACTTCCATGCTCTGTCTTGATACGATCAGCGCTCGTGACAAACGCCGCGTACTGCCAGTTTCTCGGTACCCAGGACGAAGCCATTGCGCACTGTAGGAAAGTAACCCGCCCTTGCGAGCACCGACCCCGGCTGCTGCGCGGTTGTGCGTGGACCGGGCTGGATGTTTAGCGACCATCCGAAGGCTGCCAGTGCTCGGCCTATGCGGTGGTTGATTTAGAAGTCGCCATGGCTGCTTAACGACTGTGAGTCTGGAGCGTCCGCGCCCCCTGATTGTGACCGGGTGATGACGGCCTCCTAGATTCCACCGAAAGTGAGTTACCAGACATTGGTGTCGTGACACTCATTGATGGAGCATGGCAGTTTGCACTAGCTTGGCATCGATATGAAAAACGTAACATTCTATATCGCCCTGACGGTGGGGGGGTTGACGTGGTTCTTTATCGTTTGGGCTCTTGTTGTGGTGGCCAACCGGTCGGACGTGCCAGAGCCATCCACTGACGAAGAGGTGAAAAGGGCGGTGGTGCTAGCGATCATGACCAAGCAGAACAGCCGCAATCCGAGGGCGTTCGCGGTCGAGAAGGTAGCGGTGGTCGGGAATACGGTCTGCATGACTTACAGTGGGCAAAATGCATTCGGAGAATATACCGGGGAGCAGGTACTGATGGAGAAGAACGGTAACCAGCCCTGGTACAGCGCCCAAGAAGGATTTATCGATAGGTGGGTTAAGTACTGTACTCACAAAGGCGATGACATTACTGATGTCGTGACGACTAACCTGCCGAAATTTGAAGCCGCGTTGAAAACAGTCCAAAGTAGGTGAAGTGCCGTTTAAGAACTAATAGGTCGAAGGCACTTGCGCGGATAATCAAGGAAACGCTTATCTGTGAGTGCTAAGACAAGATCTGACAGTGATGATAAAGTCCTCGTGGTCCCAAGAGCAGCGAAGAACTGCAGGAAGGAAGCGAGGCGAGATGACCGCAACGGATAAAGTGATCAAGACCAAGGGCGCCTAACCAACTTGGCGATGCGAGGGCGGTCTTCTGTTGCCGTTACCCTGAAAGTGAATTGATTCTCACTTCTGCTGGAAGACATGATATGCATCACCTAGAAATCCCCTCAAAAACCGTGACCGTCACCGGTCGAGGCACGATGGCTCTTGCCACCTCATCTCCCCACCAAGACGGCTTCGAATCTGACATACAACTACCATAAGCGAGAAATGCCTGGCCGTTGACATCAACAACTTCTGCGTGAAAATCTGTGAGTCGGCGATGAAGAAGGCTCAGCTTAAATACTGCTACCCGTATCAGGCGTCGGACCGGCGTCTCGGAGGAGGTAAGCGAAATTGACAATTTACGATAGAGGCAAAAATAAGGGTTTCTTGTCGATATTTGCATTGGTTTCTTTTGCTGTTTTGTCTCGACCTTGCCTTGCATTTGGCGCTGGTCACACCAGCGTTGGTTCAGGGGGTTTCCATGCTAGTTCAGGCGGCTTCCACGTTTCGCGTCCAGGTGGGCAGCAAACCGGTTTCCGTGTTTCGCATCCGTTCGGGCAGCAAACCCGTTTGCGTGGCTTTCACCGTCGTGGATTTTTTGATGGGGACGGATTCTTTGATGGAGATAGTGGAGTGATTACGGTTGAACAGCCTCAGACTGCGGCGATGATACAACCCCAACAACCAGTCCACAAAGGCAGGTACGTTCAGCCGCGTTGGGTAGACTCCGGATACGGAGTGCAAGTTTCAGAGCCGGGCTACTGGACCGACAACTGAAATTGAGAGAAGCCTTTTGCGACTCACCTAAATTCGCCGGGTGGATCACCCGGGTGACCATTTTACTCCCATGGAATTCGCTTGCCGGCTGGACAGTCCCTCCACTGTTCATGAGGGATAGATTTTTCGCAGGACTGCCAAAACCCATTGCCTTTCCGCTCTTATAAATAATAATAGATGAGATGAATCGGTGCGATTGGAGGGGGTGTGGTCGGATCGGTCTTTGGGATGGTGTCGAACCCAGGTTGCTCAATGAAGGAGGCAAAAAGAATATTACCCCTAATAGTTCCAGGTTTGTTTATCTCTGTCCGGAACATTTCCAATTAGCTGTCGGTAATTTAGCTCAGCAAATCACTCCCAGGCAAACCGAGAAACTGAAAGACTAGCCTGATCAAAGATTACGACCAAAGTCCCGTGCGGCGCTTGGGGATCGATGATATTTTTTTCTTCTTTTGAAGCTGCGGGATTATCCACTTGTTCGACCGCACTGGCCACCCGAGTGGACGCCTGTTTATGGCTCGCGCAATTCCACCCGTGGCGAGGTGGGCGTCCTCGACGATATTTACCTTTCTCGCGTCACTGCGAAGCGCTGTATTCTGTTGATTGTCTACGACAGCACAAACTACATCGGTGTAATAACTTTTGATGACGACGCGTTTTGCCGGCGTTTCGTTGATATAAGTGCAGACGCATCGCGGAAAACCTATTTCGCAAATCGCCGAACTCGACATTTCTTAAAAACAATTTTTTCGGACAATAGCGCAATTTCCGGCGCCTATCATTGAATTACACCGCGAAACAACGTTGTTTGTCAGAGTGTAAATCCGATGATGCATCCAAAAATTGCTTCATAGGATTCTGACTGTTGCCACTGAAAGCGTTTTCAGGAGCACTTCATCGTGCATGACACGTGCCTCTAGAGGTAATACATCTCGTTTGTTAGATTTAATTGAACCCGAGAGAAAAAAGGAATTGATTATGGAACATGACGAGAAAATCACGCTGCTCGGGAAGGCAATGCACGTTGGAGAGTGTCTGACGGAAGCGGGAGATAAAGCCGCACACTTGAAAACGGAAGCATCTCATGCCGTTGAAGATGCTGTGACTGAGGCAAAGCGATTTGCTAAGCGCAGCCGTTATGCCGCTGAAGACTTCATGGAAGATGCGGCTCACCGCATAAAGCACGATCCGCTACGCTCTGTAGGCCTTGGCATAGCAATTGGTCTCGGCATAGGCGCGCTGGTGGTATCGCTGGCGACGACGCACAAAGAGTAGCCAAATGATTCACCTCCGGGCATGGAACGGCATCGTGGGCTAGGGTGTGTGAACGCATGAGCGGCCAGCGAGTTGTCTCCAACGCCTTTCAGGACATTACCGAGCTCAATCGGACAGAACAATTGCTCGCAGAAGAGAATCAATTACTCAAACTGATTGCGTCCGGCCATCCGGCGGAGTAATGCCTACTCGTTCTGACCGAGGCGGTATCGCGACTATGTCCGAATGCACGTGCAGCAGTGCTGATGACGGACGACCGGCGCGGGCTCGTCACCGAATACGTCGTCGCGGACTTGCCACCCTCTGTTGGTGAGGCCCTTCGAGGCGTCGCAGTTAATAGCACGGCGATTTTTACGGCCCAGCCGGTCATCTGGCTCGACATCGATAACAGCAACGGCTGGTCGCATTCGTGGCGGAGGTTGTGCCTAGCACACGACATTCGTACGTGTCATTCCACCCCAACATTGAATGGAGATGGGAAGTCCATTGCTTGGTTCTTCCTATGCTTTGGCGAAGCGCGTGAGCTAAACGAATGGGAGCACTGTGTTGCCGAATTCGGCGCAAACATCGCCCGCTTCGTGATTGAACGGGACAGCGCAGCGCGAGCTCTGCGCAACACCGAAGCGCGGTTGGCTCAAGAGCTGGCCGACTCGGAGCAGTTGCAAAGGATCAGCGCGGCATTGATCGAAGCTGGAGGCATAAAGGTTTTATATCAACAGATTCTTGATGCAGTTGTAACCCTCATGCATTCGGAAATGGCAAGCATGCAGATGCTCCATCCAGAACGGAACGAACTTGAGCTTTTAGCTTATAAAGGATTTCACCCGGAATCGGCAGCGTTCTGGCACTGGGTGCGGGTGGATTTAGAGAGCACCTGCGGCGCCGCGCTGCGCACTGGCGAACGCGTGATTGTGGAGGATATCGAAACATGCGACTTCATGGCCGGAACGGCGGATCTAGACGCCTACCGCAAATCCGGCATTCGCGCGGTACAATCCACACCATTAATCTCACGATCGGGGCGCGTGCTCGGTATGATTTCCAGTCACTGGCGTGAACCGCATCTGCCTTCGGAGCGCGATTGGCGGCTCCTCGGCGTAATAACGCGGCAGGC
>DATGYM010000015.1:0-2967 GCA_035297925.1 Pyrinomonadaceae bacterium | reverse complement strand
GAATGCCGGCGGGCATTTGCACGGTAGCCAAAAGCGAGTCCATTCCGTTGAGCGCATCACTTTTCATAGGGACGCCCAGCACCGGCAGAATAGTGTGCGCCGCGAGCACGCCGGCGAGGTGGGCCGCCCCGCCCGCCGCGGCAATGATTACTTCGACGCCGCGTGAAGAGGCTGTTGCCGCAAACTCACTTGCCAGCTGCGGTGTGCGGTGAGCTGACATCACCCGACATTCGTGCGCCACGCCAAACTCAGTAAGCATCTCGTCCGCGTGGCGCATTGTTTCCCAGTCAGACTTACTGCCCATCACCACGGCAACGAGAGGGAAGGATGAAGGCGGAAGGATGAGAGATGATGCCTTTCGGCCCGTGATGCTTTCCTTCGGTTTTTGAACTGCTTGTCTGGTTTCAGTGTGCTGTGGGGTGCCCCGGGAGCCCTCCCTCACGGTTGGGCTACTGCCCCGTGAGAGTGTCGCGGCTTTATTTCGTGATTTTTTCATCCTTCATCCCTCTGCCTTCATCCTTGCTCTTCACGCGCCCTGGTCGAGAGAGTAGCCGCGATCGCCGTCAAAATTGTAAAGATTCTCCGTCTTGATGAAGTCAAAACCGGCCTCCGCGAACCGTCGCAAAAGCGAAATGATTTGCGGGTGCGACACAACTCCACCATCTGAGTCAGACAGAAAACGGCAACGCCAGTGGTCCGAGCAAAAAGTTTCGGCGTGACCGCCGGGCCAAACCTTGACACCGCGATTACTCATCATCTCGAGCCTGGTCCCATCGCCGCTGAGCTTACTTACCGCGCCGCCGAGATCGTTGGCGCTCCCTTTCGTCCAGTCGAGGAAAACATCGACCCCAACCAGATCTTTTTTGGCGCGCGGTGGGGCAGACGCTTTCGCAGCCGGCGTTATTTCTTCGATTGACTTGTATTTGGCGACCTTCAATGTTTGCGGTGTTTGCCCTACGCGTTGCGCCACGGCTTCAGCAAATTCTTTGGTGCCTACTTTCTGTTTGCTCTTACCTTCTTCAAAGATGTCGTAAGTGTGAACGCCGTCTTCAATCGTTCGCAGCCAGGCGTTGTGCACGCGTGCGGCAACGTCAGTTTCGCCTATGTGCACGAGCATCATGACGGCTCCCAATAACAGACCAGACGGGTTCGCCAGATTTTGTCCGGCCCGTCGCGGCGCCGAGCCGTGTATTGCTTCAAACATCGACACGTGTTCACCTATGTTTGCCGAACCAGCCAGTCCTACTGAGCCTGCGATTTGCGCCGCTACGTCTGAAAGAACATCACCGTATAAATTCGGCATGACAATTACGTCGAACACTTCCGGAGTGTCGGCGAGTTTTGCGGCGCCGATGTCCACGATCCAATGTTCGTTCTCAATGTCAGGATACTGAGCTGCGATCTCGTCAAAAACCTTATGGAACAAGCCATCGGTAAGCTTCATGATGTTGTCTTTGGTGAAGCAGGTAACCTTTTTGCGATTGTTCCGGCGCGCATACTCAAAAGCATGGCGCACAATTTTTTCCGAACCCGGACGAGAAATCAGTTTCAGACACTGCATCACTTGTTCAGTTTGCCGATGCTCTATGCCGGCATACAGGTCTTCCTCATTTTCACGAACTATGACTACGTCCATGCTTGGGTGCTTCGTGTCAATAAAAGGGTGATAGGCAACGCAGGGGCGTATATTGGCGAACAGTCCCAGAGTCTTGCGCACCGTGACGTTCAGGCTTTTAAAGCCGCCGCCCTGTGGCGTGGTGATCGGTGCCTTTAGAAAAACTTTCGTGCGCCGCAAAGAGTCCCAGGCGCTGGGCTCAATTCCCGCACTATTCCCGGCTAAATAAACTTTCTCGCCGATGTCGATCGTTTCAATATCGAGATTCGCGCCGGCTTCTTTCAGAATGTGGAGGGTTGCGGCCATTATTTCAGGGCCGATGCCGTCGCCGTGCGCGACGGTGATAGGGACAGATTTGGACATGGGGATTAGACCTTTCGCGAACTAGTATTAATTGAGTGCAAAGCAATATATTCCAAGAACATTAAGTGAAGCAACGAAGGCGCCCGATTGAAGTGGCTTAGATCTACGCGCGCGAACATCGCAGAGCTTTCAGGACCAGGCGCGGTAAACATCAGAACCGGGGACGGTAGCGACGGCAAAGCACTCAACTTTCGTCGGCGATGCAACGGAGCGGTCAGTATTAGGTCGCTACCTCTAATGATTCCGGCAGCGTTCGCTGCAATACCGCTTAAATGCAACTCTTTAATGCGAAAATTGGCTCCAGGATCGGGCGCTCCGGGCTCGGTTCTTTAGCAACCCCTGCGCTACTTGTGCCCTTCGACGCCAACCGGGCAAGAAGCCATTATCATTGAGCTTGAACTGGAAACGCGGCCTGAGGCATACTTATGCCTGTCAATGTTCCTGCTCTCGCGCATCAGTGGTGACTGCGCCTGTCCTGTCCGTGAAGCGACCCGCGTTCGGCTGAGGAGAGAGTTAGGCAATTGTTAACTTGTTGGAAGCCGCTCTCGCAGTTCAGAGCACCGGGCTCGTCGCGTTTCGCCTGAAGAGGTCAAGTAGATCCCCGCTTGAGTCATGCGATCTTTTTCCTGCCCGCGCTTCACACGATTCAAAGGATAGAAAAAGACATGGGCACGAAACTTTATGTGGGAAACCTCTCGTTCCGCACAACGAGCGAGGAACTGCGCGATGCATTCGCGGCGGTCGGAACAGTAGAATCAGCTTCGGTGATCGAAGATCGCGACACAGGACGCTCACGCGGATTTGCTTTTGTTGAAATGGCAACTCCGGAAGAAGCCGCGGCAGCTATCGAGCAGTTTAACGGCAAAGAGTTTGGGGGTCGCAATCTGACAGTTAACGAGGCGAAGCCGAGAACTGATCGTGGCGGCCGCGGTGGCGGTTACGGCGGTGGCCGTGGCGGCTATGGCGGCGGTGGCGATCGCGGCGGCGAT
>DATGYM010000014.1:0-9704 GCA_035297925.1 Pyrinomonadaceae bacterium | reverse complement strand
CGAACAAACGCGATGCGGCGACTGTCCCGCGAAAGGGCGATGGCCGCGTCGACATTTACAACCAGTTGCTGCGGCTGGCCACCGGCAACGGGTATTCGGTGCAGGATGCTGATCGTGCTGTTAGGCTGTGTAGTTATGTAAAAGAGGCTGTCCTGATCATGTGAGAACCGCAGGCCCCAACAAAGCGCTGGATTCGAAGGAAGCAATTCCCACTTCTCGCCTGAATCGAGATCCCAAATCCATAAACTGTATTTGCCGGCTTCAATCGGAACGTAGGCAAGTAGACGCGCATCAGGTGAAATTCCCACGTCGAGCACATGTCCATCGTGAGTCAGCCGGATAATTTGCATCGAGCTGAAATTTACAGTGCCTGCCCGGCCGCCACGGCTGGTTCTGACCGGGGGCACGAACCGGTAACCGCGCTTCGGTATAGTCTCAATAAAACGCGTTTCGTGTTCATTGTCTCCAAGCGCCCTGCGCAACATGGAAATGGTGACAGTGAGATTGGATTCCTCGACAAATGAGTCGGGCCAAAGACTTTCAACCATCTCCGTCCGTGAGACTACGCGCCCGGCGTTTCTTACCAGGAGCTCGAGGGCCTGCACTACCTTGGGAGCTAACGGGAGAATCCAACCTGATTGCCTTAAAACCCACTCGATCGTATCAAGTTGAAACTCGCCGAAATAGTATTTCGCCCCGAGTGGTTGAGCGGCTCCCCTGTCGACTGTAGGTTCCACGTTTTAATATTTTCTTAAGGACTTGCAGCGCGGCACACATTATTGTGAGCCGTAGACGCGGGAGGGATCACTAGCCGCACGCGCTGCCTGTTTGAAGCGACAGTATTGTATCCATGGCTCCAGGTGAAACCAAGTCAAAAGGTTTCATTCCGAACACTACTGGTGTGCCAAACAAGTGTTCCTGATTGAGTAATTGCTTTCCACCCCACGCTCAGCAGCACGGGCCTCCAGTGTCCCACCACTGACCGATCGGCGGCCTTCGAACGAATCGTCGGCCGCCGCTGCTGTAACAAGAACACCTTCAGACAACGCGCGGCTCGCTTCAATAATCGACAATTAGGTCTTATTTCACGACCGGACTTACGCGCCTACTCGGGGTGATCGGTCGGCGTATCGGCATGCGGCACGAAGCATTTGCGACAGCGGGCCTCATACATGCCGCTGGCACCGACGGCGACGCGCTCTTCCGATTCAAATATGCGCTGGGAGTAGTTCGCCGGTTGGCCACATTTCATGCAGATGGCGTGGGTCTTGGTAATGTATTCGGCTATGGCCAGGAGTTGGGGCATGGGTTCCCAGGGTTTACCCGTATAGTCCTGGTCGAGTCCGGCGATTATAACGCGCACGCCGCGAGCCGCCAGTTCGGTCGCAACCTTGATCAGATCGTTATCGAAAAACTGCCCCTCGTCGATGCCCACCACTTCGGTGTCAGGTTCAACTTTCGCCAGCACTTCTTCCGCGCTGCGAATATTCGCGGACGCATGTCGCATTTCGGAATGCGAAACAATATGGTCCTGAGAAAAACGCGAGTCGATTTCGGGCTTGAAGACCTGCACCTTTTGGCGGGCAATTTTGGCGCGGCGTAGCCGCCGGATTAGCTCTTCCGACTTTCCCGAAAACATCGAACCGGCAATCACCTCAATCCAACCTACATTTGGACGTGAGTGATGAGTGGGTTCGCCATCATTGACCTGTGCGATCAGTTCTTCCATGTTCTTCCTACCATCCTGCCTGCAAACTCGAATGGAAAGCAATCTGCCGGATGGAAAAGTCTCAGCAATACAATGCTCTGTTGTAAAACGGAGCAAAGGCGGCTATCAGTGCGATTTCGAAACTCATGGCGCGAGTTACCAGGTCCCGCGAGAGAATGCCCCAGGCTCCCTGCCGACTGCGCACGTCGGTAATGCCCGCGACTTCATCGATCACCAGACCAAGCTCTCGACGTCCTTCGATCACTTTTTTCGCGAGGCTGGGGGGAACGCTTATCGACGGGGTGCCGCCGAATGCTCCACCCTTTCCGTCGGTCGCGTAGGCCCAGCCACGCAAAAACGTATGCCACTCGCCTTCAATCGAGATCGAGTGGAAGCCGCCCTCAAGTCCGACATAAATGTCCGCCTCACGGCGTTGTGCTAGCAGATGATCGCGCACGGCCAGCGCTCTTTCGCGCGCTCCCTGCATTAACTCCCAGTCGTTTAGTGGCATTGCCGGCACCGTAGTGGCAACGGGGCGCGCCAGTACACTGGCTTCGGCCCATGAGGGATCGATGGCCGCGACGCGCGCAATACTCGCGCGAACCGCCATAATTTTTGCCGCCCGATCAGAACCTAACGCGATGGTTTTGACCTGAGGCTGTGCCTGGGAATTAGAAATTGCCAAGGTGGAAAAGGTAAAACGCCAGCTTGCTAAAACGTGGGAGAGGCTATAACAGAGCAATGCTTGGCGTCAAAAGCCCGAACCGAAATGCGTCGCTTGACATTAACTATTGCGCGTTGCTGTAATCAAATTTCTTCCCCTTAGAAAGAAACCCAAGTTTGAAGTCGTTCGCCATGTGCTTAGCAAAATGCAAACCGAAACGTTAAGTTAACGAGCGAATGAAGTCTTCATTACGCCAGGAATTCCCCGGAGGTTTGTGCGTGTCGCTTGAGGAATTAGTTTACGACTGGAATACGGTGGCCCCGGCGTTTGTGGCGCCCAGGCGTCATATTGGTTTTGACGATGAAACACTGCGCGACGGCTTGCAGTCTCCTTCCGTTTGCGAGCCGCCAGTTGAACAGAAAATCGAACTGCTCCATCTGATGGACGCTTTAGGCATCGATACCGCCGATATCGGATTGCCTGGAGCAGGAGGCACGCACGCCGCCGGCGTGGAGCTGATGGCTCGCGAGATAGCGGAGAAGAAGCTGAAGATCCGGCCAAACTGCGCGGCCCGCACTCATCGAAACGACATTCTGCCGATCGTGGAAATTTCGCAGCGGGTTGGCATTCCGATAGAGGCCTGCACCTTCATCGGTTCTTCGGCGATCCGATTCTTTGCAGAGGACTGGACGCTCGATAAACTACTGAAGCTCACTGAGGATGCGGTGTCGTTTGCAGTCGGTGAGGGCGTGCCGGTCATGTATGTCACGGAAGACACGACGCGGGCAAACCCGGAAACAATTCGCGCTCTTTACACTACAGCTATTCGCTGCGGAGCAAAAGCCGTTTGCGTTTGCGACACGGTCGGACATGCAACGCCGGACGGGGCGCGTGCTGTAGTTCGTTTTGTAAAAGGCATTATCGAACAGCAAGGTGGAAATATTCGCCTCGATTGGCATGGTCATCAGGATCGCGGCCTGGGCGTAATCAACTCAATAGCGGCGATTGAAGGTGGCGCGGATCAGTTGCATGGCACCGCCCTGGGAATGGGTGAGCGAGTTGGCAACACGCCGATGGATCAATTATTGGTCAACTTGAAACTGATGGGCTGGATACAGAACGATCTAACTCGGTTGAGAGAATATTGCGCGCTCGCTTCGAAGGCTTGCGGCTGGCCAATGCCACACAATTATCCCGTATTTGGCCGCGACGCTTTTCGCACCGCGACAGGTGTGCACGCAGCGGCAGTGATCAAGAGCTATCGAAAGGGCGATCGCGAACTCGCGGATCTGGTCTATTCAGGGGTGCCGGCAGGACTGTTTGGATTGGAACAGGTCGTGGAAATCGGGCCGATGAGTGGGAAGTCAAATGTGATTTACTGGCTTGAGAAGCGCGGCATAGAAGTGAATGACGATCGCGTCAGTCGCATCTATGAAAAAGCCAAACAATCGACAGCGGTATTGGCAGACGACGAAATAATGCGGTTAGTGTGAAAGCCAAAAAAAGTAAAGGGCAAAGAGTAAAAACCCTTCGCCCATTACACCTTGCCCCTCGCTCTTACCGTTAGTTAATCGGAATAGTAATCGTAGCCGAGCCCGCCTTTCCGGCCGGAAAGCGTTTTTGACGCGCAATGCGCACCGCACTAGCGTCGCCTCCCGACGCCTGCGTCACGCGTCCTGATTCATCATAAGTAACCGAAACGGTAACTTTCTTTGGACCGGACTTCGCCTCATTGTTCAACACATTCGTCGGCACCAGGGTTGAACCCGAAGTAGATTGAGTCAACGCCGCCTTATCTTCACGAGTTCTGGCCTTTTCCCTATCCTTCTCCCGTTGCCGTTTTTCTGCAAGCGCTGTTTCGTCGCTGTGTTCATCAGGCTGCGAACTTTCCACTGAATCATTCTTTGGAACTTCGGCGGGCGGCGCTGTAGTCTCAGTCGCTGCGGTCACCGTCGGTTGGCTAGGGTTAGTTGAAGCCCTGGCGCTGCGGTACCAACCAGCAGGCACTCCGATCGCCGCCACGCTCGCAATAACAGCAAAGGCGACTGCTCCCGCGATCACGAACTTTCGTTTGCTCATGGGTTCCGATCCCATGAAAGAAAGAAAAGATGGGACACGCATACTTTCAAGATCCACGAGTGAATCCTCAGACCCGTTCCCGTTCGTCTCACATTCGTCGTAATAGTCCGGCGGAAAAGCAGCAGCAGGCACTATTCCCTCATCCAGGCGACGCAAGCCCTCCAAAACGACCTGAGTCCAGGGCTGATTGATCGTGCGCTCACCAGATTCCGACGCGCCGCCAAACTCAAACTGCGCGTTCGGCAATGTCAATGCGTAATAAACGGCGTCGATCCCCCGAAGGACGCCAATACGTGCATCGACGACCGATCCGGATTGCAGATAGAAATAGCCGGGTCCTTGCGGATAGAGGACTTTAAGCTGTCCTGTCTTGCGCTGATTGCAAAAGAACTCGATCAATTCGGAAAGTGATAGGTCGCTGAGGTGTCCCGTTAATGCCATCGAAGTAGCTCCTATTTGAATGGTGTGTCGCGAGGGTTCCAGGCAGATGACGCCGAGCCGGGGAAATTGACGTCTGCTGCCGCAGATTATTCACCCAGCGCGAATTTATAGTTAATCGATCCCGATACTTTAACAGGCTGGCCCGAAAGTTTAGTTGGGGAGAACCGTGCTTTGAGCGCCGCCTGAACGGCAACCTCTCTCAAAGCTGTTGGTCCACTCGTAGCGACTGCGGAGATCACTTTTCCAGTCTCATCAACAACTACTTCGACCGTTACCAGACCGGACACTCGCATTCTTCGTGCAGCTTCCGGGTAACTCGGCGCCGGCAAATTTATGGCTGTGCCGTTAAGCACACCACCTGACACGGGTTTTAGCATTGGTCGGGGGGCTGGCGGCGGCGGTTCAGAATCGACATCGACGACCGGCTCCTCAATGATGGGGTTTGCACGTGAGTTGGCCAGTTCAACGGGGCCCGCTGCATTTAGCTTATCAGCCGTATTGACGTTTGAGTTTGGGAGCGCGGCAGGTTGGTTTGTGGTGGGATTATTACTGTTGCCTGAGGACTTTGGAACGACGGCGGTCGCTTTGCTATCCAACTTTGTTCCGCCTACATTGTTTGCCGGCGTTGTGGCTGGAGGATTCTGCTGCGCAGCAGGGGCCGGGCTCGTCTGTGAACCTGACTGCGCCATCTTCATCATGTTTTCATCCAGGTAATACATGATCGAGCGGTAGGTGACTTCACTCGGCTCAAAGGACATCTTGCCGCCTTCAATCACCGCGACAGCGGTAGTCATTTTGTTCCAATTTCCTGCAAAGTCGAATTCATACCTGTAGACTTCCTTGCTCAACAGTGACCCGTCGGCGTTCAAGAGAGTCATCTCGCTGATGTTTCCCTTGTCGTCATATTTGTAAACCTCTCTGCCGGTCAGGTTGGCGCCAGCTATGGGAAAGTATTGGTTCTCAATCTTGTTGCCTTTTACGTCGTACGAAACGATCTCCAAGACAGCCCGCTTGCCTTCCAGCGCTTTTCCATTCTCATTCGAAAGTTTCACAACTTCCGTCCGCACCCTGCGCACCGGACCGATTAGTCCATCTCTCAGGCGATCGCTTTCCTCAACTGCCGCAGCCACTGGATGAGACCTACTCGCCTTGGCTGTGAGATGAGACTGCGCTCGAACGTTGACGCTAAATGCGGCCAACCCGAGTGCGAACAAAGTGAAAATTCTTCTGTGTAGCATGGGAATTCGCTCCTGACTGGAAAAGGTGGGACTGTCCGAAAAGCTAGAAATGAGGCGATTCTGACGCGGATAGGCAGACTATCCGCAAACCGACACTGGATGATAGCCCGTTAAACTGGGTTTGTCTAGAGCCAACATCGGCTTTCTGAGCAAATTATCTTGAGTTTTCGCGATTTTCGGTTGGAAGGTTGGGAAAAGCTACCAGCAACGCCACGATTTGGTCGATCACATGGTGGCTGTCAGCCCTCTCTGTTTCGTCGTTGCACATGATTGAAAAGGTGAAAGTCCGACCGTTCGCTGTGGTGACATAGCCGGAAAGCGAATTGTCATAGGTTAGCGAGCCCGTTTTGGCAAAAACATTACCGGCCACACTTTTGAGGCGCTCGCTAAGCGTCCCGTCGCGGCCGGCAATTGGCAGAGACTCTTTGAAAACTGAACCAGCAGCAGTTTGCGCCAAAGACACGAGTAAGCGCGCGCTGGTTTCCGGGGTAACCAGATCGAGACGGGACAAGCCAGACCCGTCATGCAAGGCAAGTCGACTAGTCGCGATACCCGCGCCGCCTAACCAAGCCCGGACGACCGCCAATCCTGCTTCGTCATCGCCGCGCTCCCTGCCTATCGCCGGCGTTAGCCCGGAACTCTCGCCCCGCTCTCTTCCAAGTGTGCGCAGAATCAATTCTGCATAAAGATTGTTACTCTCCTTGTTTGTCTTTTTTGCTATCTCACCAAGTGGCTGGCTATCTACGAAAGCGAGCTCGACCGAGCGCGCTGGATCAAATCGATTAGTCTGAGGGACTCTCGAATCGCGTGAGAGTGTTTGACCTTCTACTTGTATGCCACGCGCCTTGAGGGCACGAACAAAAAGTTTCGCTGCCCACAGTGCCGGTTTATAAACTGAAAGGCGAGCACCAAAGCCTTTGCTGCCCGGCGCAAACTCCCCCCACACTTCCACGTTGTTATCGGACAGGCCTCTGTGCACACCCACAGTTGAAGCGCCGCTCTGGTCCGTTGCTGCCATTCGATTTTGAACGGTTACATAGTTCTCGGTGTCACTAGTTCTTACGGCGGACGAATCGCCTGCCTTATTAGAAGGAACGAAATTTACATCAACCTCATTGCCATTGACTGACAGCGCGCTCGCTTCGGCGCCGAAGTACCATTGCAGATCGGTCCACTGCCATCCGTCCCCCAATAAGTCGCCGCGGAAATAGCTCTCGTCGCCAATGACGTTGCCGCTGATACTTCTCACGCCTCGCTCATAAAGATTGTCAGCAAGTTTGGCCAGCGAGCCATGATCCTCGTCTTTGCTGTTGGCCACGAGATCAGGCGCTCCTCGCCCATACAGAATGAGGTCACCTTGAATACGCCCGCCGCCGGCCGGTTTTGCGTTGGCATAGACAGAGGTGCGCCAACGGTAATCGGCCCCGAGCAGATCGAGCGCGACGCCAGTGGTATAGATTTTCATGTTTGAGGCAGGAGTGAAAAGCTTATCGCCGTTGCGCTGATAAATCGTGGAGCCGTCAGAGATTGATATAACGTAAATGCCCCAACGCGCTTCCCTAAGTTCGCTCTCATCGATGATGCTATCGATGCGCCGTCCTAAATCCGCATTGTCTTCGAGAGCAGGTTTGTCTGAGGTCGTTACTTTTTTTGGCTGCTCCTTATCTTTTCCCTGGCTTATTGTGAGCGGTCTGAGCAGCGCCAGACCAAATGTGCCGAGCAAAAAGATCAACAACAATTTTACGAAGAAGCCGTGGGTTGCGGGAAAGATGTTATTCATAACTGATACTCGCCCTGTAAGACTTTAGCTCGTCAAGAAACTGTTACATCATTCAAGTCGCAAATAAGGTAGTGGATCGCTCAGCGGTGAGAATTGATCTGGTCGCGACATAAACTTCATCAACTGTGATGTCTCCAATCACGCTGTTATAAATGACGCGGTGCCGGTCCCCTTGCGGCAAATAGCTGACCGGCGCCCGCTTATCAAGCAACAACACGACTGGCGTGCCGACCGCCGCAGCGAGATGCATTGGCCCGGTGTCGTTTGAAACAAAAACAGCAAGTCGCGCTTGTGCTGCCGCGAGCTGGGGAATGGTAAGCTGATCGAGAATGACAGCTGCGGCCGGAAACTTTTCGCGAATCTCCCTGATAAAAACACGTTCCTCTGGTCCGATAAAGACCAGCACTCTGACCTGGTCATTTCTTATGAGGTGATCGGCCAGACTGGCAAACTGTTCCAGTGGCCAGCGACGGCTCGGGTGCCCGGCGCCGGGGAAGAGGCCCACCAGCGGCGCGGCGGTCGCGGCTCGTGCTTTCGCCAGTGAGCGATCAAGCGCAGCGGCGTCAACCTTGCGCGTCTTGAGCCTGGGAATGCGATCGGCCTCGACGATATCGAGCGGCCGAAGAACATCAAGATAACGATCAATCAGATGCCGTTTGCGATGATCTGTTTCGATTGGGGGCTTAGGATGAAAGTTAGCGAGGTAATCCAGCGAGCGACCTGGCCGGCGCGAATATAGGCGCCTGGGCGCTCCCGAGAGAAACCCCAGCAAGTTGGTTTCAGATAGGCTGTGGAGATCGATAACGAAGTCAAACTTTTTTTCTCTGACCTGTTTCACGATCTTAAAAACGCGAAACACGGACATCGGTTTGAATCCATCACGCAATGCCACGCGATCCACTATCAACGTTTCATCCGCAAAGCCGGATAACTGCACTACTTCGCCACCCGGTTTTCCCACAGCCACGGTGAGGCGCGCCAGCGGGAACCTTTTTCTAATAGCGCTCAACGCCGGCAAGCTGAGCACAACGTCGCCGAGTTGACCGAAATCAATTACCAGGATGTTACGCGGATCAAACACTCTCAATTCTTACGACGGCGATTGCTTTCACGCTTTTACTTTTCTAACAAATACGACTTCAGAAGTTGCTGCTATGATGTTAAGTCAGTTCCCGGAGATCGCGTCCGGTCATCTCCTGCGGCTTTTCGTTGCCAAGCAAAGCCAAAATTGTCGGAGCAACATCCTCCAGCGCGCCACCTGCCCGGAGTTTTAATCCCCGGGACGCCTCATCAATCAAGTGAAAGGGAACGGGATTGGTGGTGTGCGCGGTATGTGGCCCTCCCGAAACCGGATCGATCATCTGTTCAGCGTTGCCGTGATCTGCGGTGATTAGCGAGATACCTCTGGCTTCACCAATGCCTTTGGTTATCCAACCCAGGCAAGTGTCGACGAACTGGCACGCTTCTATCGTCTTATCGAGTTTTCCGGTATGCCCAACCATGTCGGGATTCGCGAAATTGACGATAAAAATATCGGTGTAGCCCTCGCGGATGCCTTGCAACACTTTGTCGGTAACCTTGAACGCCGACATCTCAGGCTGCAGGTCGTAGGTTGCGATTTTCGGCGACGGCACAAGTAACCGTCGCTCGCAGTTGTGTTCTTTTTCCACACCGCCATTGAAGAAGTAAGTGACGTGTGCATACTTCTCCGTCTCGGCTAACCGATAGTTGCGGACGCAGATTGTTTCCCAAACCTCCGCCAAAACGTTCTTGTGATCTCTTGGGGGAAAGGCA
>DATGYM010000013.1:0-17983 GCA_035297925.1 Pyrinomonadaceae bacterium | reverse complement strand
ATCCATCCGGCCCGCTCGGGCAGGAAGTAGTTCGCCGTGTCGTTGACGATCGCGCTCTGGATCACGATCACGCCCTGGTCGCCGATCCTGGTGAGCAATCGCAGCGGTTTCATCGCTCGTGTGGAGCTCTGGCTAAAAGGGCATCTCAAACGCGCTACACGCTGGTACGCCTGGGAGCAGGTTAACTTTAACGCCGCGGTCCACCATGCGCTCCGCGATATGGTTCCGATATTGTCAGCGCATGAAGAGGAAATACGACAACTGCGCGCGCAGGCGGACAGTCGAAGTCAGGAACTTGAGAGATATCAGGAGAGCCTGACGTCACAACTGACTCATTTGCAAAGCGAGCTTGCGGCACTGCGGAGCCTGGGCGAAGCGCAAAAGCAGCAAACCCAGTTGCAACTGTCGTCTCTCGCAACTGAACTGCGCGAGCGTGACGAACACTTGCTTGAGGAACAACGCGTCTGCTTTAAGCAACTTTCCCTGGAAACCAGCGAGGCAGCAATACTTGAGGATCGAGCGCGCCGAAAGGCTGAAACAGTACTGGAAGATCTACAGCGTCGAATCGAACAATTCGAGAAAGGCAAAAAGTGAGCGTGACGGTCAAGAAGTTCAGGGTTGCTAAATCAAGATAAAGCTTGAACTCTGAGATTCTTGAATCACCCGTCACCTATTTCCTCTTAATGTCCGAGAAAAACTTATACGAGCGTGCTGGGATCAACGACATTGAAGACTTTTATCGGACAAAGTTCGTTTCCGATGAAGTGCTCGATGCGCGTTACTTCAGGGCGCTCGACCGGTTTGATATTCGCTTCGCGCGCACAATGTGGGTTTATGACAACGTGCGCGCCGGCGCGGAAGTACTTGAGCTCGGCTGTGGCGCGGGCATGCTCGCCTTATTGAAGCGCAAGGGCGTGATCCTGACAGGTGTTGATCTTTCCGAAGAAAGCGCTAGCGCCGCGCGGCGCAACGGATATGACGCAACGTATTCGGCGAGCCTTTCCCATCTGCCATTTGCCCCTGCAAGTTTCGATTACGTCGTGAGCCTTGACGTGCTTGGGCACATTGAGGCTGAAGAAAAGGATAAGGTGCTCGCGGAAATAAAACGCGTGCTGCGACCCGGCGGCGTCACGCTCCATGGGATTGAGTGTACCGACCGCGCCGCCCGAAAGACCTATGACGAAATGAGCGCGGAAGAATTGCGCCGCTTCATCGCAGTCGATGGCCACGTGGGTCTGGAAGAGGAACAGGAACATGCGGCAAGGTTTCAGAAATTCTTTGCTCACGTGGTCTGGGCGCCACGCTACGCGCTTTGCTTAAGCAGTGAAGAATTTCTTAAACAGGCCGACAAGTATGGTCTGGCTTTCGAGGACGACTTTCTCGATTACCTGCGCGGTCTTTCTTTTAAAGAGCGGCGCGCCTTTGACATGGCCATGGGCTACACTTTTGCCAAAGTTTCGGATTTGAATCTTGAGTTACCGAAAAGTGGCTTGTACGTTTTTCTTAAGGCGTCCGACACAACGCCAGGTCCTTTTTACAATGAGCATCGAGACCGGCGCGCACTCTTTTCGGCGATTGGAGAGCACGTGGAAAATCTCATGTGCCTGGATCGCAGTGCTGGCGTAACGTTTGACGACGGCTGGTTTGAACCAGACATGTTACCGCCGGTTGCACGCTGGATGGGCGCGCGCGCCAGCATAGTTTTCCGTGCTCCTTCGCTCTCGGGAATACGCCTGGACCTGACCACCCACATGCCCGATCTGGGCGCGCGCCCCCTCGGGGTTGAGCTGGTGCTGAACGGCGTTAAAGTTTGTGCCTTCTCGCTCTGCCGTTATGGCTGGCTGGAATTGCAGTTGCCAGTCTCCAAACACCTGGAGTCGAATGGCGACGCCGGCGTGTTTGAATTAGAGATTCGCGCGGACCGTACCTGGCAACCACGCCCCACTGCAGACGAGACACGCGACGACCGAGAGTTATCGCTGGCAGTTTGCAACATCACCGTTAGTACTGATTGACTGATTGCTGATTACTGATTGCTGACTGTCCACTGACCACTGATCACCGCCCCCGCCCAGATGAACATCCTAATCTGCACCACTCAAGTTCCTTTCACGACGGGCGGGGCAGAGTCGCATGTTGCCGGACTGCGGCGGGCGTTAATTCAGGCCGGACACAACGCTGAGGTCGTGGCCTTGCCGTTTAAGTGGTATCCGCCGGGCGAGATAATGCGCGGCGCCCTGGCCTGGCGGTTGCTCGATCTAACTGAGTCGAATGGCAAGCCGGTGGATCTCGTGATTGGAATGAAGTTCCCTGCGTATCTCGTCTCTCACCCGCGTAAAGTGCTTTGGATCATGCATCAGTATCGCGCTGCGTATAATCTGTGGGACACCCCTTTTGACGATCTCTCCAGCTACCCCGATGGGGCGCAGGTGCGCGAGTGGATTCGGCAGGCCGATAATCGGCTGATACCGGAGGCGAAGAAGGTCTTTGCCAACTCAATAACTGTTGCCGAACGGCTGCGTCGTTACAATAGGATCGACAGCGAGCCGCTTTATCATCCGCCGCCGCGCGCCGAGAGTTTGCGGGTGGGCGAACAAGGTGAATACATCTTTTATCCGAGTCGCCTCGAACCGCAGAAGCGGCAGGAGCTGCTGATCGAAGCGGCGCAATTTCTGAAAACACCGGTCAAGATAATCCTTGCAGGCGGATCACGTGAGCCACAACGCTATCAATCTCTAATCAAGAGGTATGGCGTCGGCGATCGGGTTTGTCTGCGGGGCTTTGTCGCCGAACCGGAAATGATCGAGTTGTACGCCAATGCGCTTGCCGTTTGTTATCTGCCGTTTGACGAAGATTATGGTTACGTCACACTTGAGGGAATGCTCTCAGCAAAGCCGGTGGTAGTTGCTAGTGACGGTGGCGGCGCCAGGGAATTTATCGAACACGGGCGTGAGGGACTTATCGTCGACCCGGAGCCTCGCGCCATCGCGGAAAGTTTGGATTCGCTTTATGACGATCGTGCCGAGGCAGGAAAGATGGGCCGGCGCGCGTTGGAAAAACTGACAACCCTTAATCTCTCCTGGAACAACGTCGCTGAGAAATTGATTAACGCCGCCCATTAACCTCGCTATACTCACCCACGACACCTGTGCAACCAAACCGCATTGAAATTCTGCTGCTCGCCATAAGTCTGGTGGTGGTGATCGTTTATTTTGGATCAGTGTCGCACACTTCCCCAGGATTCTTTGTCGACGAAGCTTCGATCGCCTACAACGCCCACACAATTGCTCAGAAAGGTATAGACGAATACGGCCTGCGTTTTCCACTCTACTTTCCCGCCTTTGGCGAATACAAGAATCCGGTCTACATATATTCCCTCGCGGTCGTCTACAGTTTAACGGGGCCGAGCGTATTCGCAGCGCGAATGTTGAGTGCGGTGCTGGGCCTGGTCGCTGCCATTCTTCTCGGTGTGCTCGTAGCGCGTCTGACGCGGCAGCGTTGGGCGGGCCTCTTTATTTTTGTTCTCGCTTTGCTTACACCGTGGCTTTTCGAGATCAGCCGCCTCGTCTTTGAGGTCTCTATCTTTCCCGCGGTACTAAGCGGTTTTCTTTTGCTGCTTTACGAAGGGTCCCGGCGCGAGCAATGGCGGTGGCCTATCGCTGCAGGTTTGGGCGTGCTGTTGGGCCTGATGGTCTACTCATACTCAATCGGCCGTTTGTTGGCGCCTCTCTTCGCTTTAGGGCTCGCTTTTTTTTGGACCCGACGCCGAAGCCGTCAGGTTGTCCTCGCCTGGGTTGTGTTCGCTGCCATGCTTCTGCCGTTGGCCGGCTTTTCTGTACGTCACCCGGGCGCGCTCAGCGAACGCTACAAGTTTGTCACCTACGTTAAGCCCGGCGACACAAATATTCGGATAGCGGTTCGTTTCGTGCAAAACTATTTGCATGATTTCAGTCCTCGCAGTTGGCTCCTCAAGGGAGATCCGGAGCCACGCCACCATCTGCCGGGCATGGGGAGCTTGCTGGTAGGGATGGTCGTGTTGGCTGTGTTTGGATTTGTCCTGGTCCTGTTAAGGCACAGACGTGAAGCGTGGTGGCGTTTCATCATCTACGGTCTGGCGGTATCGCCAATTCCCGCGTCGCTGACACTCGATCATTTTCACACCCTACGCCTTATCGGCCTGCCGGTTTTTTTGTTGGTGCTGGCGGCGCCGGCGATCGATTTTTTATCTTCGAAGACTGGACCACGACCGGGCTTAAGACGCGGGTTGCTGGCAGCAATCGTAGTTATCGCGCTGGCGCAGGGGGCGATTTTTCAGCGGCAGTTTTACACTGCGTCGGCGCGTGTGGACGCTTTTGACAGTTACTATCCCGAAGTTCTCAACGCCGCGCTGTCACAGCCGGAACGACCTGTTTATCTTTTGGACAAAACTCCCGCCGCTTACATGTACGCTTTCTGGTATGCGACGCTTCGCGGCGTCGACCTCAATAACTTTCATCGCGCAATCGACGAGAGGCCGCCCGCCGGCGCGGTAGTAATCAGCCATGAGCTGCCCTGCACGAATTGCGAGATGATCATTGAACGCGGTCAATTTCGCGTATACCGGCAAAGGCAGTGAAAAGTAAAAAGTGATTAGTTAAGATAGTAGCATCGTATTTTGAAATTCTCTGTGCAACCTTTGTGTTCTCTCACGGAGATTGCACCGAGAAAATTGAAAACTACTCTTAATATCGGAATCTGGAACTAAGAGCTCTGTTGGATGCTCGTAGCCCTTTCATGTCTATTCAACTTTCACTCTTCACTTTTCACGCGCTGCGCGATTTTCCCCCGCCGCAACTCAGGCAATTGGCGAAATGAAGCACGCTTGCTACAAAAGAGGTTGAAGCGGAATACCAGCCACAGTGCTATTAACCCATCAGTAAAAACGATCTTCTTTCCTTCTTCATAGGTGCGTCCATAATAACTAATAGGCACTTCGTAAATCGCAACCTTGAGCTTCGCGATTTTTGCTACGACCTCAACTTCAAAGCCGAAGCCGCTGGAAATAATATTCATGTTGCGGATAATGTCGCCGCGAAATGCCTTGTATCCCGTTTCGACATCCGTCATGTTGAGATTAGTTAGCGCGTTGGAGAGGTAGGTCAGAAGTTTGTTCGCCAGGTAGTGGTAAAAATAGAGCACGCGCGCAGCCCGGCGAACCAGGAAACGAGAGCCAAACACAACATCGGCGTGGCCCTCCAGAATGGGTTGAATAACTCCATAAATCTCTGTCGGATCATATTCGAGGTCGGCGTCCTGCACGATTACGATCTCTCCTCTGGTGAGCGCAAAACCTGTTTTCAGCGCCGCTGTTTTGCCCGCATTCCGATCAAGACGTGTGACGCTGACCCGCGCATCCTGCGCAGCAAAGGAACGCGCAATTTCGTGGGTTGCATCCGTGGAACAGTCATCCACGATAATCACTTCCAGCAGCCGGGGAATCTGCAGGACTTTATGTAACACTTCTGCGAGCGTAGCCTGCTCGTTGTAAACAGGGATCACGACGGAAAGGCAGGGAGATCCTTCCGCGTTTTTAGTTGTTAGTTCTTCCCTCACGATATACACCCTCAGCGTCAGTATGAATCTGATTCGAGGAAAAGAGTCAGTGCACTATTTCTTTTGTGCTTCCTTGATTGCTTTATATTCACCGGACAGCATGAAAGCCCGCGTCACGCGCGCGGGATCACCGCTCTTTTCCAATTCAGTGCGCCAGTAGTTGAAGCCCGTCCAGTCGTTATCCGGAGGATCATCAGGATTGCGCCGCAGGTAACCGAAATAATGTAGCAGAAGAAGGGCGGTGTTGCGCTCGTGTCTCACAACCGCTTCGTTTGAAATTACCTTCCACAGCACAACCGGGCGCGCGTCCCCAGTCTGCCGTAGTTCCTCGACCAGTACGCTTCGCTGGGCCTCATCCGGCTTTACGCCGGCGTTAGCGAATAGTTGGTTAACATACTCTTCCGCGCTCTTGTTGGCGAATGTTTTCTTGAATGCCGCGCTACCGGTCCAGTGTGCCGCAAAAGATTGAAAGTTATTTTGTAAGTGCGACTCCCAATCTAATCCTAACAACGTTACGCCGCTGCCCGTAGCCTGTGCGTCGGCGATGAACTCCGCGTATCGCGGCAGACGACCATAAGAGACTTTATAAAAAAGGTAGAGGGGAAAACCCCATTGGTCGAACTCCGTTACCAGAAGCGTTGGATCGTCGCGCACTTCAACACCAAGTTCGCGCGGCACCAGGTACGAAGGCAACGCCGCCAGCGACTGCGCCTGGGGTTCAGTTTTTGTCACTGCAAAGAGCTCAGCGCCGTCGTTACCATTGATGCCGCTGCCGGAAAAGGTTGAGATGAAACGCAAACGTCCTGAGGCAATTCCGCGCGCCAGCATATCCCTGGTGGCCGGTCGCGCTTCCGGAGGCAGCGAGGAATCGTGAACGACAAGATAAGACGCCGGAATCTCTTCCAGCAGATCAAAGAAACGGTCCGGAATGGGGCGGCTTTGCGATAGCGACTCGATCTCTTTCACGGTCGGCGTAACAAACCCGGAGAAGGCTGTAATTAAAGGCCGCCGGTGGTCCGCCTGGCGCAGCACATAGCGGTGGTTGCTTGCCATTACACCCGAAGGAAGGTGCGCAATTCCACCTCGCATCGGCGTCTTCTGCAGATAGAGCGTCACTGCGTCAGGATCAACCTCGCCGCTATAAAGTTGCAGAGGCGCCGAGCGCGACTCGAGCAGCAGGAGACTACATAGCACCAGATAAACCAACGCCGGACGGAGATGCCGGCGCCTCGCGGCAAGTGCCTGCGCTATGTTGCGGGCGCCAAGTCCAGCCAGCAGCGCCAGCCCGAGAATTGCAATCATCGCCCAGCGCGCCGGCACTCGGATGCTCCGAAAAACGAAAACATAATCAAAGAGCAGGCGGTGAAAAAAGAAGTGCATACCGAGCGAGCCCAAAAACCCGAGCACTACCCACAGGAACCCGATGCTGGCCGTTTCAGTAGTACGTAGAGTATCCAGAAGATTACGGTCTTTCCCAAGACGCAGCGCGCGCGGATAGGCAAGACACAAACGCACGAGGAAAACTACCAGGAAGATTCCGAGCGGCCGGCTTTCATCCGGAACGTGCAGTTGCTTAAGGCCCAGCGGTTTGATACCGCCGTAGCCATAAGCCAACACCGCCACTACCAGCGACGCGACTGAAAGCACGTCAAGAATGATCAAGAGCCCTGGTGGCGGTTCTCGTTTTGCTTCGGAGGTGTGTGCACTCTCAAGGTCCTCTTGTGCGCGCGTGTCGAACTTTGAACCTGTGTGTACGCCTCGTGAGCGGGAAAGAAAAAAAGCCGCCATCATCAGCAGGATCGGTAGCATGCCTGGAAAAAGATGACGCTCACCGGTATCGGGCGTCGGGCCAAAACCTCGCCAAAGTTTGTTAATAGGCGAAGCCGCGAGCCAGTCTCTGGGAAATGCTGAGTAGGTTCCAGCCTCAGCGCTGCTGCGCACTGTCCCCTGAAGTTTCGCCGCGCGTTGATAAGGCAGCAGGAACGGCAATAACACTATTCCCGACAAGGCGAGCGTTATGGCGAGACGCTGCCACATTTGACGATTGCGCCATAGATCGTAACGCGTCACGAGAAATGCGCCCGATAATGCAAACGGAATCAAGGTCAACACGAACCAATGAATTACTGATAGCGCATTCATGGTGAACGCAACTCCCAGCCAGGTTGCCCGCCGCCAACTCGGATACCGCAGGAACAGGATGAGCGCTTCGAGAGTTAAAGGTATCCATCCGGCAAACAGATAATTCAGGTGTGAAATCGTAGCAAATCGATAAAGGGCAAAGCCGAAGACTATGCCCGCGACCCAGGCGGCGCCGTTTGAGGCAGTTAGCGTGCGGGCCAGCCGGAAAGCGCCGTAACCGGACGTCGTAAATCCCAGCATCGTTGCCAGCCCGGCGATTGTGAGTGGTCTAATCCCGAGCGCGAACAACGGAAAAAACAACATCGCTATCCCGTAGTTATGTTCGCTATAAGCCAGCGTATAGCTATAGGGATAAAAAATTGGAGCCTGGAAAAGGTGAATGGGATCGTGGAACGTTTGGTAATAATCCCACCACATAATCCAGGCATTAAGGTAAGGGTCGCCCGGATCCGACACCCCATCCCGCACGTGCAGCACCCAGGGCCAGGTCATGAGGATGGTCAAGCCAACGAAAGCGAGGAAGATCAACGACTCGCGGACCAGTGTGCGGCGACCAGACGCTAATGCGTCCGGGGGTTGTCCTTCATGCATATATCTCGAAAGAGTCTGCTTTCATCTGCCGGTTCGCAACGAACACAGCCCGGATTTTGAATTAGCCGGGCAGCAGCCTGACCAGAAGAGAGCGGCTGGGACGGAGGGCCTGGAGTTGCTCGGCCCAATCAGCGCACCAGTATTATCTTCGCGCACTTGGCGGCATCGCTTCTTTAGATATTTCTGGTTCTTCATCAAAACCGAGCCGCTCACGAACAACGAAGAGAGGGCGCAACTTAACCTCAGCATAAATGCGGCCCACGTATTCTCCAACAATACCGAGAGTGATTAATTGGACGCCGCCGAGAAAAAGCACGGCCGTGAAAATGGAGGCCCAGCCTTTCACCCAATCCGTGGTGTACAGACGAATAGCCAACGCGTAGACAATCCCGGCAAACGAAGCGGCAAGAGCAATGAAGCCTCCCCAGATTGCCAGCCGCAGCGGTGCAAACGAAAATGAAATTACACTGTCAACCGCAAACCGCAGCATCCTCATAAGAGGATATTTGCTTTCGCCGGCGCGGCGCGGTTTGCGATCGTAAAGGACACCCACCTGGCGAAAGCCGATCCAACTAACCATGCCCCGCAGGAAGCGATCGCGTTCCGGCATTCCCAGCAACACATCAACCACCTTTCGGTCGAGCACGCGAAAGTCGCCGACATCAAGCGGTATCTCGATCTCCGAAATGCAATTGATGAGACGGTAAAAAGCTTTCGCCGTCCAAAGTTTGAAGTTTGTCTCGCCCGCTCGTTGGGCGCGCAACCCATAAACTACCTGATAGCCATCGCGCCAGCGCGCGATCATCTCTGGAATGACTTCGGGAGGGTCTTGCAAGTCCGCGTCGATTATGACAACGGCATCGCCCGCAGCGTATTCGAGACCTGCGCTCACGGCAAGCTGATGCCCAAAGTTGCGCGATAGTCCCAGTACCCGAACACGTCTGTCCCCGGACTGAATTTTACGAAGGATGTCGAGAGTTTTATCGCGGCTGCCGTCGTCAACATAAATGATCTCAAACTCTGTGTCTGCGATCCCGGCAAGCACGACAAAGAGTTCGCGGTTAGTCTCATCGATGACCAGTTCTTCGTCGTAGCAGGGAACGATTACGGAAATCAGCATTTTCCTGCGATACCTTCAGCGACTAAGTTCCAACGGGCGTGCGACTTTATCACACCGCGCCAGCCGCGCGCAGGAGTTTAGAGAATATAGAAGTCAGGAGACAGAATGCAGAAGTCAGAATACCTGCCTTCTGTATTCTGCCTTCTGTCTTCTGTATTCTATGTCCTGCATTCTGTATTCTGTCCCGGTCTCCTACTATTGATGAAACTTGCTTACTTCAGCCCGCTGAATCCGCAGCCATCCGGGATTTCAGACTACAGCGAAGAGCTTCTGCCATACCTGGCTGAGGCGGTCGACACCACGCTATTCGTCGATGGGTTTGAACCTTCCAGCCCGGACATACGTGCTCGCTTTAGCTGTTACGACTATCGACGTAACCCATCCCTTCTTAAGACACTGCGTGACTACGATGCGCTCATTTATCACATGGGAAACGACCATCGCTATCACGCTGGGATACTCGATGTAGCGCGCGCGCACCCTGGTGTGATGGTTTTCCATGATTTTGCGCTGCAGGATTTTTTTCTGGGCCTGGCACAAGCGCAGGGTCGTCCGGAGATCTATTTGGAAGAAGTGCTGGCCTGCTATGGACCGCAGGCCACACGCGAAGCAGCCGAGGCGCTGGAACGTGGCAGCACGCCGGCGCTTTTGAGTCGTCCAACCGAGTTCCCGCTCAATTGTCGGTTGGCTCGCGCCGCCGAAGGCATCATTGTGCACTCTGAATGGAGTCGAGTGCGCTTTGCTTCTGTGGCGCCAAATGTGCCGGTCGCGCACATTAACATGCCGGTTAAAGCCCTCCGGAACAGCGCCAAAGAAAAAGGTTCAAACAACGGGGTAGCGGACCCGGTGCAAATCGCAAACTTCGGTCTCATCACGCCTGGCAAGGGAATTGAGAACGCACTGCGCGTACTCGCTTCGCTAAAGGCTGATCACAATTTCCACTACACGCTGGTGGGCGAGCCGAATTCGTTTTTTGACGTACGCGCGTTGATACGCGCCTATGAGATGGAAGAGCGCGTTACTATCACCGGTCATGTCACGCTCGAGGAATTCGAGCGGCGAATCGCAATTACCGACATCGCGCTTAATTTGCGTGAGCGAACAGTTGGCGAAACTTCTGCCAGTCTCTGCCGGATAATGGCGGCAGGGGTGCCTGCAATCGTATTCAACGTCGGCGCCTTTTCGGAACTGCCAGGCGATGCTGTCGTAAAAATCGAGCCCGATTGCAATGCGGATGAGTTGCTTGCCGCTTATCTGCGCCGGCTGATCGAAGACGCGAATTTCCGTAAGCAGATTGGCGAAAATGCGCGGCGTTACATTGTCGCGAACCACGATATCCGGGCAGGCGCTGCGCAGTATCTTGAGTTTATCAGGCGGGTTGTTGCACAGCGTCCGCGCAAACAATTACTCAACAGTATCGCGAGCGAGATAGCTGCGCTCGGCGTGCGCGCAAATGATGAGCAGCTAATGCGTGGCGTCGCAACACAAGTTGCAGTGCTCCTTCCCGACTACGCATACACCCAGGATAATGGCAGTCATAAGACTGCTGTTGACTTCGAACCGGGAACCGCGAACGTTAGCGAGCGGATGGCAGAGCAAACTTCAGACGCAAATATTGTCCCCCGCAACGGCGAGACATCGGCTGCTGAACTTTCAGCGCCGGGCCGGCTCCCAAAACTGGCGGGCATTGATTACAAACGCGCGGCGCTTGAGTATCCGCGGGTGCTCGACGCTGAGCGCAGCTACTATCTACGCACCAAGCCTTTTTATAACCTTGCCAATAAGCCCGACAAGCACCTGGGCGACGGCATGGACGCCGAAACACATCGCCACTTCACCGATTTTGCAAACATGGCCATGACGCTTGCGTTGCCGCCTGGCGCCACGATTCTCGATGTCGGTTGCGGCTCAGGTTGGCTAAGCGAATACTTCGCGCGTCTGGGCTACAACGTTACGGGGATCGATATCAGCGAAGACCTCGTGCGCATGGCCCGCGAGCGTGTCGAGCGCGTTCCTTACGATGTCGACCATGAGACGCCTTTGCGCTGCCGCTTTCTTACGCAGGATATTGAGGTAGCGCCGCTCAACGCAAAATTTGAGGCCATCATTTGTTACGACTCGCTTCATCACTTCGAAGATGAGCGCGCAGCGCTTCGTCATCTGGTCTCAATGCTGAACATTGGCGGCTTGCTCTTCATCCTGGAAGGCCACAAACCCTCCGCCGGTTCGGCCACGGAAGATGAGCTACAGGAGGTGATGCGCCGCTATGGAACGCTGGAATCGCCTTTCAGTGGTGAGTATCTGCGCGCTTTGCTCGATGAACATGGGCTTGCAGTTGTTGGAGACTATGTGAGCGTTAATGGTCTTTTCGAACGTGAAATACTCGAAGGTGATCGCCTGCCTTTGCGTTCAATCCCAACTGACTATCATTACCTTACCAGCATCAAGGTTGCCGAGGATCGGCCCGCCAGCAGTGTGCCGGACAGCCGGAATCCCGGCGTGCTAGGCGCTGAATTCCAATTGATCGAGCCGCCACCACTCCGCGTCAAAGCAGACACGAAACTCAATCTGGCCATCGGCGTAAAAAATACAGGCGATACTCTCTGGCTCAATGGTCAGACCTTCAGGCCGGGCATAGTGATGCCGGCTCTAAAGGTGATTAACCAGCAGGGAGTGATTGTGAGCGAAGTGCATGGCCATCCGATGCTGCCGCGATCAGTTACGCCTGGTCAGTCGCTGACGATTGATATTCCCTGTCCGGTGCCTTCAGATCCGGGGACTTACACAGTCAAGATCGATCTTGTCGATCAGTTTGTCTGCTGGTTTGAAGAAAGAGGTTCGCAGCCACTTAGATTCAGCCTGTTGGTAGAAAGCAGCAATGATTGCCTGCCGGGAGGGTTTGAAAAGTTCTGATCCGTGTTATCCACGTTAATCTGCGGCCAATGTTGATCAGTCTCGCACCGCAACGATCGTGGATCTTTCCTCGAAGCGATCTCCGTACATGTAGTAGTAGCTGTCATGACTCACGCTTGCGATTGTGAAACCGAGCATCCCAAAAACCTCACGGTAAACGCCCAGAGAATAGGTCCACCAGGTAAAGTCAGCATCCGGATTACTCGCTAATGCTTCAAAACGTGCGATACGCTCATCCGTCTGAAGCAACGGCGAGACAACGACGATTGTTTCTTTTGTGAGCCGCGCGATCGATGCCAGCGCCGTGATCTGATCGCTCAAGTGTTCCAGCACAGAACCGACAAGCGCAATGTCAAACTGGCCAAGCTCAGTCGGCAACGCGTAGATATCGCCGTAATAGACCTCGGCTTTTGAGTTGAGCAGACGGTGACAGAGCCAGTAGGCATTCTTCCATTGCTCGATTTCCGCGCCGTACTGCCGCACCCAACGTTCATGATCACGATAGTAGAGTTTGTCCTTAAAAGGCAGAAACGTCTGCTGTCGTGCATCGCTCATATCAAATGATAGTACGCGCGCCGCTCCCTTTTTCTCAGCCTCGAAACTGAGGAACCCTGTGGCCGAGCCCACGTCCAGGACCGACTTGCCGGCGACGTTTACACCGCCGACGTAGTCTTCAAACCGCCCGCGCAGATCCCAATGCGCCGCCACCAGTCCAAAACCAGGCAATTCCATCGCGTGATAAAAGAAGCAGTCTTCGAGCCGGTCCACAAAGCGTGGACGTTCGAGCAGCAAACCCCTGGTCGTGTCACTCATTATCAATTCTCACGTCGACTTATTTGCTGGAGCCAACGGAAGCCCTTTGGCCCACAGCCCCAGTGATACAAGTATCACCAGCGAAATCACCAGGCCCACAAGCACCGATTTTGGTTGATAGACAAATTTTACGATATGCGTGCCTGCGGGTAGGGCGATTCCGCGCAGGTTATAGTTTACGCGCATTACCGCGACTGACTTTCCGTCGACATATGCGCGCCAGCCGGGATAATGATTCTCGCTCAGCACCAGAAGCCTGGGTGATTCGGCGGCAGTTCTTATTTCCAAACGGTTCGGCTCTTGTCGTGTTACTTCCGCGGTGCCCGGCTCTGACGCAGCGCCGAAATTCATTCCGGCGCTGGTTTCGACGAGCGCTGTACTCAGTGGATCCCAGGCTCGTCCATCTGCAAGTTTGCCAGTTCTAATAATGTTTAATTCTTCCTGCTCCGGGGCGACGAATTCAGAGCTTGCCAGCCAGGCCCGCGGCAGTGCGTGCGTGTTTTCATAAAATTGCAGATAAGTAGTTTCGGCGGCCAGCCGCCAGCGATCGCTGCCGAGGGACGCCTGATCCGCATTGTCTTCGTTGCCCTCACGCGCTTTAAGCTTTTCCACCCATTCACCGCGTAGCGGCACTGCAGCCTTATCCTTAAGCAGCGAGACTCGCTTCACATCGAGGGTAAGATTAGGGGCCTGCTTCAGCGCTGCAACTTCGATTTCACCTCCGGTCACGTGCACCGCTTCAGGAAACGATAATTTGGCGACGTAAGTATGACTCTCGTAATTTCCAGCCGGATCGTCAACAACCGAACTGGTTGCTACCGCTGCGCGGCGATGACGAATTTTTCCGTGCAGATCGGGTCGATCATGCGACCATTCCGACGTGTGTTCACCGGCCCGCAGGGGAAATTCCAACTTCTTCCCTTCCTCGTTTCGCAAGCGCACGTAGCCAACAATCTCTCCGTCTGCCACATCGGCAGACCAGGCGAGACTGGTAACCAGGGCAATGCTGTCTGCTTCAGTAGGTGGGGTAGTGAACACGAGACGCTCGCGATTGAGCAGCGATGGTGCGCCCAATTCGCTCTTCGCAAAAGACACGCCGGCGAGGCTTTCCAGCGCGCTCTCAACAGCGGGCTGCACCGGGGCCGTCTGGAGGGGTTGGTCTGCCGCTTGCCGGCGCGCTTCGCCCTCGGGGCTCTGCTTCAGAAGATAGCGCACGTTGAGAATGTCAAACTCGCGACCAGGACCGCGCACGCTTCGCTCTGGGTCCGTCAGCTCGCCCCACAGTTTCATGTCGCCAGCCAGCTTGCTGTAGCGCGCTAGTCCGAAACCATCATAGCCGGCAGCATTTTCCACTTCGTGCATTACGTAGGTGTCGGGCTGAAGCGATAGCATGAATTCGCCAAGCTTGAACTTCTCGTTCTCGTCGCGCCCGGTGTTAATAAAAAACGGCTGCACTTCAGTGAGAATTCTGGAAGGCTTGTTATCGTGCCCTCGCTGCAAATCGCGCAGCACCCGCACTGACTCTGGTTCGCTCCAAAGCGGATGCGCACGCGTCGGCGATAGACGCCAGCCACTTCCCTGTCCCCACAGGCACAGGTCCAGAGTCAGAACTCCAAGAAGAAACACCAGGCTGCGTCCGTAATGGCGTTCGCGATTGCGTGCGAACAGCCAGAGCGCCAGCGCGCTTAATCCCGCAACAACGATCGGAATGAAGAGTTCGGGCGCGCGCAGAATCGTGAGCGGTGCCGATCGTCCCAGTCGGAAGTCCGCCGGCCGCCACCAACTCACCGTCAAACACGTCAACAGAAAAACCAGCACTCCTGCCCCGGTTACTGTTCGCAATACGTAAGCGCTGCCGCGCGAGGTTGCAGCTCTGATTGCCGTTAATCCTCTACCGGCCAGCACGGCCAGCGCGAATTCAACCTCCATAAGATGCCGCGCAGGAACGCGGAAAAGGTTGAGAACAGGGACGTAGTAAACCAGTTTGTAGAGATTAAGAGGAAGAAAGCGGCCGAGGGCGAGCGCCAGGCAGATCAGTGCGACGATGGCCCAGAACTTTGTGCGTGTATCCGGCCTGATAATCACTGAGACCAGCGCCAGCATGATGGTCGCCGCGCCAACATAGCCGATGTACTCGCCCACGAATGCCGGTCCAATATAAGGCGCGCGAAATAGTTGCCCATCACCGCCGCCCATTAAGTAGGGCGCGAAAAAGGTGAGCACGAAGCGCGGCGGCATCGAGAAAGAACTGAAGAAATCGTAAGACGCAGTCGCCCGCAGACTGCTGCGTAGTAATTCTATTGTGGGCAGAAGCTGCACCGCCGCAGTTGCGACTCCAGCCAACATTAGGCCCACTCCCTGCAGATAAGACACACGCTGACGTCCGCTGGAAGCGCGCGCTATCGCAATTGAATAGGCAGCCGCAAGCAGAAACGAATAGGCGAAGGTCTGTTGATGGCCGGCAAAGATTTGCACCGCGACGAGCAGAGTCAAAACCACCCCGTGGCTTTGCTTTCCGCTCATCCCGTATCGATCAATGGCCCATAACACCCAGGGAAGCAGCGCCGCCGTTTGCACGACGTTCGTCTGTCCTACCTTGGCTACCATGAAGGCACTCCACTGCCAGACGAGGCTGGTTACCACCGCTCCAGCCAGGTCGGCGCCGCTTTTTCGCGCATAAAGAAAAGCACCGAGCGCTGCCAGCATATAGGTCGCTAGCATCATTAGATTCGACGCCACAGGTATACTGAAAAACAGATAGAACCAGTTGAGCGGGAAAAGGACCCCTGCCTGCGCGGCGCCAAAGAGCGGCATGCCACTAAACATGTAGGGATTCCAAAGCGGCAGGTAGCCGGCGTGGATCAGATTGGCTACGACGGCGCGCATGGGAATGTTAAAAATTACGCCGTCGTCCGGCGAGATAATAAGCTTGCCGCGAGTAGCCGGTAAGAAATAGAGAAGCGGCAGCAGCGAGACCACTATCGCAGTCACACTACTCGGCGTTATTTTAGAATCAAGATTAAATGGAAGACGCATTGAAGCAGAAACAGGAACTGCCGGTGGCAATCGGCGAAACAATTAGTAACGCTGTCGCCACGGCCAGACGGCTGGTCGCCGTCCGTAAAGCCGAGGTAGTGTGTGGAGCGCTCCTGTTTTTGATGGCTGTCAACCTCTTCGCGTCGATTTCGCGAAAAAGCATCACTAACGATGAAATCGTTCACATTCCGGCCGGATACTACCATCTAGTCGCGGGCGAGTTCCAACTCAACAACGAACATCCACCACTTATCAAGATGTGGGCTGCGTTGCCGCTCCTTTTTCTGCAGCCTGATGAACCGCTGGCGCCAAAAACCGAAGACGAAAATTTTATGGAGCGCACCTGGGGTTTCCATGAACGGTTTTGGGGGGCCAACCAGACGCGTTTTCAGTCGATCAGCTTTTGGCCGCGCCTGATGATGGTTCCCCTCACCCTGGCGCTTGGCGCTCTGATTTTTGTATTTACCCGAAAACTTTTCGGCGCCCCGGCGGCCCTCATTGCAGTCGGTTTTTATGTCCTCGAGCCTACCATGCTCGCGCATGGTCGCATCGTCCATACTGACGTGCCCGCAGCACTCGCTTATCTGTTTTTTTTCTTTACGCTTTACCGTTACTCAGAAAATCCCGGTCTGCAACGCTCTTTCGCGCTTGGAATTGCCTGCGCGCTGGCGCTGCTGACAAAGTTTTCTATGCTGGTGACCTTGCCGGTTCTGGTCATTTATTTGCTCATCCGCTTGTTCACGCAGCGCAAGGACCGCAAACAACGTTCGCAGCTACTGACGCACGGTGGCTTGATAGCGGTCGTCATCCTGTTTCTGTTGAATGCCGCGTATTACTTCAAGCATCCAGCGCTGGAAGCCTCTGATGTGCGTTGGGTTGAGATGAAGTCGCCGGCCCTGCTGGGTTTCGTAACGACACTTATTCACGTCGCTTCAAAGCTGGTGCCGACTTACTATCTCTTCGGCGTCTACAACATTGAGGTACACAACCACTACGGGCACGCTACGTCGCTGCTGGGTAATTACAGCGACCTTGGTTGGTGGTATTACTTCCCCGTTGCCTTTGCACTGAAAACAACCATTCCCTTTCTGCTCGTGGCCACGGCGGCTCTGATCTTTGCTATCTGGAGATCAGCAAAACGTGACTGGCGCTTCCTCTGGCTCGTCGTGCCGGTCGGTATTTACCTGGCAGTCTCATTAACCAGTCACATCAATATAGGCATCCGCCACTTCTTGCCCGTTTATCCGTTTCTGTTCATCGGGGGTGGCGCGCTGCTGGCCCAGTTGCTGCGGATCCGACGACCGCTCGGAGTCGCGGTCCTGACAATCTTGCTTGGTTGGATGGCCTTCGAGGCGATACGGACTTTCCCAAACTACACGCCTTACATGAACCAGCTCGCGTCGCGTCACCCTCACTGGTATTACCTCTCCGATTCGAATGTGGAGTGGGGTGATGATGTAGGAGAACTGGCAGATTATTTGAAAGCGCGCGGCGAAACCAAAGTAACCGCCGCACTTTCCGCCGGCTGGAGCACTCTGCGACGCTATGGCGTGGATTATCTGGACATGGTTTCCTTGCCGCCGGACGAAACGCCTGAAACGCGCTACGTCGCAATTGGAGCCAGCTTCCTCAATGGATCAGTAGTCCCCGGGGACGAAAAGGTGATTGGCCGGCGGTCGTTTGAACGAATCAACCTGTTTGCGCGCTACCGTGACCGCAAGCCTGAAGCAGTGTTTGGCAATTCCATTTATCTGTATCGCGAACGCGAGTGATTTG
>DATGYM010000012.1:0-7108 GCA_035297925.1 Pyrinomonadaceae bacterium | reverse complement strand
ACTGCCCCGGTGCCACTTCAAGGCCGGCCTAAAATGCCGCCGAGGACGTTGCCCCAGTTGCCGTTGCGCTGGTTGTTGTTGCGTTGGTTGCCATTCCGCGAGTATTGCCGAAAGCCCTGGTCGTAGCCCTGCACAAAACCCTCGCGATAAGCTTGCGATGAAGCATCCTTGAAGAAGTGCGATCGCTGTGGGTCATAACTCTGCCCACGCTGGCCATCGCTGGCGCCCGTGTTCAGTCCCTGTTGATAGCCTCGATCCATTTCCACCTGATTGTAGCCACCGTTGTTGCCATAGCCCCCGTTACGGCCATAGTAGCCATCGTTACCATAACGACCATTGTTACCATACTGGCCATTGTTATAGACGCCATTGTTGCGGCTTTGGTTGCGATTGCGTCTCCAGTCACCCTGGTTGTTACCCTGACGGTCATCGCGGTGCCGGCGTTGTCTGGCGTTACGGTCGCGGTCATGATCGCCGTCGTTGTCGCCGTCCTGACGATTACGTTGATAATTGCGGTCATCATCGCGATCCTGGGCCTTGACGGTAGCGCTCATCAGAGTAGCTGTGCCAAAAACAAATGCGAGCGACAAAAGAGCCCCGCCAATCCCTTTTCCAAAATTTTTCATGTTTTGTAGATGTCTCCTTGCCGACGCTTACGGCAATGGCTATGCCTGTAGCGGTTCGTCTGATTTGCTGGCCTTATAGACAGCGCGCATTGCTGAGTCACTCTCATATAGTGCAGTGGCGCCCGTAAAAGCGGTGAATAGTGAATGGTGAATAGTAAATAGTGTGACTCGATGCGGGCGAGGGCGCCCCGGAACAGTAATCAGCATTCAGCAATCAGTAGACTCGACGCGCCTGCGCGGCGAAATAGAAATGCGGGCGAGACGCCCGCGGTCCCAGTAGAGGCAGACGGCAGGAGTAGAAGCAGACGGCAGGGGCAGGAGGCAGGAGACGGCGGTGCTTAAGGCAATGGTTTTGATAAGACCGTTGCAATCAGTTCATCGAGGCCGGCATCGGAGTCGTTGTGAAAGTTTTTGTAAAGCGCCCGCAACTGCTCCAGTATTTTGTTGCGCGCGTCTTGTTGGTCCGGCTTAGTCATCAGGGCGACGGCGCGCGCGTACGAGTCAATCGCTCGCTCAATCAGCTGTTTGATTCGCTCGAACATTGCTGCCTGTTCCGGCGAAGACCGCTGGGCGCCATACTTTTCGTTGTATTCAGCAGAGAGTTGGGCAAACTCCCCTTTCAGAATCGCGACCCCCATACGGTGGTAGATGGAAGGGTCGGTGCGATAAGGACTGTCGGACTGTGCGGCCTTCAGAAAAGCGCTCGCTGCTTCCACCGGCGACTGGTCGCGGAGGAACCATCCCAGCGTTGCGTTAAGATAACCGCGCGCAATCTCCATGCTCTTGAAAGGATCCGTTTTTGTGACCTTGCCGGCTTCGATGAGTTGAATTGCCTTCCGCGCATTGTCGATCGTCTCGGTATTCCGAGTATTATCGGCCGCCAAAGCGCTTTCGTAGCCTGCTTCCGTCAGGGTGGCCAGCAGAAAAAAGTCTTCCGGATCCTTCTTTAACAACGGCCGACCGAGCTCAAAAGTCTTCGCGTAGTCCTTCGCGTTGTATACTTTGAAGACTTCAAAGTCGCGCGCCTCGCGAACGCCCCGCTCATAATCGTCTACAAACTTCTGGACTTCTCGGGCGTAGTTGTCATCGTCACCACCGAACCTTAGCAGGTAAGCACGGGCAGCCGGATAGGCCAGTTTTCGCAGTTCGGGGTTGATGCTCCTCCTATATTCGGAGAATTGGGCGTAGCTCGAATCCTTATCCCGGTCGCTCTGCTGTGATGGCATGGGAGGATTCCGCTGCGCAGAGACGGGAGGAGCCAGACCAAACCACAGCACGGCACTTGTGATTGCGATTACGATGAATCGCGATGACCCGGTCATATGGCAGTGGTCAGTGGTCAGCATTAAGCATTTAGCATTAAGCAAACAGCCGTCAGCAGTCAACTCCTTGCTGGCCACCGACCACTGACCACTGACCACTGGCCACTGACCACTGTCCTCTGTCCTCTGACCCCTGTCCCCCGACCCCCTCCCCGGTCACCGAGCCGCTCGCAGAATTTTGTTGCCTTATCTGCGGCTTAGTGGCTAGTATCAGACAGCCCCGACAGTAATTCTTGCCTTAGTTACACCTCACGAGAATCGTCCTGAAAGTCAATGGGTGATAAGCCATGAATAAACTATGCCTGCGACAGGCCTTGCTGTTTATAGCCGTCTGTCTACTCTCGTCGGTGAGTGTCGACGCGCAGACGTGTCCTGATCGGCCGCCACAAACAACCGGTTCCCACAGTTTCCGGCGGCAAGGAGAGAGTTTTGAAATTCCCCTGAACCTGGCCGATTGTCAGCCGGTGGTGCTGGAACTCCGCTGGTCCAACGGCCGCAATAACGGCAGTAACTTTCATGTAACTTTTCTCGACAGCGAAAATCTGGCGATCTACAGCAAAGAAGTATCCGGTTTTATGAGTGGCAGTTTTCAGTTTCCGTTCGCGACACTTGAACCGCAACCGTGGTTGGGATCGCGTTCTTTAATCGCCGTGCCGGTAAGAGTCACGGTCGAGGCGGTGCCACCTTTCGCACTTCCCGCGAGCATTAGCTACAGGGTGACGCACGTTTCGTTGCATCCCGTCGGGGTAGAGAAGCGAGAACCGGAAATGTCGAGCGGCGGAAAGTCCGAAAAGCCTAAAGCGGAGTTGGTGGAATCCGCAGACGGGAAGACAGGAAAACCGTCGGACTAATAGCCGCAGATAAACGCGGAATAGCGTACAGCAATCAGCAATCAGCAATCAGTGACCGGTGTTTAGTGGCCAGGCGACAGACGGCAGACGGCAGACGGCAGACGGGAGACGGCAAGTCCAGCGGGATCTGAGTCACAGTCTCTGTGCAAACTCGGCGGCCAGGTCCTTATCCATTCTCATCAGCGTACGGTGAATCTGTTGGGCCTGGGGCTTGCTCCCCATTTGCGAATAAGTGAGCCCAAGAAACCAGTAACCGTCCGTGTTGTCGGCTTTCAATCTTATGGCTTCTCGCAAAGCAGTGACCGCTTTTGGATACTGCCCGAGAAACAAATACAACGTGCCCAAATCAGTGAGCGCTTCCCAGTCATTTGGTTTCAGGCGCAGCGCATCCTCGTAAGCCGCCAACGCATTCTCGTCATTGCTCAAGCCGTGGAAATAGACCCAGCCGAGCCAGTAGCGCGACGACGGATCATTCGGCCTCATGCGAATACTCTGTTGCACTGCCGCCAGCGCGTTAGACCAATCCAACGTGAACGTGTAATTCAGTGCCAACGCAAGTACGGCATCTGAATTTTCCGGCGCGAAGCGCACAGCCTGGCGCAATAACTGGATGGCCTTCGTTCGTTGGGTTGAGTCTTTGCCGAAAACCAGCGCTTGTCCCAGATATGAGCGCGCGAGAATTGGTGTATCGATCGGCCCGTAGATGGAACCGTGAGTTGCTCGCCGGTATGCTTCAATGGCTTGTTCGGCTTTGTCCGCCCGCCGCAACCTGTCGCCTTCGGCCAGCGCCCTCTGGGCTTCGCGCTTCGCGGGCGGGAGGTTCGTCGCAGTGTCTATGCCATCGTAAAACTCATACGCCCGGCCATATGCCAGCAGCAACCTTTGGACGTTATAACTAGAGTACAGAAAGTTTCGCGCCGCAGGCTTATTGATCATATCGTAGAGCACCTGGGCCTTGGTCTTGTCCATAGTCGCGAGCCTGCGGTAGATCTGTTGTGCCTCATCTTTCCGATCGAGCCGGACGTAAGCAATGCCGAGGTTGGATTGATAAAGCGATTCGGCCGGTTTCAGCCGCGCGGCCTCTTTGAATTCCGCCAGCGCCCTTTCATATTGCTTCAAGTGGTCGTAAGCCAAACCGAGCTCATTGTGATTCTTCGCATCATTCGGATCGAGCCGACGCGATTCGACGAAAGCCGCGACGGCTTTTTCATACTGGCCAAACCCGTTCATATAAGTTTCGCCCAGCCAGTGCCAGTAATCACCATTAGTTCGTTCCAGGCGCAGTGCCTCCTGAAACACCGGCAGCGCGTCGGGATATTGCCTGAGTTGATAAAAAGTCGCGCCCAGCCAGAAAAGCTGATCAGAATCGTGCGGCTCGAGACGATCTGCCTGCTGCAATGAGGCGAGTGCGTTTTGATATTGATGCGCCTGGTAATAAGCGACGCCAAGTTGGAAGTAGGCAGCGGTCAGCGAAGGGTCAAGGCTGATTGCTTTTCTGAGAGCTGCGATCGCGCGGGGAAAGTCGTCTGCCTCGCGATATTTCGTGCCCTGGTCCAGATAAGCATCGGCGCTTTGGGCGGCAACCTGAGCGGCTGTAGACACAAACAGCAGGACGAAGAAAAGTAATAAGATGCGATGTCGGGTCATCTCTTTCCTCCTCGGCTAGCGGTACGTATGAAAGTGGCGCTAAGTATCCGACGGACCGCGGCGGAGAGCAAGGGCGGACTGAGTGCTGAGTGCTGAGTACTGAGTGCGATTACAAAGTATTCTTGCATACGTCATCGATTCCGATTGATTCAACGAGCCTCCAGGCTTTTGGCGACAGAATGTCATAATCGAGATCCTATGCCTAACTCATTGACCGCAGTTCCAATTGAGCGAGTCGAACAAGCGATCCTCCTCATTCGCGGCGAGAAGGTTATCCTCGATAGTGATTTGGCATTGCTATATGGAGTGACGACCGCGCGGTTGAATGAACAAGTTAAGCGTAACCAGGACAGGTTTCCCGCAGATTTCGCATTTCGGTTGACTAAACAAGAGTTTACAAACTTGATATCGCAATTTGCGACATCAAGTTCAAAACATGGTGGCCGACGAAGAGTGCCTCTCGTTTTCACCGAACACGGGGCGATCATGGCTGCCAATATTCTCAACAGTAAGAGGGCCGTTCAGGCGAGCGTACAAGTCGTCCGAGCCTTCATAAGGCTTCGTCAGATGATGGTCTCCAATGTGGAGTTGGCCCGTAACCTTAGTGAACTGGAACGCAAATACGACGCGCAGTTCAAGGTAGTGTTTAATGCCATTCGGAAACTCATGACACCACCGGAGCCACGGCGCAAGCAGATTGGGTTCGCAAAGACGACGAAGAAATAAAGCGTGCGCCGCTCGCCGTCTGGCCGTCGCACTCCAGGTAAGAGCCGTGAATCATGAATAGACAAAGAATACGAACCGCGGAAGAGCGCGGATGAGACAGGGCAGACGGCAGACTGCAGACGGCCGCCAGCAGGCAGGTACCCGTTCCAAGCGGCCCAGCGCTGATTTGAGTACTACCGTCCCATTGAGTAACATCGCGGCCTATGACTACTACACCTAAAAAAATCACGAGCGAGTCCGAACGAATGACTGGCGAAGAGATTGTTGAACTCTGCCGGCGACACACACTCTTCGAATGGTCTGCTCAGGCCGCAGTCGATCCGATTCCCGTCGCGCGCGCGAAAGGAATTTACTTCTGGACGCCGGAAGGGAAGCGCTACATCGACTTTAACAGCCAACTGATGTGCGTCAACATTGGTCACGGCGACGAGCGCGTCGTGCGCGCTATTCAGGAACAAGCGGCAATACTCCCCTATGCTAACCCGTTCATGGCCACTGAAGTGCGGGCGCGCCTGAGTGTAAAACTCGCCAAGATCACGCCGGGTGATATCGATGCCTTCTTCTTCACGAACGGTGGCGCCGAAGCCAATGAAAACGCGATACGCATCGCGCGCCTGTTCACCGGCCGTCACAAGATTGGCGCGCGCTATCGTTCATACCATGGCGGGACCGCGGGCGCTCTAACACTGACCGGCGATCCACGCCGTTGGGCCGCTGAACCGGGGATACCTGGAGTCTTCCGCATTCCCGACTTCTATCACGGCATCCAAAAAGGTTCGGACACGACTGAAGAAGTGCTGGCGCGCACGGAAGAAATCCTGGAGCTCGAAGGCGCCAAGACGGTCGCGGCCATCATTGTCGAACCCGTGGTTGGCACCAACGGCGTTCTCATTCCACCTGACGGCTACATGCAGGGATTACGAGCGCTGTGCGACAAGTACGGCATCCTGCTGATCGCCGACGAAGTGATGGCCGGCTTCGGTCGCACGGGGGAATGGTTCTCCGTGGACCACTGGAAAGTTGTGCCGGATCTGATCTCGATGGCCAAGGGTCTGACGAGCGCATACGTGCAGCTCGGCGCGGTGGGTATGCGCCGGCAGATCGCCGATCACTTTGAGAAAAATGTTTTCTATGGCGGCTTGACGTACAACAGTCACCCGCTGGCCTGTGCCGCCGCGCTCGCGACGATTGCGGTGTACGAGGAAGATAGCCTGATCGAAAATGCGCGGCACATGGGAACCTTGATGCGCGGCCTGCTCGAAGACTTGCAAGCTCGTCACTCGTCAGTGGGTGCGACGCGCAACATCGGGCTGTTTGGAATCGTGGAGTTGGTGCGAAATCCTTCGACGCGCGAACCGCTGGCGCCCTTCAACGGCAGTTCGCCCGAGATGCGGGAACTAGGCAAGTACTTCCGCCAGGAAGGGCTCTACACGTTCGTGCGCTGGAACACTTTCTTCACTAACCCGCCGCTGTGCATCAAGGAAGCTGAGTTGCGCGAGGCGTTTGCGATCATCGATAAGGGTCTGGAGATCACGGACCGAGCGGTTTCGTAGGGGCAGTGGTCAGTGGTCAGTGGCCAGTGGCCAGTGATCAGAAATGTCCAACGTCCAACGTGCGGGGCAGTAGCGGGGCAGTACCGGGGCAGTAGCCCGACCATAAGGGAGGGCTCTCCGCGCAGGGCGTTCAGTAGGGGCACGGCATCCCGTGCCCTTACCAATGATCAACAATCTGCTCCCGGCGCTGACTTGGATCACAGCCCTCCCTTATGGTCGGGCTACTGCCCCAGACGTTGGATGTTGGACATTCGACTCGCTGGGGCCCGATCGCTCCCGGCGCTGACTTGGATCTACAGCCCTCCCTTATGGTCGGGCTACTGCCCCGGACGTTGGACGTTGGACATTCGACTCGCTGGGGCCCGGTCGCTACCGGCTCGGAC
>DATGYM010000011.1:0-10631 GCA_035297925.1 Pyrinomonadaceae bacterium | reverse complement strand
CTAAGAGGGGCGCTCAGCCTTGTGCTTGCCGGGAAGTTTGCCGCCGCATTCGCCGCCTAAGGTGTTCTCCCTGCTCACAAAAGTTGGTGACTCACTAAAATCTGCCGGGTGCTTACGGCATTCTCGTTGAAATATCTCCAGCTAGCGCAGTAAAAAGGGTTGACAGGCCCTCCAAACTGTATTAAATACTTCGTTCGCTTAGACAACAAAGCATCTCGAAGTGTTTTACGCAACATTTCCACACCGCAACCAGTTTCACGGTCCAGGCAACAAGCATAAAAGGGTAGAGCTTTACTTTTAAGACAAATTTCGAAGAGCGCATTTCCGGTCCACGGGCGGAGATGCGCACTCACCGTTTGATCGCACACGAGGACCAGACCATGAGAAAGCCACGAATATCCAAGCAGTGCTTTTTGGTACTGCTGGCAATCCTGATTTGCACCGTCGCCACCCCGGCGCAAAGTAACAAGGGCGCCATTGTGGGCACTGTTAAAGATCCCAATGATGCCCTGGTGACGAATGCAAAGATCACAGTGACCAATGTGAAGACTGGAGAAGTGCGCGACGCTGAAAGTGGTGGCGAAGGTACGTACACCGTTACGAACCTGGAACCGGGAACATATAACGTCACGGCCGAGGCCCAGGGCTTTCAGACTGTGAACATTGAACGTGTGCAGGTTGAAACAAATGCCCGTTTGCCGCTCGACATAAAGTTTGGCGCCATCACCGGTGGCGTTGGCGCGGTAACAGTCACCGCAGAGTCTGCGCCTCTGGTTGAGAGCGAGACCAGCGTACGCGGTGACATAATTACCGGCAGGCAAGTTACTGATTTGCCAATTCCGCAAAGAAACTTCACCTTGCTGGCCGCGCTTTCGCCAGGTGTAACTCGTCCTAACCTTGGTTTGCTGGGTGGCGGTGGCAACTTCGTGAATGGCGGAGGTGGACAGAACAATACCGAGTCGACGCGCTTTCGCGAATCAGGTGGTTCGGTTCTTGCTATCAACGGGGCGCGGGCGACCAACAATAATTTCACTCTGGATGGCGTTGATAACAACGAATCGCAGTTTGGCCAAATTGCCATCTATCCCAACCCGGATGCGATCGCTGAGTTTAAGATTGAATCGAGCGTGCCCTCGGCTGAATCAGGACGCGCGGGCGGTGGAATTATTTCAACCACTTTCAAGTCAGGCGGTAATTCAGTTCACGGAACAATCGGAGAGATTTATCAGGGACGCTTTTGGAGTGCGGCCGCCAGTAAGTTTGACGACGACGTCACCAACAGAGTACCCAACTTTGTAACTCACAACTATTACGGGACCGTCGGCGGGCCAATTTTTTTACCCAAACCCGGCGAAGGTGGGTCACCAATTTATGACGGTCGGAACCGCTCCTTCTTCTTCTTCTCTCTAAACGGGCAGCGAAACAGCACGCCCATTTTTGGCGGCACGGGCGATCCGAATGCTGTTCCGGTACCGACCGCGAGAATGCGCGTGGGAGATTTCGGTGAACTGTTGACTGGCGGGACCAAAGAATTTGTTTTTCCTCTTTCTTACACGAATCCCACGGGAGCGCCCTGCCAAATAGATCCCGATAATGCAAACCAGCAGCGGTGCACGTTTGCGAATGGCACGATCTTCAGCCCGACTGGGATTCCCGTTCCGAACAACGATCTGCGTCTGTGCCCCAATTGTGGCCCCCTCTCGGCTTTTGGACTTGCTTATATCAACGCGTTTCCGCTCCCAAATCTTCCGGGTACCGGGCGCAATTTTCTGACTAACCGCAAAGAGCATGCGACTGTCGATAGTTATGACATCCGGATCGACCAGCGCCTCCATAGCAACAACAGTTTCTTTGCCCGTTACAGCAGGTCAAAAACCGCGCGCTCGCGCGACAACTTCTTTCCACTTGGCAGCTCGCCCACCAGAAATGATCTGCCGGCAGGACCGTCAGCAGGCGACGAGTTTGGCAACTCGAAGGGTTTTACAATGGGCGACACACACATTTTCTCGCCCAGTGTAATTAATGACGCGCGTTTTGGCGTAAACCGCGTTCAGATCGGTATCTTCAACACGGGAGTCAACGGAACGGGCGGATTCAACCCGAATATTTCTGCCGCCCTCGGCGCGCCCAACATCAATATCAGTCCAAACACCACCGGCATAGTATTGGTGGGAATTGTTGACAACCTGACAGGGACGGATCGGGCAGTTGAGTTTACCGGCGACGGCGGGCCATTCTATTTCCTTTCTAACAATTTCAATTTTGCCGATGCCGTGACGGTTGTGAAAGGAAATTCGTCCTTCAAGTTTGGTGGCGATCTTCGGGTCCGTCAAAACAGCAATTACGATGGTGGTCGCAACAACGGCACCAAAGGTAATTACCAGTATGGCACGACCGAGAGCGGCTTCGTGGCGGGAAACTATAACGGAATTGGCCCAAATGACAGCGGCTCTTCGCTGGCCAATTTTCTACTCGGCTACCAACCGGGTTTTGTAGGCCGCGGCGATCCGGGTGGCCCATACTTCCAGTCAAGCAAGGAGATCGCTTTCTTTGTGCAGGACGACTGGAAGGTCAATCAGAATCTGACGCTCAATCTTGGATTGCGCTACGACATTTTTACGGCTCCCACCGAGCGGTTTGACCTGGAGAGTAACTTTGTTCCGGCGACCAGAACGGTCCAGATGGCTGGCGAGAACGCCCCTGGCGGACGCAACCTCGCGAAGACGGATAAGAATAATTTTGGCCCGCGAATTGGTTTTGCCTGGAGCGGTCTGAAGTCGGACAAAACTTTCGTTATCCGCGGCGGCTATGGCCTGCTCTACGCAATTGACATTAGCGCTGCGCAGCCGCTTACGGCAAACCCGGGGACCGGCGCGGCAAGCTACGGTTGCACCCCAATCACGAACCCTGGCGGTTGTCCTGCGGTATTTCAAACTCGATATCCCTTTGATGCCGGCGTTCCGACCGCGCCATTCACGATAGCCGCGGCGGGCTCTAGTTTTCCAGCCCCAACGTCTGGTGGTCTGCTGCTCTTCAACGATCCCAATCGACACGATGAGATGTATCACCAGTACAATCTGACGGCCCAATATGAATTCCGGCCGGGCTGGCTTGGTGAAGTTGCTTATGTCGGGTCAAAGGGGCGGAACCTGCTAGTGCTCCAGAATATCGGCACGGGTAACGATCAGGGCGGGCCCGGGTCACGGGAAGTGATACTCACTAACGTAAGCTCGTCAAATCCCATCACCGCCACGCGTTATCGGGGCAAATCGAGTTACAACTCATTGCAAAGCAAACTCGAGAAGCGTTTTACCAAGGGCTTGTCTATCCTTGCCGCCTACACATGGGCTCATGCTATCGATGATTCTCCCGGTGGCATTTGCGCTAACGGAGCGAGCGCGCGAGATTGCGGTCCTGACGATCCAACCCGACCGGAACTCGAGCGGGGAAACTCTGACACGGACATTAGACATCGCTTCACGTTCTCGAATGTTTACGATCTACCGCTTGGACGTGGTCGAAGCTTTGGCAGCGGCATGCCGAAAGCGGTTGATTTTGTTGTCGGCGGCTTCCAGCTCAATAACATCGTTACCTGGCAGAGCGGCCCGGTGTTCAATGTTACCTGTGACGGTGGTCGCGCCGATCTCATCGGCGATCCAACCCCCACGGCTGCGCAAAAGGCCCTCGGACTGGAGCTTAATCGCGCGGCGTTTCGATGCGCGCAGCAAAAGGTCTTTGCGACCGATCCGGATTTCTTCCCCCCGCCTGGCAATCAAAAATCTCCAAGGATTGGCACACTTGGTCGCAACGTTTTCCGTGGTCGCAAACAGTTCTACTGGGACGCTTCGCTCTTCAAAAACTTCCCGATTCGGGCGATTAGCGAAGCCTTCAATGTCCAATTTCGTTTCTCCGCCTACAATGTCCTGAACCGGGTGAACCGTTCATCCCCGAACGGCGACATAAATAACGCGGGCGACTTTGGACGTGACACCAGCGAGCAACGCCGTCGTCAAATGGAGTTTTCTCTCAAACTGATCTTCTAACTGTTTTCCAAATGCTTTCACTCAATCGAGTGGCGCGTTTGTTTCCCGCGTGCCACTCGATTGTTTGTTGAGAACCACTCCCCCGCGCAGTTTGACTTCCTCGAACTTGTGCTCTTTGCTTTGTGGTATCACTCCGGTGTTGAGGCAGAAAATAAAAACAGGTCGCTTTATTCCCGCTGCCCCGTTGCTTTTGTTGCTGGCGATCTCCAGCCTTATCATTGCGTCCGATGTCCCACAAACAAAGAGCATCGGCGGGAAAGAGCACGAGGACAATATCCTGGGCGTGAAAATAGGGATGACCGTGCCGGAGGCTTTACAGGCTGTATTTGTGAATGCTGATCGCAAGCCCGGTCAGGAGAAGCCAGACGCCATGCGGCAAGAGGGGCGCGACAAAAAAGATGTGCGCGTTTTGTATAACGACCTGAAGGTGGGGAAACTTCAAATTGCTTTCGCGAATGGTAAGTGGGTAAGGGAAGTCGTCTTAGACTATTCCACGCGGCCGCTATACGATGAACTCCGGCTGGCGCCGAGCGGTAGCATAAGCGTCGCGATGGGTGGCCAGCGCTACGATGATCGCTATACCATTGTCTTTACCGAGGAGACCGCCGCCAGGCGGCAACGGATCTGGTATCGCGACGAAAAACAGCTATTGGGCTTTCGTGAGCGTATCGAGTTCATCTCTGCCAGAAAGCCGGATGACGGCACCATCGAGGGGAAGCAAATTGTGCGGAAAGTGATCTCGATCCCTTCCGAGGATGAAGACAAGTTTCTTAAGGCCATGACGCAGCCATAGTTTTAGTTCTGTAAACAGCAATGAACTCTCAGCACATCATGTCAAAGGAGGAACGCGGCGCAAATTATCTGACCACAGCTCGCGCAGTTGCATACTGTCTGTTTCTGGTTTGCCTGGTATTTCTCAACGTAGTGGCCGCGAAGGGCGTGCAAAAAGGGCGAACACGAGGAGTAAGTCAACAGCGGGCAAGCAATGCGGAGGTTGCCACTAACCAATTGCTGTCCGAAGCTGCGGCCCTGCTGCGATCAGGGCGGCTCGAAGAAGCCGAAGCAGCGACGCGTAAGATTGTTGCCGAGAATCGACACAACGCCGAGGCGCATACTCTGCTGGGAGTGGTCCTGGATCAGCGCGGGCAGACTGCGGACGCTGAACGCGAATATCATTCGGCCCTGGGGCTGAAGCCAAATTCCATCAGTGCTCTATCAAATCTCGGTGTGCTATTGGCCCGTACCAATCGAACACCCGAAGCCATTGAGAAGTTTGAAGCGGTGTTGCGTGTCGATCCTGAGCATGCGACGGCGGTCTTTAATCTGGGAGCGCTTTACGCCGCGCGCGGAGATTACAAGCGTGCCATTCCTCTGCTCGAGAAGACGGCGGGGATTTCTGCCGGTAGCTCAAAGGCCCGCGAAACAACCGATGCGTCGCTACTGCTTACGTTACTCAACGCGTACGTACACGCCGACCGGCGAAAGGAAGCATTAGAGCTTTCGCGCAGCGTTGAGCAGGCCGCCGGCGCCGAACCAAGGATACTTTTCACCCTCGCTTTGAGCCTCGCGGAAGCGCACGAATACGACGAAGCAGTACGACTCTTTAAACGCACGAATGAATTACGGCCGCAAACCTACGAGGTGCTCTATAACCTCGGAATCGCACTCTACAACCTTGATCGGCTGGATGAAGCGAATCAAGCGCTCTCGTCGGCGGCAGCAATCGCGCCAAACGAGCCTGAGCCGTACTACCGTCTGGGGCTGGTTTCCTCTGCCCAACAGAACACGAAATCAGCTTTGATTTATTGGACGAAAGCTTTGGAGCTGCGCCCGATTTTTGCCGAAGCCAACTTCATGATCGGCGAAGAGCTTATGAAGAATCAGTTGGCTGAAAAGGCAATTCCGTTTTATGAGCGCGCCCTTGAGCAGGATCAGGCCAAGTTCGTTTACTATTTGCGGCTCGGCGTGGCGAATGTGCGTGGGCAGCGTTACGAGCAAGCGCGCGAAGTTTTCACCAGGGCGCTGCAACGCTTTCCGGAGAATGCCAATCTTTACTTTCTGTTGGGTTACACCGGTCGCGCTGAGGGACAATACGACCGCGCGGTCGCAGCTTTTCGCGAGGCACTGCGACTGCAGCCCGACAATCCTGACGCGCTCGGCAATCTTGGCTACATCGCCAGCCAACGTGGCGAAAATGAGGAAGCCGAGCGACTGCTGCGTCGCGCAATCGCGCTTGATGCGAATGGGTTTCCTGCTTATCACGATCTGGGGCGACTGCTCGTCAAGTTAAAAAAGTATGACGAGGCACTGCGTGTTCTGCGCCGGGGGGCAGAGCTGAATGAGAGGGATCCGGGCGTTCACTACCAACTGTTTTTGGCCTACTCGCGGCTCAAGCGAACAGCGGAGGCTGATCTGGAATTGGCTGTCTTTAAGCGTTTGGATGAGGCCAGCAGGCACGCCGCCACACCGTTAGGAATGTCGGTTAAGGCCGGGCCGGCAAGCGAGACCGAGTCGCTGCCGCCGCTTCCTTCCACTGCGTCGGGCGAAACAAAGAAACCCTGATTATATTTATGATTGAGAAAAATTATTTTCGCGAAATCATAAGGGACATTAAACTAATGCGCTCGCGGTCGATTGTTATTATTACCTGTCTCTTAATCGCGCTTGCGCTCCTGGGCACAAGCCACGCCAGGGCCGACTTAAACGAACCTGCGGGCGCCATTAGTTATAGTGACGAGATCTCGAAAACCTACGATTTCAAATTTGGTCCTAATCCTTTTGCGCCGAGCAACGCCACCTCAATAACGGGAACGTTCATTCCCGGCGAGAAATTTATTTCCTCGGCGCGCTGCGGCACTTGTCACACCGATGCCCACGCACAATGGCGCCAGTCGGCGCACGGTAATGCTTTCCGCGAACCGTTCTATCAGAAAAACGTCAAGGATCTGCAATCGCAGCGCGGGATTGAGTTCACTCGCCATTGTGAATCCTGTCATAACCCCGCAGCGCTGTTTTCAGGCGCGCTGACAAAAAATTCCAAAGTAAAGCGACCATTCGACGACGATGGCGTTTCCTGTATCAGTTGCCATTCAATCCAGGCGGCGAACGGGCGAGGCATTGGTGGTTATGTGATGGGCGAGCCGGCACTGCTGGTGAAAGAAGACGGGACGCGACTGCTTACCGGCGTCAGCGATCAGCAGATTCTTGACGACATTCCTTCTCATCGCCGGGCAATGATGCGGCCGTTGTTGAAGTCTGCGGAGTTTTGCGCCGCATGTCACAAATCACAGGTGCCGCGTGAGCTGAACGATTACAAGTTTCTTCGCGCTTTCGCCGTTGGTGACGAATATCAGATGTCCTCGTTTTCCAAGGAGTCGCCGCATCCGTATTACGTCCGCGACAAGGAGACCTGCAACTCCTGCCATATGAAACGCGAACCGGCGCCGTTGTTTGACGTCTCAGCCAAACTCGGAAAACTTGCTTCACATCGTTGGGCTGCGGCGAACACGGCAATTCCCGTATTCTACAAATGGCCGGAACAGCTCGATGCCGTCAACAAGTTCCTGGAAAACGACGTCGTGGGCATTGATATCTTTGCTATCCGGCAAAAAGCTCCCGGAAACACCCCGGAGCAATTTGTCGCCCCGCTCAATCGAAACAGTTTTTCCATTAAAGCCGGTGATCGAATAACGACTGAAGTAGTCATAACCAATAAGAACATCGGCCACTCGTTCCCACCGGAGCTGCGCGATTTCTACGAGGCCTTTGTTGAGTTCGTAGTCAGTGACGAAACGGGTAAAGCTCTTTATCAATCCGGCTTCATAAAGCCTAACGGCTATTTGGACGAGTCAGCGCATAACTACAAGACTTACCTCGTCAAGCTTGACGGTTCTTTCAATGACAAGCATCACATCTGGCGGACTCGTAGCGTTGCGCAAAACAATCAAATCCAATCCGGACGCTCAGACATCGCGCGCTATCAGTTTCGCGTGCCCCTGGATGCCGCCGGCCCCCTGCATATTAAAGCCCGAGTTCAGTATCGCCGGTTCACGCGCGTGTTCAGTGATTATACGCTGGGCAAGTCTGTCGACTATCCCATCGTGACAATGGCGAGCACCGAATACGTAATGAGAATCGGCGAGAATGTTCCTGTATCCGCGAGCGAGATTCCAAAAAATGCCGCGCCTGATTGGAGGCGTTGGAACAACTACGGGATCGCCTTAATGGATCAGAAACAGTATCCACTCGCGATCGATGCCTTTATCCACGCTGCCGCGCTTGATGAGAAATATCGGGCGATGGCGCAGGTGAACCAGGCAATCGGATTGATTGAGTTGGATCAATATGACAGGGCGGCGAGTGTGCTCGAGGCAGTGGTTAGCGCCAACCCGGAAAACATGCGGGCTCTTTTCCAGCAAGCCAGAGTATTCATACGACGCGGTCAGTTGGACGAAGCAGAAACGAATATTCGGCACGTGCTCGCCGCCTACCCACGCGATCGCCTGTCGCTGCAACAGCTCGGTGAATTGTGCAAGATCAAGCATGATTATCAAGTGGCGCGAGAGTGTTACGAAAAAATCCTGGCGATTGACCCTGAAGATTTGGGGGCCCACTACAACCTGATGCTGTTGTTTCGTAAGTTGGGAATGAAAGACGAGGCAAAGCGCGAGGCAAAAATCTTTGCTGAACTCAAAGACGATCCCGGGGCATTGCCATTGGCGAATACGTTCCTCCGTAAACATCCGGAGATGAGCAATGAAAGCGTCTTCTGGCACATTCACGACTTGGCTCCAGCGGGACAATAGAAAAAGGGGTTGCTAATCGTCAGCAGATGAATTGTTTTTTGAAAGCGTTTGGCGCAGTCTGCGCCGGCTTAATACTTCTTCTTGTCGTGTTCCTTACCAGCGGTATGGCAGGGAATTCGGCTCAGCGGCGAGTCTCCCCTCGACTGAAGGTGGTTGAAACATTCAATCGCAATTGCGCCCGGTGCCACGGCGGTGACGGCCGCGGTGACACGCCGTCAGGCCATTTATTTAAGACGCCCGATTTCACAGATCCGCAATGGTGGGACAAGAATGCAAAGATGACCAGTCCCCGCGCCCTCCGTGCGGTTGTGACCCGCGGCAAAGGCGCAATGCCGGCCTTTGGCAAGAAACTGACGAGATCGGAAATTAATTCCCTGGTAGATCGTGTCCGCAGTTTTCGTAAGTTAGAAAGGAAGCTCTAACCGCAAAGTGCGCCACGCAAATACGCAAAGTGTCGCTGAGAGCGAACCCTTTGCGTTTCTTCGCATCATCAGCTCTCCACGCCATTCCGTTTTTCAGTTTATTTTCCGCGCGCTGGCTTCGTCGTTCGAGGTGCGATCCACTCTTCGCTTCGGTCTGGTACTCCTTTACATCGGGTTAAGCTCGAGCCTGGGGCGCGGCCAACCGGATAGTGGATATACGCTGCGGGACGGTTCTAGCCCTGTCGCACATTTGGCCCGACAACCGCTGCAAGATTCGCAATCCGGTACCCCGTCTGTCAGCAAAGTCGAGCCGCCGTCATGGTGGGCGGGCCACACGTTAAATCCCGTGCGGTTGCTTGTGCGCGGTCAAAACCTTGGAGGAGCGCGCGTGCGCAGCACGAAGCCGGAAACACAAATCTCACAAGTTTTCGTTAACAGCCAGGGCACATATCTCTTCGTCAATGTCACGATCAAACCCAGCACCCGGCCTGGATCGTACCCGCTGCAATTGAATACCCCGCGCGGAAGCGCCACTATTCCATTTACGATCGAGCAGCCGCTTGCGACGGCTACACACTTTCAGGGAATCAATGCAAATGATGTCATCTATTTGATAATGCCTGACCGTTTTGCCGATGGTGATCAGTCAAACAACGCTCCCGCTGATGCACCCGCGATGGCGAACGATCGAAAAAATCCCCGGGCGTATCACGGCGGCGATCTGCGTGGAATCATCAATCATTTGCCATACCTCAAACAACTCGGCGTAACGGCGCTTTGGCTTACTCCCTGGTATGACAATTGGAATGGAGTGAACGAATGCGATCGGCCGTGGTGTCCTAATACCTACTATCACGGTTATCACGCGATAGATTATTACAGGGTTGAAGATCGCTTTGGGGACTTCGCCACCCTGCGCGAGTTAGTCGAAAAAGCCCACGCTCTGGGACTGAAGATTATTCAGGACCAGGTAGCTAATCACGTCGGTTCGCGACATCCGTGGGTCAGGGAGCCGCCACGGGCAGACTGGTTTCACGGCACCCTTGCACTGCACAGCGTTAATAAATTCCGGAACAGTGCACTGCTTTCGCCGCACGCCAATCCGGACGAATTTCGCAATACCCTTGATGGTTGGTTTAGCGACGATTTGCCCGACCTGAACCAGGAGGAGCCTGAGGTTGCGCGTTACGAAATTCAAAATTCTCTCTGGTGGATCGGCGTGACCGGGCTGGACGGGATCCGTCAGGACACGATCCAATACATGCCGCGTAAATTTATTCGCGACCTCTGCGACGCTTTGCACCGGCAATACCCGAGGATGTGGATGGTGGGCGAAGTGTTTGAGCGCGACGCGGCGCACA
>DATGYM010000010.1:0-11210 GCA_035297925.1 Pyrinomonadaceae bacterium | reverse complement strand
AAGCAGCCAAATACCTGCGTGCCGTTCACCGTACTGCTCTGGAGTTGGCAATTCACAATCGCTTCGGAATAGAGATCGGGGGATTCTGGCTGATGCCGGAACAGCTCGCGCAGTTAAGAAAGCTTCCGGAGTGTTATCCCCAACCAGAAGCGCCTTTCGTTGAGCGCGCGGTCGAAGCTTATCTTGCCGCGCAGCTACCTATATTGCCGCCATGATCACTCCGAAACTGTGTAACTCTCCGGGATGAATTCCTTCGCTTTGTTCTGGCGGCGAATTACAAGCAAACCAATTCCGCTCATGATCAATGCGCCGCCAACCAGCGTCCGCCAATTCATTTCTTCGTGAAGCACGAGGATTCCCAGCAGGACCGCCGTCACCGGCGTAACCAAAGCGATAAGCATTGTTTTTGTCACATCCATATGCTGCACCAGCCAGTAATACAGGATGAACGCGATCACGGAACCGACAATCGCGAGATAGAACAACGAAATGACCGCCATCCCGGTCCAGCGAAAATTAAGGGGACTCCCCTCGGTGGCAAGTCCAATGATCGCCAGTGGTATTAAACCAAAAACCATTTGGCAGGCAGCTATGATCGTTGGCTCGAGTTTCTTTCCATAGGCCTTGATCAAAACATTCGAGTAAGCCACGCAAATTGAGCTGACCACCAAAGCGACGCTGCCCGCCAGGGCCTTTGGCCCAGCCAGACTCAGTTGGTTGGAAAAGATAACCCCCACGCCTGCGACCCCCAGCACAACACCAAAAAGTTTTAGTGGCGTCAGGCGCTCTGCCGGCAGATGCAGGTGAGCAATAACTAAGCCAAATGCGGGTATGGTTGCCTGCAGCAAGGCGGCGAGACCGGAAGAAATGTACTGCTCACCCCAGAAGATCAAACCATAGTTGAGACCGAAAGCTAGTATTCCTGTGCCCGCCAGCATCCACCAATCACTGGAACGGCGCGGCAATGGCAATCGTCTTGAGACGATGATGGCGGCGAGGATTAGAACTGCAATCGTGAAACGAATAGCGGCAAAACTGATTGGCGGCAGATCGCTCAGGCCGATCTTGATGAATAGCCAGGTCGAGCCCCAGATGCCACAAAGAAGAAGCCAGACGAGGCGAGATTTCATACTGTTATCGGAGTCGCCTGTATGCAAACTTTCAGAATCGCATGCGGTAGCAAACGACTGCGAATCTTTCTCTGTATCGAAGCAGTCAATGTGCGCTACCCAGAGTTAGATTCGGCATTCGCTTGCCGCCGCTTGCGTTTCTGTCTCGCCAGGTTCAAAAAACACCGCTTACTTGGCCGGCGGTTCAGTCTTAATCAAGGCAAAGGCCGCACCCTGCGGATCTTTGAGGATCGCGAAACGACCTACGCCCGGGATGTCGTCAGCCGGCTTGAGGGTGGTTGCACCCAACTCAGTCGCTTTCTTTACTTTTGCATCGCAGTCGTCCACGGCGAAATATACAAGCCAATGCGGCGGCACCCCGGCCATTTCCGGAGTCAGTTTATACATCCCACCGGCGCCCCGGTCACCGTTCTGAAAAATCGTATATTCCATCGGCCCAAAGGTCTGCTTGTCGATCTTCCAGCCAAACAGGCCGCTGTAAAATGCACCGGCTTTGTTTGTATCGGTGGTGGCCAGTTCATTCCAAACGAAGGCACCCGGCACATTTACCGTGCTGGCGCCCTTGTGAGTACCAGCTTGCCAGAGCGCGAAAACTGCTCCGGTCGGATCCTGAACGACCGCCATGCGGCCAACCGTCATCACGTCAAAGGGTTCCTTCATCAACGTGGCGCCAAGCTCTTTAGCCTTCGCAGCGCTCTGATCGGCACTTGTGACGGCAGCGTAGGACAACCAGTTTGGCGGAATACCCTGCGCAGTCATTTCGGGAGGCATTTGGTAAAGCGCTCCAACGTCTTTCCCGTCGAGCAACAGCATGGTGTAAACCATGCCCGGCCCCACGGGATTATCAGTGAAGGTCCAACCAAACAATTGGGTGTAAAACTTTTTCGCTGCCTCCCCATCGCTTGTTCCCAGTTCAACCCAACAAAAAGTTCCCGGCTTATATTCCGGAGTTTCCTGCATTCTTGCTTCGGTCATAATCAATCTCCTCCCTCAAGGGAATGGGGCGCAAAGACTCAAAGGGAGACGAAGAGAATCTGCGCGGCTTGTGACGACTGAAAAGTGGCTAGATAATAACTTGATTTGCGCAGGCGCACAAAAACGGAAAACGCCACCTTCAGCAAGCTGAAAGTAGCGCAATCCGTTTCCTAATAATCGCCGAAGCTTTTAAAAGGATGGCAGCTTCGCATGTACACACTAGGCTGCCGTTTTTGTATCCCGAAGATCAACTGTCGGTCAGTCTGTCCTCGGTCAGCACGCGAACCACTTTCGTGATTCTCGCGTCCTTTCGAACGCGGTGCCGTTAGGTTTTTTTTGTGGTGGCTTTTCCTCCACCTTCGGTTACGATCCGAGAACGTCGGCTCAGCTTGCACCGAGCCATTCGCCCCCCTCGGCGGGTCCGTCCAAAGGGTGCCACTCGTTTTTATCCGAATGGCTTGAGAAGACCTCTCAGCCTCCCCTAGCAAAGCCTTTCGGCTTCGGCTCAGGGCGTCAATAGAATCAACAGACCGTTGCTGATTCCCTCGTCCGTGTGTCACCACATCGGTTGCCGATCCCTGTGTCGGTCTCGAAGGCCGTGACCCTCGTGACAGGGAGGTTTATACGCTTATCGAATTTTTAGATCAACTTTTTGTGTGTTTTATTTTTTAGCGATGGCGAAATTTATTGCTACGGGGATCTTTGAACCCAAATGCTTTGATAATTCGCAGGAATTGCCTACTTATCGTCCTGACTGCACCATACTCTTGTCATTTTAAATTCTTCGCGCTCCTCTTTTCCCCCGTAAGTGCCTTCAACAGCGCCAGATCGGCGGAAACAGTTGCCGGAAGGATAATTAGTGCAAACGCGCCATATCGTTTCGACATGGGAAATCTCCTGTCAGGAATTTTTTTCAAGGACGGCAATCGCCGCCTTGATTGCTTTTTGTACTTCGCCGGCGTGCGCGTCGCTGTCATATTTATTACGCGGCCAGAAAAATCCCTTCAAACCATCCTTTTTCCGACGGGGCACGATGTGCACATGCAAATGCGGCACGCTTTGGCTAATGCGATTGTTCATGGCCACAAAGGAACCTTCAGCTTGCAGGGCCCGTTCAACCGCCTCGGTTAACAATTGCGCCTTCTTAAAGAACGGTCCTACCAGTTCGGGCGGAAGGTCTGGGAGTGTTTCGACATGCGCCCTCGGAATCAACAAACAGTGGCCCGGAAAAAGCGGCCGGTGATCCAAAAAAGCTATTGAAAGGTCATCCTGAAAGACGATTGACGCATTTACTTCGCCGCTAATGATTCCGCAGAAAAGACATTTCATTCTGATTCTTTGAACAGGCAGGGGTTTCAGGGTCTTACTGCATTTTGAAAGGCTTTGACTCCAAGAGTGTTCAGCACCTCAGCCTTCCTTAGCCAACCTCTGCGCGCCATTCCCACTCCATATTTGACGTTGTTGAGCGCGCCGGTCGAATGCGCATCGACGGAAATCACAAACTTGATCTTTCGTTTTCGTGCCTCGCGGATCCAACGCGGTTCAAGATCCAACCGCCAGGGATCACCGTTCACCTCGATGGCGGCGCGCGATTCGGCGATGACATCAAGAATCCGCTCAATGTCGCATTCAAAAGGCGGCCGCCGTTGAATCAGACGTCCCAGGGCGTGTCCCCAAATTTTGAACACCGGCTGACGCATGGCCGTTTCAATCCTTTTCGTCATTTTGGCGGAATCCATCTTGTAACGTGAATGGATGCTGGCAACAATTACGTCAAACTGTTCCAGGATTCGATCGGGATAATCGAGCCTGCCGTCTGCAATAATGTCTGATTCAGTACCGCGCAGAATCTTCACTTTGACTTTTTCCTGCACGGCGGCAATCTCGTCCCATTGTCGTTTTAGCTGATCAACTGTTACGCCGCCGGCATAAAAGGCGGTGGGCGAGTGATCGGTAATGGTTATGTACTTCATGCCCATCGCTTCCGCGGCCTGAGCCATCTCGGCGATGGAGTGCTTCCCGTCTGAATAAGTGGTGTGGCAGTGGACCATGCCACGGATGTCTGCCAGTAGTATCAGGTCTTCCGGCAGCTTCCCGGCCAGAGCCGCTTCGATCTCCCCTTCGTCTTCGCGTAGCTCCGGCTGAACATATTGCATTCCTAATTGATCGTAAATTTCTTCTTCGCTATGGGGCGCCGAGTTTCTCCTTGAACGGCTGCGGGGCTTTTGCGGCACCTGTTTTCCTCTATTTGCCTGCGGACCTTCGCGGTTGGCAACTTGCTGCAGCTTGTCGATGTGGGACCTTGATCCCGTCTCTGTCAGCAGTGCTAGCGCAAACTCAGCGGGACGAGCGGCAACCAGGGAAACGCGCGCGCCGTCAGCCAGGCGCACCTTAGACGCCTCTTCCATCTGCTCTATGACCTCAACAATCAGCGGGAAGCGATTAAAATGTTCGATCAAAGTTGCGGGACGTTTGGTTTTTGCAACCAGACGAATGGTCCCCACAGTTTCTTTCCAGCGGCGCAGGGAACCGGCGGAACTGATTTCAGTGGTACCAGAAGCTTGCAGGTAATTAACAACTTGTGTGGCCGTCTGCAAAGCGCGATGGAGATGTAGTCGGTCCTCGCTCTTCGCGCGCTGGCGATGACCGGCAATCGTGTCAAGGAGAGTGGCTTCCGTCTTCGCGCCAAAGCCTTTGATGCTTTTTATTTTCCCTGCTTCGGCCGCGGCCTTCAGTTCGGCGAGCGACGTAATGCCCAGCGATTCATGCAGCGTTTTGATCTTGCTAATGGAAAGCCCAGGCACGCCGGAGAGCTCGATTATTCCTGGTGGAAACTCCTTTTTCAGGCCGGCTAAAACTGAAGAATTTCCCGTGAGGTAAAGCTGTTCGATTTGCGAGGCGAGGGCGCTGCCAATGCCGCGCAAAGAGGTGAGGCGATTTTGCAGCACCACATCTCCGATGTCTTCAGACATGCCGGCAACTAAGCGCGAGCCGGTCTGATAGGCGCGTGCTTTGAAGCGGTCTTTGCCACCCTTCAATTCAAGCAGCGCGGCGATTTCCTGAAGGGCCGCGGCAATAGCAAACTTGTCCAGACGTTTTGTCTTACTCATGCCCAACCAGAATACAAGAATTTTTTCTCAATTCAATCGCGATGAGCGTAACCCGCTTTCGGGAAAGGCAAAGCCTTCTGCACGGAAGGCGGCTGAGCCGCTGCGGTGAAGGCGGCAAAGCAGCCTTCTGCTGCCACGCTACTCCATTAAAGCGCGACTCATCTATAATTCCGGACAACACAAACAACTTAGTTCCAAGCAAGAGGACTCATGTCTATCGCATCGATTAACCCGGCTACGGGGGAAACTATCAAAACCTTTGAACCGCTTAACGAAAAGCAACTCGAAGAAAAACTACAGCGAGCGGCGGATGCCTTTCTTTCCTATCGTTTTACCGGCTTGGCAGCGCGCCAGTCGATGATGATGCGCGCCGCCGGGATTCTCGAAGCCGAGAAGAACATCTTAGCGCGATTAATGACCACCGAGATGGGCAAGCCAATCAAGGGTGCCATAGGCGAAGCAGAAAAATGCGCCTGGGTTTGCCGCTACTACGCTGAAACAGCCGCACAGCATCTGGCTGACGTGCGCATCGAGACAGATGCGAAGATGAGTTACGTGCGTTTCCAGCCGCTGGGACCGGTGTTGGCTGTAATGCCCTGGAATTTTCCCTTCTGGCAAGTCTTTCGTTTCGCGGCACCGGCGCTGATGGCAGGCAATGTGGGTTTGCTAAAGCATGCGTCAAACGTGCCGCAGTGTGCGCTGGCCATCGAAGACATTTTTCGCCGCGCTGGATTTCCAGAGGGTACATTCCAAACCCTGCTGGTCGGGTCCGAAGTTGTGCAGCGCATCGTCGAAGACAAACGAGTAGCTGCGGCAACTTTGACTGGCAGCGAGCCGGCCGGCCGCAGCGTAGCGAGTATCGCCGGAAAACAGATAAAGAAGACTGTGCTGGAGCTCGGCGGCAGCGATCCTTTCATCGTCATGCCCTCGGCTGATCTAAATGAAGCTGTCACTACTGCGGTGAAGGCCCGCACGATCAATAACGGTCAATCCTGCATAGCCGCGAAACGCTTCATCGTGTCGGCGGAGGTATACGACGAGTTTGAGCGCAGGTTTGTCAAAGAAATGAAAGCCCTGCGCATCGGCGACCCCCTTGCAGAATCGACCGACATCGGTCCGCTCGCCACTGAACAAATATTGAAAGACGTTGCTGAACAGGTGAAAACATCCATTGCCTCGGGCGCAGTTCTTCTGGCGGGCGGTAAGCAGTTAGATCGTCCGGGAAACTTTTACGAACCGACTGTGCTCGCTAACATCCCTGCGGGTTCACCTGCAGCCTGTGAAGAGGTATTCGGCCCCGTCGCCATGCTGTTTAAAGTCAAAGACGTTGATGAAGCGATCGCGCTTGCAAGCGAGACAACTTTCGGTCTCGGATCGGCGGCGTGGACGAAAGATCCGGAGGAACAAGAGCGTTTCATCAACCAACTCGAAGCCGGCTCCGTTTTCATCAACGGGATGGTCGCATCAGATCCGCGTTTGCCATTTGGCGGAGTAAAAAACTCCGGCTATGGGCGGGAATTAGGTGAGTTCGGGATCCGCGAATTCGTCAACGTGAAAACTGTTTGGGTGAAGTGAGCGGCTTCTCCCTGGACTAAAAGCCATGCAGCTATCGTCAATCAATCTCGTCTCCAAATTTGTCTTTAGGCGAAAGCGCCTCGTAATGCTACTGGCTGGTGTGCTGATCTTTGCTGCCTGCGGCAACAGCAGTAATCCTGTTGGCGTAAAGAGTCCAGACCGTTCGCAAATCATCGATGGCCGACCTTACCGGGAGAAGACCGATTTAGTGCGAAAAGGGATAATTTCGGAAAAGACATATGAGCTAATCTCGGATCGAGTTATAGCGCGGCACAATTGAGTGGTAGAGTTTCGACAAATCAGGACGTCGATTCCCAATTTCGCGACGGAATACAACATCCGTAGGCTGAACTACAAAGCCGGGAGGCCAGCACGATGGAAGATTTTGAAAAATTGGGAGCTTTTTATCTCGGGCGACCTTACAACCTTAAAACAAAAGGGTCGAAAGACGGATTGCTGCTCTACGATTCGAAAGATCTCTTGACCCATGCCGTTTGCGTTGGCATGACCGGCAGCGGGAAGACGGGGCTGTGCCTTGCGCTGATTGAAGAAGCGGCGATCGACGGTATTCCTTCGCTTATCATCGATCCAAAAGGTGACTTGTCCAACCTGCTGCTTACCTTTCCCGAACTAAAACCCGAGGACTTTGCGCCCTGGGTAAATGAAGAGGATGCGCAAAAGAAAAATGTTTCGCCGGCTGAATTTGCCGCGCAGCAAGCCGAGTTCTGGAAAAAAGGACTGGCCGAATGGGGACAGGATGGGGAACGCATCAAGCGTTTGCGCGCCGCCGCCGATTTTCGCATTTACACGCCAGGCAGCAATGCCGGCATCCCGGTTTCCATTCTCAAATCCTTTGCGGCGCCTCCCGAAGCAATCAGCGAAGACAATGAACTATTGACGGAGCGGGTCAATACTACCGTTACGAGTTTGCTTGGCCTGCTGGGTATCGCTGCGGACCCGCTCAAGAGTCGTGAACATATCCTGCTCTCGAACATCCTCACGAAGGAATGGCTGGCCGGAAACGACCTGGACATTGCCGCACTAATTCAGCAGATTCAATCGCCGCCGATGAGTAAGGTTGGCGTGATGGATATCGAGTCGTTCTTCCCATCGAAAGATCGGTTCGAGTTGGCGATGTCGCTAAATAATCTGCTGGCCGCGCCCGGGTTTAGTAGTTGGTTGGAAGGCGACCCACTCGACATTCAACGAATCCTGCACACGCCCGAGGGCAAGCCAAGGGTTTCCATTTTCTCGATCGCCCACTTGAGCGACGCCGAGCGAATGTTCTTTGTCTCTCTGCTTCTCAACCAAACTCTTGGTTGGATGAGAACGCAGTCAGGCACCACCAGCCTCCGCGCCCTGCTCTACATGGATGAGATCTTTGGTTACTTCCCACCCGTCGCCAATCCACCATCGAAGTTGCCGCTTCTGACGTTGCTCAAACAGGGTCGCGCGTTTGGTCTGGGAGTCGTACTCGCTACTCAAAACCCTGTGGACCTCGACTACAAAGGTTTAGCAAACACCGGCACGTGGTTTATCGGCCGCTTGCAAACCGAGCGGGACAAGGCGCGGGTGTTGGAAGGGCTGGAGGGAGTTGCCGGCGGCGCCGGGGTAAAGTTTGATAAACAACAAATGGAGCAAACGCTGGCGGGCCTCAGCAATCGAATTTTTCTTCTCAACAACGTTCATGAAGACGGCGCTGAAGTTTTCGAAACACGCTGGGCCATGTCATACCTGCGTGGACCGCTCACTCGCATACAGATTAAGACGCTGATGGATCCCATCAAAGCGCAATCAGCTGATGTCGCTGTTGCGCAGGCCGCAACGGCAGCGGCCGGAATCGCGACCCAACCGGCAACCGCAGTCATCCGGGCCGCTTCGCCGGCTGCAAGCAACCTATCGATTCAGAATCGCCAGCCGGTTTTGCCTGACGTTTCCCAATATTTCATTCCCGTGCGCGGTACCGGAACGGCCGCGTCCACGCTTGTCTATCATCCCGCGGTGATAGGCGCCGCTGCGGTGCGCTTCAGCGACAAGAAGGTGGACGTAACTCGCGAGCTGACTGTGATGGCGCCGATTACCGAAGGCGCAGTGGCAGTTGACTGGGAGGCAGCGACCGCAGTTGATCTGCCGCTTGACGACCTGGAAAAGTCTGGAGTTGAAAACGCGCAGTTTACTGAGCTGCCGGGGCCGGCCGCAAAGGCGAAGAACTATGACGCATGGCGGAAGGATTTTGCCGCCTGGCTTTATCGCAGCCAGAAGCTTGATCTGTTCAGAAGTCCAAGTCTCGGGCAAACCTCGAATCCTGACGAGACGGAGCGCGATTTTCGCGTGCGACTGCAACAAGCGGCGCGCGAACAGCGGGATGCTGCTGCCCAGAGTTTGCGTCAGAAGTACGCTCCCAAAATTGCGGCGCTTGAAGAGAGAAAAAGGCGCGCAGAACAGGCTGTAGAGCGGGAAGCCGAACAAGCAAAGGGTCAGAAGATGCAGACGGCCATTTCCTTCGGCGCAACGCTGCTTTCATCCTTTATGGGTCGCAAGGCGGTTAGTCTTACTTCGTTGGGCAGAGCCACTACGGCCGCGCGCGGCGTAGGTCGCTCCATCAAAGAAAGCCAGGATGTTGGCCGTGCGGAGGAAACGGTTGCCGCAATCAACGAACAATTGACGGCGCTTGACGAGCAGTTTAAGGCGGAGACTGCGGCCTTTGAGCAATCGGTAGATTCACAAAACGAAGCACTTGAAACCACTACAATGAAACCTACAAAGGCGAACATCACAATTAAGCTCCTCAACCTTGCATGGGCTCCTTACCGGCACGACGCGCAAGGACACATCACCCCCGCATGGAATTAAACGAGCTGCCCTCAACAGGGTTACAAAAAAGGAGAAAGACAATGGAAGAACTCATAAAGCAGGTGACTGCAAAGGCTGGAATATCGGAAGACCAGGCTCGCTCTGCGATAAACACTGTGCTGGATTTTGTGAAGAACAGACTACCAGCGCCCATCGCAGGTCAGATCGAAAACGCAATCAAGGGTGAAGGCGGCGGTATTGCAGGCGACATTGCTTCCAAAGTCGGCGGGCTGCTCGGATAGTCGTTCCATTCACTTGCGAACGGCATGGGCCCACTAAAGTCAGAGGACTCTAAAGCACCGAGATAATCGGCCTGATGCGACGGTCCTACGCGACCAGAAACATTTACAGTCTTGATCTCCGTTGCAGCGCGCGGGCCGGGCCTGAACTAATCTTCAGCGGTTTTCGAAAATCGCATTTACATTCTTCCGCAGGCTCGGTATAGAATGTCTGTTGTAGTGACGGTATTTGTTGCTGCATCCCCCAAAATCCCCTAAAAGCGACGAACCCCTGCAGGCTCGAACTGTGTTGAGCACCATACTGGACTATGCTTCTCTGGCCGCCTCGGCCAGTTTATTTGACCAACCTCTCTCCAAATTTTAAGCAAATTCGGAAGGACACAATGCGAACTCAAACCCTGACAACTGACTCGTTGAACACAAAGCTACTGCTGAAGACTCTCGTAGCTTTCAAGAAGGGAGACTTCTCTGTTCGACTCCCCGGCGAATGGACAGGCGAAGCGGGAAAGATCGCCGACACTCTCAACGACATCATTGAACTCAGCGACAAAACGACGAAGGAAGTGGAGCGAGTAAGTCGCGTGGTCGGCAAGGAAGGAAAGATAAGCCATCGCGCCGCGGTGCCGGCAGCTGCGGGTTCGTGGCTGCGCCTGGTCGACTCGACCAACCTGCTTATCGACGATATGGCGCGACCGACGAGCGAGATGGCGCGCGTAATCGGCGCGGTCGCTAACGGCGACCTTTCCGAGCGCATGGGGTTACAGGTTGATGAGAGACCGTTAAAGGGCGAGTTTCTGCGTACCGTAAAGATTGTTAACTCCATGGTGGATCAGCTCAGCTCTTTCGCATCGGAGGTAACGCGCGTGGCGCGTGAAGTGGGAACCGAAGGAAAACTCGGCGGCGAAGCGAAGGTCAAAGGCGTAGCGGGAACCTGGAAAGACCTCACCGACAGCGTCAACTCGATGGCCAGTAACCTCACGAGTCAGGTACGCAACATCGCCGAAGTTACAACGGCGGTGGCAAACGGCGATCTTTCCAAGAAAATCACGGTTGACGTTAAGGGTGAAATTCTTGAACTGAAGAACACCATCAACACCATGGTGGATCAGTTGAACTCGTTCGCCTCCGAAGTTACGCGCGTGGCGCGTGAAGTGGGAACGGAAGGAAAGCTCGGTGGTCAGGCTGAGGTTAAAGGTGTAGCCGGAACCTGGAAGGACCTTACTGACAGCGTGAATCTAATGGCCGGCAATCTCACCGGCCAGGTGCGCAACATCGCCGACGTGACCACCGCCGTAGCCAACGGCGACCTTTCCAAGAAAATCACGGTT
>DATGYM010000009.1:0-5089 GCA_035297925.1 Pyrinomonadaceae bacterium | reverse complement strand
GCGAAGGCGACAATCTCATCAAACTTGCGTTCAACTTCAGCCTTGCGCATCCCGATAATGGCTGCGTTCAAGTAGATATTTTCTCGGCCCGTTAGTTCCGGGTGAAAGCCCGTGCCAACCTCCAACAGTGAGCCGACACGGCCATGAATTTCAGCGTGACCTTTAGTCGGCTTAGTGATGCGCGAAAGTATTTTGAGCAGTGTGCTCTTCCCTGCTCCATTGCGGCCGATAATGCCGATTACCTCGCCCTGCTTTACTTCGAATGAGACATCGTCGAGAGCCCAAATCGAATTTCGCATTTCGGAATTCGAATTGCGAATTGCTGATTCGCCGTTGGCACCGTTCCGGCTGAACGCAGAACGAACGCGGCGGAAGGGCGAAGCGGCGGCGTCAGTAATCACATCGCGCAGGGCTTTATAACGCTCCTGCTCACCGATGCGATATCGCTTGCTCAGGCTCTCACAGCGAATGGCAATGTCGGACATTTAGCAAAGAATTTCCGATTTCGAATTGCGGACTTAAGAGACGACGAAGACCGAACGTATATTTCGAACCGTGTTATGGAACTGCTTTTCCGGCATGGTCCCAGGTAGCGCGTCCACCAAAGAGTGAAAAAGCCATGCCGTCGAGCGTGCTTCCCTCCAAACCAACGGAACTGGCAGGCACTTCCAGCCTTACCCACTGCCCCGTGGCGGGCAGCGAACCCATGTTAGTTCCCAACCCAATGTCATTAGCTCCCCAATAAGCACGATGCTCCCAACCGTTATTGCCATCGTGCCACTGCAACATTACCTCACTCGGCGGGTTTGCCGGATCGAGATACACGTAGGCAATTAGAGTGTCTCCAGTGTTGACCGTGAGAGTAGTTGTCGCACCAGAAAAGTAATGTTGATGGAAACCGCTGGCTATATTGGACTGGCTGGCCAAACTGCCAGAGAACGGCGTTGGGTTAGAGCTGATCCAGTTCCAACTATCACCACCGCTCGCGCTGAGCGTCGCTCCTGCCGGTGTTGAGTCTTCTACCCAAATCGTATCGGTTGAGGAAGCCGGGAGCACATCTATATGTACCGTCGCGGAGTTCGTGTTGTAGTTGACTGTATCCGTGGGCGTGAAGAGCGTATTCAGAGGCTGATCATTGCCAACCGGAAGCACAGTGCCGCTGGCAGGGTCATATGTAAAGGTTCCCGCAACCGGAGAAGTTGCGTTCAACTGCGTCGCACTCAAGGGGGTGCCAAAAGTGATCGGCGCTGGGTCACTCCAATTAATCACAGGCGTCGCCTTACTGATCGTAAGACTATTGGTACCTGAACTGCCGTTGAAACCACCCCCACCCCCGAAACTGGCGCCGACGCCACTCGGATAGGTTCCCGCATTAATCCCGGTCAGGCTTACATTTGAAAGCGTCGCCACGCCGCTAGCATTGGTTGTCGCCGTATTGTTTGCGAAGCCGCTCGCGTTTAATGTGAACGTAATTGTCTTACCGCTTAGAGCCGAGCCACCTTGTTGAGTCAAAGTCGCTGACAGGGTCGTTGTGCCGCCATAAGTTCCGCTGGCTGAACTTACGGAAAGGCTGGTACTCAGGGCCGGAGAATTCAGCGCAAAGTTCTGTGTAGTCGTGCCGCCGTTTGTAACGCTTACGTTGTTGGCGCTGCCGCTGGAATAACCAGAGGCTGAAACGTTCACCGTGTATGTGCCCACCGGTGTGTTCGCAAATTTGTAGAAGCCATTTACGTCGGTCTTCAGACTATAAATACCGGCTACCACCCGGGCGCCGCTAATCGGATTGCTATTGCTGGCGTCCGTAACAGTCCCCTGCAAAATCCCCACCTGATTCGGCGTACACTGCGAGAACTTGAATGATCCGATGCGCGTCTTCCAATTATCGGCGGCCAGTGTTGCCGGCTGCGTGTCGTAGTACTCGTTCGTATACCAGAAGGTACAACCGTCCGGATCTATCGTCATCGCACTGTAGTCACCCCAGCGGCTGTTCGTGGAGCCGTCTGAGAACGTGCAACATTGAAACCCGGTGCCTTCGATCAGCGAGGTTTCTCCCTGGCCCAGCGTATTCAAAGGATCACTTGTCAGGCGACCGGCGTAACGAATCGACGGATACGACGTCGAACTGGAAACGCTGTAGCCAAGCGCCATATCGCCACTCTTGTCAACCGCGAGACTCGACATAAATCTATGTTTTGAGTCGGGCGACCAGGTGCCCTGTTGCACGGGACCGGAAGTGACTACAGTGCCGCTCGTCACGTTTAACTGATACCAGCGGACTTGGGCGATATTCGGCGAAGCACCGTTGCCAATGGTATGCGTGATCCATAACGACTCAATACCGCCAAGATTCTGATACTGGTTTTGCATCATCAAGCGGTAAGTGAGTGTGTCGATATTATTGCCGCCATTTTCCGGGACCGTGCTGGGACCAACACTGAACGACGAAATTGTGACGTTGCTGGGGCCCGTCAAAGTGGAATTCGCGGGCACCGCATAGTCCACGTGGAATTTCCAAACGCGCGCCGCAAAGGTGCCCCAAATCGAAGTGAAATAGTTGGGTGAGCCGGCGGGCGGCGCGCTGCCGTTGTTGCGCGCGTTACTCGGTAACAAACTAAAAACAGATACACCGTTAATTTTTGACGGCAGGTTGAAACTGACCGCGTGCGCTGTTACACCGCTTTCCATCTCTGCGCGATTGAATGCCCACACCTGTGCATTCTGAAATGCCTGATTTCCGGTGGTATTAAACACGTTAGCCGACATATAAATACCGTCCGGCCAGACACCGAGTTTTGGATAGTCGGGGATCTTGCCGCCTGACGCCGTTTGCCAGGCGTAAAAATACCAGCCACCTGCGACAGGATCGCTCGTCTGCGAAACAGCCATACATTGATACATGGCTCCCGAACTGAAATTGGACCAGGCAAAATCGCTAATTAGCCAGCGATCGCTCAAGGCATCGTAAAGCACCACCGGATCACCCTGGTTTGAATTGTCGCAGGGCGTCCCACTGGCTGCTTGCGAGAAGAAAGTGTCGAACGTAAATGCAGCCAGGCGAACGCCGGTACTTTTGTCATAAATACCGATTGAAGTATTGACCGTTTCGATATAGTGGTTAGGGCCGACGTCGCCATTTGTGTCAGGCGGCCAGCCGTCGCCCCAGTTTGCAAAATCGAGTCCTGCAAAAGCAGAGCTCGGCGTTGGCGCTGGAGCTGCCGGAGCAAACGGTTGCAAGACTGAATCACGTGCGAGCGCACCGGGCAATTCCCCAGCCGGCTCCTGGGGTTCCGGTTTTTCTTTCTTGAGTTTGGGCTTAACTAAGGGAAGCCGGCGAACGTCTCCATGAAATGTACGCGGCTTGACCGGCCTCACTGGCACGAAGGCAGCATCAACATCCTGAGTGTTCTGGCCGCGCGTTAGATTCGACAAAACCGTATTTCGCCCGCGTGGATCTGGCAGGTTGGTTTTTTCGTTATTTGCCGGCCCGCCATTCTTAGCGACATCTAGTGTCTTACTTGAATAACTAAACAAACGTGGAGCAACTTCGCGGACAAAGTTCCGCGCCAGGCTCGTCGAGGCCAACACAGATAGTGCTCCCAGGATGATCAGAATCCCCAGGATTCTCAACCGAACGGGCGTGAAACGAATTACCTTGCGAAGAAAGTTGTTCATATTATTTCGACTTTCGACCTTCGAGTTTCAAGTTCCGAGTTCGGACTTTCGGAAGGACGGCCCACAACCAAAGGAGGACCAGCGACGACAGTGGTCACCGACCGTTGGTCGTCGGTACGCCGTCGTCAGACCACATCCGCGAATTCCTGTTCCATCCGCCGAAAGTAGTAGAGCCCACCAAACAAAATAGCGATTACAACTGCAACTGAAACGGCCAGCATGGCTCCGGGCGGTTGCTTTCCTAACAGCGCCCAGCGAAAGCCTTCGACGACGCCGGCCATCGGGTTCAGTCCATAAAGCGCGCGCCAGGGTTCGGGAACAATCGAACTCGGATACGCCACGGGTGTGGCAAACAGCCAAAACTGAATCAGGAAGTTGATCGTGTAACGCACGTCGCGATACTTCACGTTGAGCGCCGAAAGCCAAAGGCCCACGGCGAGAGCCGTCAGCACCGCCAGCAGAATGAATGCCGGCAGCGTCACGACGGCCCAGGTGGGCACAATGCCGTAATAGAACATCAGCACCAAAAGAATTACGAAAGCGACAGCGAAGTCGACTAAGCCACCGAGCACAGCGGCAATCGGCACGATCAGGCGCGGGAAGTAAACCTTGGTTATCAGTCGTTCATTCGCGACCAGGCTGTTGCTCGATTCGGTCAAGGCATGCGCGAAAAGCTGCCACGGCAACAAGGCGCAGAAAGTAAATATCGGGTACGGAATGCCGTCGGATGGGACCTTTGCCAGTCGGCCAAAAAACAAACTGAACACTACCATCATGAAGACAGGTTGAATGATGGCCCAGGCCGCACCCAGTGCGGTCTGCTTGTAGCGCACCTTCACATCGCGCAAGGTCAGGAAGTAGAGCAGCTCGCGGTAGTCCCATAACTCGCGAAAGCCGATCGACGACCAGCCGCTGGGCGGGTCAATGAAGAACGTGGGCAGTTCGGATTTTTGAATTGCGGACATGAATAATAGGCGCGAAGGATAGTCAGCCGCCGATTAACGCGCATAAAAACGGATCTGACCAAGGAAGGGCAAAAGCTAAATTGTCATTCTGATTTCTTGTCTTTTCTGATCCGCGCCTATCCGCGTAAGTCTGGGGGTAATTTTATTTGTGAGTCGTCGCAGCGGCGGCAGATTCTATTTCTTGTTCGCCGTCGCTCTTGTAGTAACTCGAGCCGTAGTAACGCTGGTAGTAGTAGTAATCGTGCGATTGCAGATTGACGTTGTTCAGCACGACACCAAAGATTTTCGCCCCCACATCCTGAAGCAGTTGTCGCGAGCGCTTCACCACATGCCGCGAGCTCTTGCCGCCGTGCACCACCAGCAACACGCCGTCGACCATCGACGAAATCAAAACGCCATCCGTAAAAGAGCTGACCGGCGGCGAGTCAACCACAACATGGTTCAACCTGGAT
>DATGYM010000008.1:0-5666 GCA_035297925.1 Pyrinomonadaceae bacterium | reverse complement strand
GACCGTGCCACTTCAACTACTAATTTTACGCCTTTAGACATTCCGTTTTCGCAGAGCCGAAAAACTTTTCGGCGTCAAGTTGCAAGTGTGCGAAAATAAAGCTTAGCTGCCAGCCGCAAACCCAAAAAAGGGTCTACTTTGGCTTTTTTCTCCAGGATTTGATGGCATCACTCTTGCGGCACCTATCTATAAAGTACCTATCACGATAAGGCATTAGGAACATGATGGATCTTTACGAAACGGCGGACGCTTACGTAGTTGAAGCCGACCTTCCCGGCGTTAAAGCCGAAAACGTTAAGGTGGAAGTACAGAACGGCGACCTTGTGCTTCAGGGACAGCGCTTCCTCGATCAAGGCTCCCGCAATGGGCATTTGCACATCATGGAGCGCGGCTCCGGCTTTTTTGTCAAACAGATAAAACTTCCAACGCTGCTGGATAAAGAGAATATCCGAGTCGAATCCCTGGACGGAGTGCTACGAGTTGTTCTGCCGAAGTCGAAAAAAAGGAACGGCAAGAATTATCATTCAAACAACTCAACCCCAAAACTTGCTATACAGACCTGACGAGTGGATGACCTTATGTCTACTTCTGACTTCGATCTTATAATCATTGGCGGTGGCCCGGGCGGGTACGTTGCTGCAATCCGCGCTGCGCAGCTGGGACTGCGTGTTGTTGTTGTGGAACGGGATAGATTAGGTGGCATCTGCCTGAATTGGGGCTGCATTCCATCCAAGGCACTACTGCAAAATGCCAGCGTCGTTGAAACTATTCAGCATGCGAGTGATTTTGGAGTCCAGATTCAATCATTTTCTATCGATTTTAGTGCAGCACTTGTGCGTAGCCGCACCGTTGTAGACAAGCTCCTCAAGGGTGTCGAGTTCCTGATGAAGAAAAACAAGGTCGAGGTAATCAAAGGTAACGCAACCCTGACGGCGCGCGACCGCGTGGAAGTTCAGCCCGGAGGGCGCGCTTTGGCAGCGAAAAACATCATCATCGCTACTGGCGCCCGGCCACGTTCAATCCCCGGCTTGACGATTGACAGCAGGCAAGTGATCTCGTCGCGAGAAGCCTTGGAGCTGGGTGAGGTGCCGAACCCGATCGTGATTGTCGGTGGGAGCGCTGTCGGGATGGAATTTGCGACAATCTATCGTTCGTATGGGGCAGAGGTGACGGTGATTGAAATGCTTCCGCATCTCCTACCAAAAGAAGATGAGGATATTTCAATCGAATTTGAAAAGGGGATGAAGAAAGCCGATATAAAGTTCCGCGTCAATACGACGGTTGTCCAAGCGAGACGGCTCGGCGACAAGATTCAACTGGACGTAGCTACCAACGGCCGAATGGAAACGATCCACGCCCAACGAGTGTTGATGGCGGTGGGGGTGCAGCCAAACACAGAAAACTTGGGCTTGGAGATCCTGGGTGTCGAGCTGGAGCATGGAGCAATAAAGGTGGACGATTATTGTAGGACAAACCTACCTGGAATCTATGCCATCGGCGATGTGACCATGAAGCTACCGCTTGCTCATGTCGCATCCGCACAAGGTGTCGTCGCGGTGGAAACAATCGCAGGGAAACAACCTCGTGCGCTCAATTATAACGATATTCCGCGTTGCACTTATACGAGGCCACAGGTCGCGAGTCTTGGTCTCACCGAAGCGCAGGCGCGCGAGACGGGCCGCGAAATATGCGTAGGTAAATTTCCGTTCCGAGCGAATGGCAAGGCCATTGGCATGAATGAATACCAGGGCTTTGTGAAACTTGTGGTGGCCAAAAAACTTGGTGAAATTTTAGGTGCACACCTAATCGGTCCTGAAGTCACCGAGCTAACTGGCGAATTGAGTCTCGCGAAATCAGCCGAATTGACGCCAATGGAACTGGCGCACGCCGTGCACGCACACCCCACGTTAACTGAGGTAATCAAGGAAGCCGCGCTAGATTCGATGGGGCAAGTGATTCACGCTTAGAAACGGAGGAGACAGAAGAAGAAACACCGAGCCGTTATGACTATAAATCCAATAGCGACGCCGAACTAAGGGATGATATCGAAGCACCCGTGCAGTGAGAGTTTGCGGGCGAGTACCTCAATTGGGCGATTCATCCTGAAAGGAGGAACAACGATGGCCAGGCAACGCAAAACGGTGAAGTTCGAGAGATGTTGGCCCCTGAGGGAACGTATTAAGCAAGTTCATCAGGACATCAAGAAAGTTCAACAGGGGATTAAGAAAGATGAAAACGACCTAGTCGACCGCGACATTCCGCCATATCGCGGAGAGAGGCTTCAGGAACACCTTGACGCACTCCGCACCGAGCTCGGGCAAACCCAGCGGGCACTTGAGGCGTGCGAAGCCATTCCCGCCCGCAAATAGCCGAAAGCCTTCTGCGGTGATGACCCGTCGCTGCGCAAGCACAGAGAGGATTGAAAAATCGATGCTCGATCTGGATCAGGTCGATATCGCGGTCGATGGCCGGCCGATTCTTCACGACATCACGTTGCGCATTGAAAGTGGAGAAACCCACGTGCTGTTCGGCCCCAACGGTTCGGGAAAGACGTCGTTGCTCATGGCCATCATGGGACTACCTCGCTATCAGATCACGAGCGGAACGATACGTTTCCAGGAGCAGGACATCGCGGGTCTCTCAATCGATGAGCGTGCCCGCTTGGGGATCGGGCTCCTCTATCAGCGGCCGCCGACGCTTCGCGGGTTGCGCTTGGGCGAGCTGGCCGACATCTGCGCCGGTAAGAGTCAGACTGCCGCCGTTACCGAAATCGCGGAGCGACTTCACCTGGGTCATTTACTCCGGCGCAACGTAAATGATGGATTTTCAGGCGGAGAGCTGAAGAAGTCCGAGCTGCTGCAGGTCATGCTCCGGCGGCCCAAGCTCGCCTTGATTGATGAACCCGACGCGGGCGTTGACTTGGACAGCCTCGTCTTGGTGGGAGAGACAATCAAGCGCATGCTGGAACTACCCTCGACCGACGGTGTGGTTCCGGCAGGGCTGATCATCACCCACACCGGTTACATTCTGAGTTATCTCCGTCCTACCGCGAGTCATGTACTCTTCGGCGGCACACTGGTGGCCCATGCGGAAGGAAGTAAACTCCTGGCGGAAATCCAAACCTACGGATACGGAAAATGTCCACTCTGTCGCTCCCAACAACCCCAGTAAACGCCGAGCATAGCTCATTGCGCGAGAGGGCGCTGGCAGCTAGAGATCGTCCGGCGCCATACGGCCCGGACATCGATCTGACCCATTTCAATAAACCTGAGGCGCGCGCTCAGGTGGAGAGTTTGCGTTCTTTGCATACCCAGATCCGGGAAGCCGCGCTACTGGCCGGCATTGACGCCGAAGAAGCCGATCGCTCCGCCTCCTACTTTCAGATCGACTACTCTGCCATCTACCAGCACATCCAGCAGGCCTATCAGGGCCAGATCGAGCTGATGACCACGGCGGAAGCGATTAATCGTTATGAGTGGTTGCGGGACTATTGGTGGAAAGCTGTCGATGTCGACATGGACAAATACACCGCGGCGGCGGAACTTGACCAGACCGGCGGTTTTTTCTTGCGCGTTTTTGCTCGCCAGCGGGTAGAGCATCCCATACAGGCTTGCCTTTTCGTGCAAGAAAACAATATCAGTCAGAACGTCCACAACCTGATCGTTTTAGAGGAGAAAGCCGAAGCGCAGCTCATTACAGGCTGTACGCTGCATCCTGGTGTGCGCGAGGGCTTACACATCGGCGTCACCGAGGTGTTTCTGAAGCCCGGCGCGACACTGACTAACAGGATGGTGCACAATTGGGCGGAGGGCTTCCATGTACGGCCGCGCACGGGCGTGATCGCGGAAACAGGGGCGACGTTTGTCAGCGACTACATCCTGCTCCGCCCGGTTCGCTCGATGCAGGCTTTCCCTCAAGTCGTGTTGCGGGGAGAGGGAGCGCGCGCTCAGTTCCATAACGTCATGGTCGGCGTGAAGGATTCTCTCATTGATATGGGATCACGGGTCGAATTGCTTGGACGCGGCACGCAGGCGGAATCCATCTCGCGCGCTGTTGCGCGAGACAACTCGGTCATATACTTGCGCGGCACCTTCATGAGCCGCGACAACGACAGCCGCGGCCATCTCGATTGCCGGGGCATGCTGCTCTCGGACGCGGCGCGGATTTACGCCATCCCGGAGTTGCAGGCCATCGGCGCGCCCAAAAGCGAACTTTCACATGAGGCGGCCGTGGGCCCGATTGCCGAAGAGGCGGTCGAGTATCTCATGACTCGCGGATTAACGCGCGATTTGGCAGTAGCAACATTGGTTCTGGGATTTCTAAAAATAGAGCTGCCGGGTCTTCCCGCCGTAGTGACGCAGCACCTGGAGAGAGTCATGGCGGCAACTGCCGGAGCGGGTCTCTGAAGGAAAGCGAAGCTGTGGATATTTTCCTTATGGGACCGCCCGGCTCCGGCAAGAGCACACAGGTCGCTTTGGTAACCGAGCGGGTGCGGCAATTGCAGGCGCATGAGTTTACGGACGCCGGGCTTATGAGCTCCGGTGTGGTTTCCGCGTCAGGTTTTGCCTCTGTCAGCGAAAGCCTGTTCGCTGGATAAAATGACTTCGATCTCCCCAACGATCTCTTCCTGGTGTAGGGCGTTGCGCAGAGAGGTGTTGGCTTAGAGAGTTACCACTCTAGGCGTAGATGCTGCCCCGGGCGTCTGCCCGTTGCTCTCGGGCTGCAGAGTGACGTGTTCGATGCTGTAACGTTGCGCAAGCAGCGTCCGCAGCCGCTCCAGAGTTTCCGGCCAGCTCTCCAGCCCTGCCACCACGACATGTGCCGACATTGCAATACGCTCGGCCGTGAGCGACCAGACATGCAGATCGTGAACCGAGATTACCCCCTCCACACCGGCCATGGTCTTGCCGATTTCTTCCAGTGACAGATGCAGCGGCACCCCTTCCATCAGCCCATGGAACGCCTCGCGCACGAGTTTCAGGCTGGAATAGGCGATGAGCAGAGCGATGAAAAGAGAGAGCGCCGGGTCGACGGCGAACCAACCGGTCGCCCATACGATGATCCCTGAAACCAACGCGGCCAGCGAGCCGAGCAGATCGCCTAGCACGTGCAACAGCGCAGCCCGCATATTAAGGTCACGGCCGCCGTGCGAGAGCATCCGTGCGACAAAAATATTGAGCAGCAAGCCCAGTGATGCCACCACTGTGACCGCCTCACCCTGTACAGCGATTGGATTTGCGAACCGTGACACGGCCTGGAGAATTATAGCCGTTACCACCGCTAGCATGAATATCCCGTTTACCAGCGCCGCGACCAGTTGCGCGCGACCGAATCCATAGGAGTGCTTCGGCGAAGGCCCACGCCGAGCGACCCATCCGGCAAACGCTGCGATCAGCAATGCGGCGGAGTCGGTGACCATGTGGCCGGCATCGCTCAACAGCGCGAGCGAGCCGGACCACCAACCCACCGCTGCCTCGACCCCGGCAAAACCAAGCGTTAACACGGTGGCGAGCATGAGCTTGCGGCCGTTGGCGGGCTCCTGCATCTGATCTCGGGTGGAATCTTGCATCATCTCGGTACCTCAGAATTTAGCCAGTGAGGAACGTGCGTTTACGCATCAGCTCTTGCGCCTTTCAGCGAACGCCTGCTCGCTGGATAAAATGACC
>DATGYM010000007.1:0-2058 GCA_035297925.1 Pyrinomonadaceae bacterium | reverse complement strand
CTCGACGAAGCGATGCGCCGATCATCATGCAGAACACGGTAGCTACAGCGAGCGCCTCAACCGTCCTCCACATTCTCGGATTAGCAAATTGAACAAGGGGTTTCAACATGCTCCGGTGCAAAGAGGGCTCCCTAAGAGAGGAGTTCGTTTCTGGACAATACGCTGGATCGCGAAAGTACGCGTATGGCCTCCGCTTATTGGGTTCGCCGGGCAAAAATTTTGTCCCTGCAGGATGAACGCGGCGGCCAGGAGGCGTTGGAAGTTCTCAGGGTCCAAAACCGGCTTTTCATTAGATTCGGTGAGGTTGTTCACATCTTGACCTAGGCCCTGCGGCTATTGCGACAATCGTGGTCCAGAGCAGCAGTTTTGATGCCAACCAAGAGACCGATCGGACGCTAGATATGGGCGCAATTTGCTGCGAGGCTGCTAAACGCAGAGAGTCCCGCGAGTTGGCCTATACCCGAAGTTCGAAGGCGCAGCCGATACGAGTCGCCGTTGTCCCGACGCTTGCCTTCCGAGATGCGGGTCCAAGGTCCGTCCGTGGCGGGCATCACGCAAAGGGCGGATTCCGCGTTGGTTCGGTGGTTTTTTGTGGCTTGAAGGAGACTCTATCGTCCGTCAGGAGAACTGGGCCGCCTGAAAGAGGTTGTAGAGGGGGTTGGAAGTAGCCAATCGTGAGGTGGCTTCCGCTTGGGGCTGGTGGCCAAGCAACAGCCAGATTCTGCCCTCGGGGCAGCTCTGTTTCCCTGCGATATCAAGAGCCACGTGCCATCGGGGACCAATGCTCCCTTGCCTCGCGTTCGGCACCAAAAGGTTAAAATGGTGCAAATGGCAGGAGTGCTTCAAAATCTGCCAACATCTCACTCTATTTCTGCATCTTCATATCAGCGAAACTATCGTCGGGAGATGCACATGAAATTCAAAAAGCAAGAACTACTTCTTGGAGTCCTGCTCGGAACCGGACTCCATCTGCTTGATTCGCTGCGTGAGCGTCTGCCGGACAATGCGGACGAAATCAAGAGCAGAGTCAAGGACACGTACGATACCGCGTACAAGCGCGTGAGCCGCGCCACCGACGCGCTTCGCGGCGAGGAAGATTCGCACATACTCGGCAAAGTCGGCACTCTGTTAATCGGAGTTGGAATCGGCGTGGGCGTCGGCCTGCTAATCGCACCGGCCAGCGGTGCAGAAACGCGAGCCGAAATCACTGATAAGGTTTCGGACTTGGGCGACAAGGTCCGTGAGCGCACTGCGAAAAAGCCGCAGGGCGCCACCGGGACTCACGGGGAATGAGAACCTGCTGCTTCAAAAATCGACCATCATTTGTTGGCGGCAACTGTTCCACTGCACCCAAAACAGAAGTGGCGCTTCCGTAGCTCCTTCTCGCTCGACGGTGGGAACGTCGTAGGCATCGGTCGGCAGCCGCTATTGCTTCAGCAGTTGTTTCTTTCAAAGGACAATGCGTGAGCAATACAAGTACCAACGTGCCGTCGCTGCAGAATTGGACCGGGCCATGAAGAAAGACGACATGCTTACCACATTCGGACCAGTGCTACATGACCCGGACGGGGAAGTGTTCTGGCTGAACCACAACAACCGCCAGTTTGTAGACGAACTATTGCTGCTGCTCGAACGAGGTGCAGTGCTGATGGCCTACATGGGTTTCACTACAGGTCGAGTTGTCTATTTGAACGTCATCTCTACGCAGGAAAACTGCACGAAGCTGATGGAATCATTCGCCCAAGAGTGGGCGAACTTTACGCCTTCCGGACCACCGATGAACTCTGTCTTGCGTTGGCCCATGAAGTTGCCGTTGCAGTGACCCCGTCCTGCAGCAAGGCTCGCACATCCCCCGGCTCCGTAGACGGGATCCAGATAGCGGCGCAGATAAAGGGATGTGATCTGGATGTGAGCTGCTTTCAGTGCGCTCAAAAACGCCAGACTATCCCGGCGGCCACAAAATAGTTGTGCTGGCGGCTCTTGCCGGTGTCAACATTGAGTTGCGGTACGCCCGACCAGAAATCACGCGCTTCTCCCCTCACGCTAAAACTGTGGAAA
>DATGYM010000006.1:0-2171 GCA_035297925.1 Pyrinomonadaceae bacterium | reverse complement strand
AGCCACTAGCACCGCGATTGATTTTCTGTCTTTCATATCATTTCTCTCCTTCAATAGCTTTCGAGGTTGCCAAGATGATTGCCATCAATGGCCGCAAGACGATTCGGGAACTTCACCAAGCCTGTCTTAGTTATGTTCTCCGAGCCATCCTTCTTTAGAAATCAGTTCACTCGTATTACTTGAACATGTGAAACCACGAAACTGATTAGCAATGGTCGATCCACAGCGAGCATCTTGTCGTTTCGAATTGAATCGGTTTGATTTTCAGGCTTTGGGAGCGATCAAATCGCATTAGAAGATATGCACGCCCACGTCATGTTGGAGACCCGACGAAATGTTGGAGGCATTCAAAAAAGCGATTAGGAATTCAAGCGATTCACAGATCGCGGACGTACAAGCGTAGACGGGCTTTGCCCAAAAACTCACAGAATGATGGTGAGACCAAATACTGGGAGCGCGTCTATGAAGCGGGCGCTCGAGTCAAGGAAAAAAAGCAGGCTGCGCCCCAGGGCCGCGTAAGCGGCCCGATGATGTAGCGTTGGTTTTTCCTTCGTGAACATAGATCTGAGTTAGCGATTGAATTGGTAGAGCTATTTACCTCTTATTGCCTGTTTTTGTATTTCGTGGTTGCAGTTGTTGCTCATAGTCGAGTAGCGAATGACGCGTTCAATCATCTCTTCGGGCAGCGGGCCCATGAGGATCGATAGGCACTTTCTTCCCCAGTGAAGAAAGGCTGGTCTCCCAATCAGGCGTCAGGCATGGTAGCCTACGCGCTCCCCCGGGAAGACCGAGCTGCGACGCCACGTCGGCAAAACTCGGCATAATCAATTCCATCTCGCAGCATGATGAAAGCTCGGACTAACAGCCGGCGGCCCACAGCCACTTTGGCTTTAGCATGACCGCCGCGCCGAGACACGCGCTGGTAAACGCGCGCCAGGTCGGCGTCCCGGCGCATGGCTACCTGGCCGGCTTCTACCAGGAAGAATCGCAACCAGCGTGAACCCTGTTTACTGATCGCTCCCATGCGCCGTCTTTCAGCCGACCGATCTTCCATCGGATCGAAGCCGGCAAAGGCGCTCACTTTACGGGTGGTGGCAAACCGCCCCACGTCCTCGAGCGTGTAACGCACGCAAATGCTGGTCAGCAAGCCAATGCCGGGATGCGTCCGCAGTCGTTGCACGGCCACGTCCGCGGTCGCCGTTTGCTCCAGCCACCCTTCAATGGTCTTGATCTTCTGGTCCAACTGCGCCAGAAGTGACAACAACTCGTCCCGTTGTTGGCCCAGCGGCTCGGGCAACGGCAGTTGGGCTAAGCGGGCCTGACCGCGTTTACTTTGTAACTGAGTGCGAAACGAATGTCCGCGGCTGCCGGCCATAAACAACAACATATTCACTATCATGGTGCGCATCTTCACCAGTCGCTGCCGATAGCGCAGTTGTTGCAACACCTGACGCGTGCTCCGGGAGTAGCGATGAATCCGCGGAAAGTCTCCGCTCATCAGCAGCTCCAGAATCAAATCGGCATCGCGCCGATCGTTCTTTTGCCGTCGTTTGGCAAACTGTCGAATGTAAGTGGCATGCCCAATCCAGATCTCGCACCCCAGCTCTTCCAGCAGTTCTTCAAACCAAGCTGCATAACCGCTGCTCTCAAATCCAACTACTACTCGTTGGCCGGCAAACTGTTCGTAGAAAGCCCTGACCTTGGCCGGGTCCTCGTGCAGCAGCACTAGTTGTTGTATCTCTCCATCTTCGGTTGTCAAATAACTGATCGTCTGTTGGCGAGCGTGAAAGTCCACCCCGATATATACTGTCATGGGCGTCTCCTTCTGCTAACGCAGACTATGTTCACCGTTAGTCTAACAACTAACGGCTGGAGCCGCCCGCTTCATAACATCAGGCGCCCTCGCCCGCATTGAGCGCGAAGCGCGAACAATAATCTGGGCGCCATTTTTTCTTAGGACGTGCGCGTGCTGCGCACGCGTTTGCGGACGAGGGCGTCCGCGCTCCCAGTGTCACGTCGCCCCTTTCAACTTTGGATTGAGTTTTTAGGCAAAGCCGCGTAGACGTTCTTCTAATTAAAATAATGCGAGCTTCATTTCGGTTTGTAGAGTCGGGATTGCAGTGAGGTGTGAATGGCTGCGAAGAAGTCTCGCCCGAATAATTCGGTGGACG
>DATGYM010000005.1:0-52731 GCA_035297925.1 Pyrinomonadaceae bacterium | reverse complement strand
CAATAGAAAAGTAACGGCGCAAGTGCGCTTCAACTTCTGAGTAGCGCAACTTTTTTTGAGCAGCGCAACTTTTTTGGAGTGCGGTGACCTGTCACCGCTTTGGCCTTGGGCGGTTTGACGCCCTCGTCTTTCAGTAGTTTCACCTAAGCGGCGGTCGCGACAGATGGCGACTGACTAAAGCGGTGACACACAACTGTCGCAAACTAATAGTTTGCGTTACAAACTTGCAATCGTAGTCAACACTGAAGGGTAACGATATGACGAAGACTTTTCTCCAGTCGCTCGCCTTGCTCGCTCTTGCATTATGTCTTTCGGCGACAACTTACGCTCAAACGGAGACAAATGCCAAACCGGCTGACGCGAATGCGAAGGCGGCGGACTCCGCAGCCATCGGCGCACCCGCAACAGCAATCACAGCCTCTACCTCACCGCTCGATCTGGCCCGAGCGGCGCTGGCAGCACAGGGAGGGGAAAAATATAAGACGCTCAAGAGCATGGTGCTGAGAGGCTCGGTCAATCTGTACGCTCCCAACTCTACCCAGTCGATTCCCGGCGGATTTGTCTGGGTGATTGCGGGCGACAAAGTACGTCTGGAAATTGATGCGCGACCGGCGGTCAGCTTCAAACAGATCTATGACGGCCAACACTCTTATAGTTCACTTCCCGGCGTGGACGTGCCGCCGGCGAGCAAATTCGGTTTGCCGCTGCTCACCAGGTTCGATCAGCCGGGTTACACAGTGTCGGCGCTTCCCGACAAGAAAAAGCAGCGGGGCTTCCGCATTGCCGATGCTGAGGGTAACGCGACTGATTTCTACCTTGACACAGCTACGGGCCGGATCATGACTTTCCTGATTCCCTATAACGGTTACACTTTCGGAACCGAAAACAAAAAATTCAAAGAAATCGAGGGTGTGCTTGTTCCCTTTAGCTTCACACAAAGACTCGAGATGCCGCAGGGCGCGTTTTTCGCGGAATACAGCGTGAAGGATGTGAAGCTTAATCAGACGATCGGCGACGATGTGTTCGCAATGCCGAACTAAACCTGCGCCTTGATCATTACAAAAGCAAAGGCCGCCAATGGAGGCGGCCTTTCCACTGTTCAGAAGAAGGTTACCGGACAGCCAATTGCCGAGCTGGTTTGACGTTGCGGTTATTCTCCGGGTCCACCGTAACGTGTAGCGCCAAAGCCGGTGCGCGCGATGTCGTAATAGGCAGGCACTGTTGCCCCGAGCGTTTGCATATCGCGATACCAGCAGACCCAGGCCGGCGCGTCGACGTCACATAAGGTGACCATTGATGCGGCCGCCGCGTCGGCAGGTAAGCGACCGTTACCCATATCGGTTCGTGGCGGCACACCGTTGCTCGACGAAACCTCTCCAAACCACTGAATCAACGCGCTCCGTGTGTAGTTTCCGCCCCACTCAGTGCCGGGAAAGTAACCCAGCCATTGATTGTCAAACCAGGCCCACCAGTTACCCTGGAAAAAGACATAGCCGACGTAAACCTGACGGCCGACCACCTGACTAAGATCCATCCCCGGAAAATACGTGCCGCTATACTGCACCCAACCACAGCCGTCGTAGCAGGTGGGGCCCCAGTTTATCCAATGAAAAACAAACAGGTGTGGATTCGCATCGCCGTATTGATCGGTGGACACGTTCCAGCCAAGCTCGACGATGTTTCCGTCGCCCTCGCCGCCTTGTACTGCTATTTCGTCAAGCGAATGCCCGCCTGATTCGCCAGAAACATAGTTAGGCCTTTCAACTGACATCGTCATTCCGCCACCATCGGCCGCCCGGCGGAAGGCAGCGCTGGCGTAGTAGTAGCACGATCCAAAATAGGCCACGCCATCGCATGGCGGATCAGGCAGCGGCAGCGCAGCATGATGTCTTTCGTTGCCGCGACCTTTCCAGTAGACCTGTCGAAAAGGACGCAGGCTGCGGCGGATCACTTCCCCGGGATTTCTATCAAAGGCACGCTTATCGCGAATATGTCCCAACAGCGGATTACCTTTGGGGATTTCAGGTTTGAAATGTTTCGTGGAACTAGGTACCGCGACTTGATCGCTGGGACAGAGAGGACGCAAATCAAGCGGCTTATAAGGGCGCTCCTGTTTGTACCGATCAGTCGCGCGAAATTTCGGTGATAGACGCTCCGGGGGTTTGGCCCTCGCGGTTCGTTGCACGCACTTGTAATCTCTTTCCCGCCCTCCTTGCCCGGCATAAACATTTGTATCGGCCATCTTCGAGACTGACTGCCGGGCATGTGGAGTCGGGCCCAGGAGGAGAGCCGCGAAAGCTGACACCAGCAATGACAAGGCTACTCGATTTTGCTTTGCTAATCTGAACAACATTTTTCCCTCCTTTGTGTAACAAGTCTGGTTCGGCTGAGTTCACTGAGGCCAGCCTGAATTCCAGGTTTCATGAGATTTTCGAGTCAGGAGCCGGTGGTTGAGTTTCAGACTGGATAGAGGGTGCACAGCTTGCAGGCTCTGAGGACCAGCCTGGTCAAAGTTAACGAGATTCGAGTTCCGGGTTTCGAGTTAGAGGGAACTCTTTCAAATTCAGTTGCGAGGTGGGCGAATGATATGAGAGTCGTGACATTGAGTCAATGAGTAATAGTGTGTGCCGCCGAAGTCAATCCGAGGCAAAGTCGAAACTGGCCTGCAGAGCGGCCCAGTGTTTATGGCCCACTACGCAGTAATCAGGAGGGAGTAAGAGCAGTTACCGATCCAAATGAACAGGCAGGAATGCCTGTCCTACACGCTGGTGATTTCGTGTTCTTTCGACTTAGTGAGCTCGTCGATCTTGCCAATGTAGGTGTTAGTAAGTTTTTGCACTTCCTCGAGACCGTCGCGCTCGTTGTCTTCAGAAATCTGTTTGTCCTTCAACATCTTCTTGAGGCGCTCGTTCGAATCGCGGCGAATGTTCCGCACGGCGGTGCGATGATCTTCTGCGATTTCATGAACTTGCTTCGCGAGCTGCTTGCGACGCTCTTCGGTGAGCGGGGGAATCGGTATGCGCACCAGTTTGCCATCGTTGGAAGGGTTTAGTCCCAGGTCCGAAGCGCGTATGGCCTTTTCGATCGTGGCCACCTGTGTTTGATCCCAGGGTTGAACCGTCAACATCGCCGGCTCGGGAGCATGGACCGAAGCCATCTGATTCAGCGGTGTCAAAGTGCCGTAATAGTCCACCATAACCGAATCCAGCAAACTAACGGCCGCGCGACCGGTGCGCACAGTCGCCAGTTTGCGACGAAAGTCTTCGATGACCGTATCCATGCGCGGTCGTGTCTCTTTGATTACGTCCTGCTCGCTCATGATCAACTCCAAAAATTAGTTCGAGTTTCGAGTTCCGAGTTTCAAGTTTGGCGCAGCACGAGTAATCCTGAAACGACCAGGGAAGAGTCCTTTAACCTCGAAACTCGGAACTTGAAACTTGAAATTTGAAACTGAAACGTTAGCCCCCCAGCCAAACTCTCGTGCCCACACCGGCCTCGCCGGTGACCACGCGCGTGATATTACCCGGCTGACGCATGTTGAAAACAACTATGGGCAGGTTGTTGTCCATACATAGTGATATTGCTGAGGTGTCCATCACTTTCAACTGCCGCTCAAGCACCTGCTGGTAAGTTATCGAGTCATAGCGCACCGCACCCGAGTCCTTCATCGGATCTGCGGTATACACGCCTTCCACTTTTGTGGCTTTAAGAATTATGTCCGCTTTGATTTCCAGCGCGCGCAACGCCGCTGCTGAGTCGGTGGTGAAATAGGGGTTACCAGTGCCGGCAGCAAAGATTACGATGCGATCTTTTTCCAGATGCCGGACGGCGCGCCGGCGTATGAAAGGCTCGGCAAGTTGCGGGATGTCGATCGCCGACATGACGCGTGTCTGCACCTGCAGCTTTTCCAGCGCATCCTGCAAGACAACGGCGTTCATCACGGTCGCCAGCATGCCGATGTAATCGGCGGCCGAACGGTCCATATTTCCTGCGCTTTTGGAAACGCCGCGAAAAATATTTCCGCCGCCGACTACGACCGCGATTTGGACGCCCAACTCGTGGACCGCTTTGAGTTCTTCCGCGACCGTCCGCGCGACATCTACGTCGATGCCATAATTCTGGTCGCCCATCAGGGCTTCACCGGAAATTTTTAGCAATACGCGCCGGTAGGCCAACCCACGTTCAGAATCCGAGTTCGAGCTCATGGTCATCTGACTGCAAACCAAAGTTTGAACGCCAAACCAAAACTTACCTGGCACTAAGTACCCAGCACTCAGTACTAACTCACAAGCGAGGCTACTTCACTGCCAAAGTCTTCATCGCGCTTTTCCAGTCCTTCGCCCATCTTATAGCGCGTGAACCGGCGAATTGTAATCTTCTCGCCCGTTTTTGCCACCTTATCGGTGACCAGCTCCGCCACGGTCTTGGCCGGGTCCTTCACAAAAGGCTGATCCAGCAGAACAGTCTCTTCATAGAATTTGTTGAGACGTCCTTCGACAATTTTATCGATTACCTGGTCCGGCTTGCTGGCGTTCCTGGGATCATTCTTCGCCTGGGCGCGGGCGATCTCTCTTTCCTTTTCCAGGTCGGCAGCAGCAACTTGATCGCGCGAGACAAATCTCGGTTCGGCCGCCGCCACATGCATGGCTATGTCTTTCACCAGTTGCTGAAATTCCTCGCCACGCGCCACAAAGTCTGTCTCACAATTTACTTCGACCAGCACGCCAACTTTGCCGCCCATATGAATATAAGAACCAACTATACCTTCGGCGGCAATGCGGCCTTCGCGCTTTTTGGCCGAAGCCAGGCCGCGCTTGCGCAGGATGTCTACCGCGCGCTCTTCGTTCCCTTCAGCTTCAACGAGCGCGTTCTTGCATTCCATCATGCCCGCGCCTGTCTTCTCCCGAAGCTGCTTTACTGCTGTTGCTGTTACTTCTGCCATGATTATGAAATTCTCCGATTCATGTAACACAGACCTCAATCTGTGAAATGCTGATCTCGCTAACACAGACTGAAGTCTGTGCCCCTCAGGTAAAAAGCGCAGCCCTGGGCGGGAGTCCCGCTTAAGGCTGCGCTCGCCGCTTAATGAAATCTCGATTAGCTGGGATTAACTCGCGGCCACAACCGACTCAGCGCTCTCGTCGACAACCGTGTCACTTGTCGCTGTTTCCGATGCGGTAGAAACGCCGCCGGTCTGCTCAGCCTGGTTTCCACCACCAGGCACAGCCCCTTCCGGCGTCTCAACCGGCTGAGTTATAGCCTGCGGCTCCGCGGCAGGGCTCTCAGTCTTGCCGCTCTCGCCTTCGCCTGCTGTCGCTACTTCGGATCCCGCTTCTTCCGACTGGGCAACGACTCCTCCTTCAGTGGCGATTTGCTGTCCTTCGAGAATTGAATCCGCAATTCTCGAGGCAAACAATCGCACTGCGCGCAAAGCGTCATCGTTTCCCGGAATGACGTAATCGATTCCTTCCGGCGAACAGTTGGTATCGACGACGGCAACAATGGGTATACCTAAACGGTTGGCTTCGGCGACGGCAATCTCTTCTTTTCTGACATCGATGATAAACACAATGTCCGGCAGCCGGCTCATCGACTTGATACCCGAAAGGTTCTTGTTCAGGCCTTCCCGTTCGCGATCAAGCTTAATGCGTTCTTTCTTAGTCAGCTTTTCGTAACGGCCGTCGGTCTGCATTGTCTCAAGATCTTTGAGACGCTTGATGGACTTTTGCACGGTTTGAAAGTTTGTAAGCAAACCGCCCAGCCAGCGCTGGTTGACGTAGTACTGACCGGCGCGCTCAGCTTCCTCGCGAACTGCATCCTGAGCCTGTCTCTTGGTGCCAACGAAAAGTACAGTCTTTCCTCTGTCTTCCGCGATGGCAGTGCTGACAAACCCGAGCGCGTCACGAAACATTCGCTGCGTCTTTTGCAGGTCAATGATGTAAATGCCGTTGCGCTCGCCAAAGATGTATTCCTTCATCTTCGGATTCCAGCGCCTTACCTGGTGGCCGAAGTGCACGCCGGCTTCCAGGAGTTCTTTCATCGTAACCGAAACCAAACTTTATTCTCCTTTGCAGTGAACTGGTTTAATGTACTCACCCTGACTGCTGGGCACTTCCGGGGAAGTGCAACCAATCCGAGCCAGGGCAATGGATTTAGAATTTCGGAATTCGGATTGCGGATTTCGAATTTCTACTTCTCAACCGCAGGATCGTCGCTAACAACACCTGCTTACAACTAAATTCGAAATTCCGAAGAAATCCGAATTTCCCCTTATCGTTTAGAAAACTGGAAGCGCTTGCGAGCACCCTTTTGTCCGTATTTCTTGCGTTCCTTAATCCGCGGGTCGCGTGTGATCAAGCCGGCCTGTTTCAACGCCGGACGAAGGTCCGCATTGTACTCAAGCAGCGCGCGCGTAATGCCATGGCGAATAGCTCCTGCCTGACCCGCCGGTCCGCCACCGCGAACATTGATTAAGACATCAAACTTGGCGACGGTCTCGGTCAACTGTAAGGGTTGCCGAATGATCATGCGCAGAGTTTCATTGGGAAAATACTGATCAAATGATTTTCGATTGATTAAGAACTCGCCGCCGCCGGCTCGCAGGTAAACTCTCGCGGTCGAGGTTTTTCTTCGTCCCGTTCCGTAGTATTGAATTTCAGCCACAGTTATTCGTCCTCTTTATTAACTCTGCATCTTTAAGCCTGGTCGGTTTGTTTTGATCGTCGAGGTGTGATGGTGCGGGCCTGCGGGCGTTGGGCTGTGTGCGGATGTTCGGCATCGGCATAAACCTTTAACTTCTTGGCCATCGCCTTGCCCAGCTTATTCTTGGGCAACATACCCTGAACTGCCAGCGAGATGACACGGTCTGGACGCTTGGCAAACATGTCTGCCGCTGAAACCTCGCGCAGGCCACCGGGGTAGCGAGTGTGGTGGCGATACACTTTCTGTTGAGCCTTCGAACCTTTGAGAACTGCCTGGCGGGCATTAATCACGATCACGTGATCGCCCATGTCCATGAAAGGTGTCCACGCCGGGTTACGCTTCCCGGTGAGGATCGAGGCTACTTCCGACGCGAGATGGCCAACCGTTTGTCCGGCTGCATCCACTACGTACCATTTGCGTTTTCCAGGCAGGTCTTTGCCGCTGGGAAAGTATGTTGACATGGTTAACAATCTCTGTTTTTAGCTGCTAAAAAGCGAACGGTTAGAATAACTAACGCCTTTATTGGTGTCAAGTTCAGGCCTCCTACAGAACCGAAAGCGGTAGCGCCGGATGCTGAGACAATTCCGAGTTATCGGGACTTGAAGGTGAAGCGGCATCCGGCTCGGTTCTGCATGGAGGATTCTTACGCTTTCCCTTCTTCGGCGGCTCATAAGCAGCAAAAAGGCTTCCTGGTATCGCTGCCAGGAAGCCTCAGGGCTTTTCAACGCCGTGTTATTACGGCTGCGGAGGCGGCTTTGTGCCGTCGTCATTCCTTTTCAGTTTTGGCGGTTCCTGCTTATCAGCCGGTTTCGACTCAATCCCGTCCGGATTGGTCGTCGTATCATCGGGAGTCGGTTGACGTCGCTTGAGTGTCGGTCGTCCCGGCGGTCCGTCTTCTGCGCCCGGCAAGGCGCCGGCCGTCGAAGCTCTGGCGTTTGAAAGCCGCAAGAGCCGCGCCTTCACCTTCTGAAATTCCGAGGTGCTGATCACATACTCATCATGCTCAGGAAATCTCGCTGCCAACGCCAGGGCTGAAGCCCGGCGATCGGGCGGCGCCGGATGCGAAGCAAACGCGCGCGAGATCAATCCCGGTTTCTTCTTGTTCTTGGCCTCCAGCTTCTCAAACATCGTCGCCATCGCGCTGGGGTCGTAGCCCGCAGCGTACATATACTGCACACCCAGCTTGTCGGCTTCCTCTTCGGCGCTGCGGCTAAACTTCATGAAGACACCCAATAACCCGAGGCCGGCAGTGTTTTGATAAATCATTCCGGGAATGCCGCCCAAAAAGATCGAGGTGCCCATCGCCAGATATTCCAGCAAAGACGCCTTGGTCTGATTTTCAACGGCATGACGAGCGGCCACGTGAGCAATCTCGTGAGCCATAACGCCGGCAACTTCCGCTTCGTTGTCAGCGACCAGGATCAACCCTTTGTTTACATAGAAAAATCCGCCCGGCAGAGCGAACGCGTTCACTTCGTCAGAGTCGATGACTTTGATGGTGAAGGGAATTTTCGCGTCCGAGTGCAAGACAATGTTCTGGCCGACGCGATTCACATACTCGGTGATTACCGGATCGTCGATGAATTTAGCCTGCCGATCCACCTCAGCCGCCAACTCCCTGCCTTGCCTCACTTCCTTTTCCGTAGACCCGCTCATCTTGGCAATAATGCCTTTATTAATATTGCGCTTCCCGATCATTGCAGGATCTTCGTTCACGGAGAGCGGTTTGTTGGAATTCGCGGTCGTCGTAGGCGCGGGCTGGTTCGTATCCTTTTTTGCTGCGGTGGCCGTAGAATTTTGCGCGGTAGTACTTGTTTTTTGCGTCTTTGCCGTGTCAGACGTTTGGGCAAAGCTCGCCACCGACCCTGCAAGCATGGAAGAACCAAGCACCAGGGCAGTGACGAAACGGGAGAAGCTATTCATCTTGAAAACCTCCAGACTTTCGAAACGAGCTCAGCGGAAAAGAGTTCTGGGGAAAATCTTTCCAGGAATTCCGGATTGAGGGGCACACCAGCGAAAATCTCAAATATGACCAGCCGGAAACCCGGGTCACCTACAGGAGCTGTTTTCGCTATTTTCAAAAGCGCAGTCTATGATGCCCGCTGGCAGCCGGTTGGTTGCGCGCCGGAAGTGACCAGAAAATGCAAATAACCGCACCTCGGAGTTGGCAAAAAATCCTGTCGCTCTGACGCTGGCGGGAATGACCGTCAGTATAATCCAGGGTCGCGCAAAACCCCTAAGAAATGTCACTCAATCAGTGAATAGACTCGCGGCTGTATGACAATCTGTCAGATTGCGTTGGATCGACGGCGCAGTTCTTCAAGCTTTAGATAAAACACCTTCAACCGATGACACGACCTGCCGCCCCTGGAACGAAAGCTTCGGTTGCCATCATAGGCGCCGGCCGTCTCGGGCAGGCGCTGGCCCTTACGCTCCAATCCTGTGGTCATCCGATCGTGGCATTAGTTGCGCAAAGCCGGCCGAAAGCCGAAAAAGTAGCGCGCCTGCTGGGGGACGCCAAAGGCCCTCGGAAGCTGGCTGCCAGTCAACTAGCCGAACTACCTCTCGCGGATCTAATTGTGATCGCAACTCCAGACGACGCGATCGCCGAAACTGCCCGGAAGCTTGGCGCACTGTTCCGAGGCGACGGTCGAAGAACGGCTCTTCATACCAGTGGTGCACTCTCTTCCGAAGCGCTGGCCTCAATGGCTGAAGTTGGATTTCAGACCGGCTCGCTGCATCCGCTCGTTTCCATCAGCGAGCCGGTGTCCGGGGCACAGGCCCTGCGCGGGGCATTTTTTTGCATTGAAGGAACCACGAAAGCTAAGGGTTTGGCGCGATCCATCGTAAGGGATCTCGACGGCTATAGTTTTACAATCAAGCCCGAAAAGAAGGCGCTTTACCACGCCGCCGCGGTGATGGCGTCTCCGCACCTGACTACGCTCTTCGATCTCGCTACGGAATTGTTGGCTGCTTGCGGACTCAGCCGAAGCGACGCTCAAAAGGTCTTCCTGCCGCTACTGGAAAGCACCGTAAACAATTTGAAGACGGCAAGCTCGCAAAAGGCCTTGACGGGGACCTTTGCGCGCGGCGATGTGGCTACAGTTCGGCGTCACCTTGAGGCCCTGTCGGGAAAGGAGTTCGCTGGGGCCCGGGAAGTTTACAAACTTCTCGGTTTGCATGCGCTGGCAATGGCGGAAAGAAACGGCCTGGATCCGAAAGTTGTGAAACAGATCAGAAGGGAAGTGAGAGTGAAGAGTGAAAAGTGAAGAGTGAAAAGTGAAGAGTGAAAAGTGAAGAGTGAAGAGTGAAGAGTGTTTGGCTGAATGCTAATAACCCGGTTTTTGCTCTTCACCTTTCACTTTTCACCTTTCACTTTTCACCTTTCACTCTTCACCATTCACCGACTTCAATCGCTGATTGCTCGTCTTCACCTCACCATTTACTATTCACCGCTATGGAACGTTCACCCAGTGACAGTTACAGCCTGACCATACGCGTCAAGCTTTCTACTCGGGCGGGTACTCTCGGCGAGGTCGCCACCGCTATTGGCAAAGCCGGCGGGGACATTGGCGCCATCGATATTGTCAGCGTCGGCCGCGACCACATTGTCCGCGACATCACCGTCAACACCGTCTCCAGTGAACATGAAGACGCGATCGTTACCGCGGTAAACGACATTGACGGCATCGAAGTCATGCAGGTCTCCGATCGCACCTTCCTGATGCACCTGGGCGGCAAGATCGAAGTCGTCTCCAGAATGCCTTTGAAGACCCGCGCCGATCTTTCCATGGCCTACACGCCGGGCGTCGCGCGCGTCTGCGAAGCCATTCATGACGATCCGGAAAAGGCCTTCACGCTCACAATCAAGAAGAACACGGTCGCCGTTGTTACGGACGGCACTGCCGTGCTGGGGCTGGGCGATATCGGTCCCGCAGCGGCGCTGCCGGTGATGGAAGGTAAGGCGATGCTCTTTAAAGAGTTTGGCGGCATTAATGCTTTTCCGATTTGCCTGAACACGAAAGATCCCGACGAGATTGTTCGCGCAGTCAAAGCCATCTCCACGGTCTTTGGCGGCATAAATCTTGAAGACATCTCCGCCCCACGCTGTTTCGAGATCGAAGATCGTTTGCAGGAGGAGCTCGACATTCCTGTCTTTCACGACGATCAACACGGCACCGCAGTGGTGGTCCTGGCTGCATTAATCAACGCGCTGAAAATCGTGGGCAAGCAGATGGGCGATATAAAAGTGGTCGTGAACGGCGTCGGCGCGGCCGGCGTGGCGTGCTCAAAAATCGTGATGGCGGCGGGTGTGAAGAATGTGATTGGCTGTGACCAGAAGGGTGCCTTGTATAGCGGACGCCGCGAACACATGAACTGGGTGAAAGACTGGTACGCGCGAAACACCAACCCGAATGAAGAGCAGGGAACGCTTCATGACGTCATCAAAGGCGCAGACGTTTTCCTTGGCTTGTCTGTGCCCGGCGTTTTAAGTGTTGATGACGTGAAGCAGATGGCTGCTCAGCCGATCGTGTTTGCAATGGCTAATCCGACGCCGGAGATCATGCCGGAAGACGCAGCGCCCTACGTGGCCGTAATGGCCACGGGACGCTCCGATTATCCGAATCAGATTAATAACGTGCTGTGCTTCCCCGGCATCTTTCGCGGCGCCCTGGCCTGTCGTGCGCGCAAGATCAACGAAGAAATGAAAGTGGCCGCCGCCCACGCCATCGCCGCCATCATTAGTGACAAGGAACTCCATCCCGAGTACATCGTCCCATCCGTATTCGACAAACGCGTTGCCGAAGCGGTGGCAAAAGACGTCGAAGAAGCCGCTTACGCTACCGGCGTCGCCAGGCGCGACCGCGCAGAACAGGATGAGATGTAATCGGGCATTAGCCCGACCAGGGGCAGCGGGGCATTAGCCCGACCATAAGGGAGGGCTTAAGCGAACGTTCGGAACCATCGATCGCAAAAACCAAACGCCGACCCATCAAGGGTCGGCGCAGGTCTTTGTTAGCAGTTGCTCCAAGGGTGGCGCTTCGCTTGCTCCTGGCCTTCTTGTGCGCCATGGCGCGCTGTGACTCGCTTACAGCGCTGTGCGTTTACTGAATCACAGTTCCCTGTGTGGCCCACACCTGCCAGCGTCCGTCGCGTTTGATGTAGGTATCGGTGAAGCGCGTGCGACGATCAAACGGCTGCCCCTTGTCATCCTTGCCCCGCACGCGATTGACCCCCGTCACAATCGCTGCGTTTCCTTCGACGCGCGCATCCAGTTCCGAAAGCTCGAGCGAATCAAGCACTGTCTTGTCATTCTTCATCGCGGCAATCTCTTCCGCTTTGCTGTGCTGCGCGCCTGTACGGCTGCTTATGTCTGACGCATCGTCGGCGTAGTTGCGCTCAAACCAGGCCACGTCGCCCCGCTTGCTGGCATCATTCCACTCGCGCTCGATGTAGTACAGAGCACCCGCATCATTCAGCGGATGGCCGGCGTTGCTCACGACCTGCCAGCCATCGCCGCGGCGCTCTAAAAAGTGAACACTGCGACTGTAGAAAGTTTGTTCCCTGCCGCCCGCGTTTTCTGTGATTACATTACGATGCGTGATAGTCGCCGAGTTGGGAGAGCACGTAATCATGTAGTAATCATGTGTGACTTTGGCGGCATTCGGGTTGGCTCTATCGCGCTCTGCTTGTCTGACAGCGTCATTGACGGTTTGAGTTTTGTCTATCATGCCGGGGGCGGCCAAGCCCATGTAGTTGTCGGCATAAACGTTTTGCAGGAAGGCCCGGTCACCGCGCACACTGGCTTCACCCCAGGTACGATCAAAATCTTCCAGCTTCTTTTTGTCAGCGTCGCTACACTGACCAAATGCAATTGTGACAGCGGCAATCATCAGCAGTGATACTGCTAGTATTCGTTTCATTTGGGAGACTCCTTTGAATTTAGTTGGGAAAGTTAGTTGGGAACCAAAAGCGGCTTGTTGGTGGGCGCACTTCTATCCCAGGCAAGCGCAAATGTCAAACTACCTCTCAGTGGGAGGTGAGCAATTTGTGCCGTGACTGAGGCAAAGTCAGAGCTGGGAGCGGTAGCGACCAGTTGAGCCGTCCGAAAGTATCATCGCAAGACCAAACGCCAACCCATCGAGGGTCGGCGCAGGTCTTTGTTAGCAATTGATCCAGGGGCGGCGCTTCGCTTGCCCCTGGCTACCTTCTTACGCGCCTACGGAGCTCGGACTCGACTTGGACGACAAAAAAGTCGCTATCGCCAGTATGCCAGGAACCGAAGCTATAGAAGAAGCAATACCGCAGCTACGATCCTCGACCAAGTTTTCAGGCGACCATAAAACGCCGGTTGCTAAAATTAATCTGGTCTTAAACCCCAGCAAAAAAAGATGCCGCGATTAACGTCGCGGCATTGCTTTGGCCGGCCCTGTGCCAACTCGTGTGCTCCGTCTCTCGCTGGTGATTAAACCCAAGCACAAACTCACCACCCAGACACGGAGCACGCAGAGGAGGCGAGTACTGCAAAGTGAACGGTACCGGCCCTGGCGTAGTGTAGTAATTTCGGTTTTCTCTGCGCAGTCTCGGCGACCTTTGCGCCTCTGCGGTGAATCGCCAACGAAAATACGGTCACCGCCGAGGCGCCGAGAGCGCTGAGGACGCGAGAGAATCTGAAATTCCCAAAGTGTGACACCACCGGCGCTGCCGCTGCGTTATTGTTCACCTTCCATCTTTGCTATCCTGTTCAAGTTCCATGACGAAACCTGTTTCAATTACTTGGGTCCGTTTGCAGAGTGGGTTGAGCAGTCTCCTTTTGCTCGTCCTGTTCCTTTCTGTAAACGCTTCGCCGAGCGCGAACTCTCCTGCGAAGCTTGCCGAAGACCGCATCGGGCAGCGGACAGAATGGATGCCCGCGCCCGCTTCTGTCCGCCCGACGGATTCCTTTCTGCGCGATTACGCACTGATCACCGTCGCTGGGCAGCGTGTGGCTCGAGATATTTCCAAACAGAATCGCGACAAACGTTCGTTAATTTACAATGGTCTGGCGCCGCGTCAATTTGGTGCGCCGCCGGCAACAGTAAGACGGCGACTCATTGTCACTTACCAGTCGGTTTTATACCTCTCATTCCTTTTATCGAGACCGCTCGGCCGCGGGCCTCCTGCGTCCGCCTAATCCCAAACGCAAAGAGTAACCTCCGTCGCCCGCCTGCGAGACAAGTCTGCGCTCCTGGCGGTGTCCTGGTTTATCTCCGTGCAAGTCTGTCTACTTCGCGTTCCCTATGGTGGGAGAGTGTTTTGTATGTCATCCATCACCGGAACCAACGAACGCAGGATCCGCACGGAGATCCAATGCTCAATTTAATTAAGGAGTTTCATAATGAGTTCAGAAGCTATAGTGGTGTTAGTAATTGTGGTTTTTGCGATTGTCGGCCTGGTGTATTTGGAAAGAAACTCGCGCCGCAATAAGAGAGACGGTGAAGAGTGAAAAGTAAAAAGTAAGGTCGAAAAGCGGAGCTGACAAATCTGCGTGGCGGATGAATTAGGGCAACTGCCGATCTGTAAACGAGGTAGGTTACTTTCATTCGTCCGCTGCGCGAACTCCTGTTGTATCCGGAAGCAACTTTGACGGAGGACCCCATGAGAAAGGTCATTCACGGATTAGTCGACGTTGGTCTCATAACTCTGGGCATATTGTCTGCAGGCTTGGGGCTGAAGGGGTTTCTTTTGTCGAGTCACTTCATCGATGGTGGCGTTACCGGTATTTCGATGCTGCTGGCGAATGTGCTCGGCTGGCCGCTTTCAATTCTCATACTCGTTATCAACCTGCCGTTCATTGCGCTCGGTTATCGTCAGGTTGGCAGGGCCTTTGCGTTCAAGAGTGCACTTGCTATCGCCGGGTTAGCGCTCTGTCTGGTTTTCGTGAAGTTTCCCGATGTCACTCCGGATAAGCTGCTGACGGCAGTGTTTGGCGGCTTCTTTATCGGAGCGGGAATCGGGCTGGCCATCCGCGGCGGCGCCGTTTTGGATGGGACTGAAATCGCCGCGTTGCTTATCAGCAAAGGTAGTCACCTCTTAAAAGTCGGAGACGTAATCCTGTTGCTCAATATTCTTATTTTCTCGGCCGCAGCATTTTTTCTGGGCATCGAGTCGGCCCTTTATTCGATGTTGACTTATTTTACTGCCTCGAAAACGGTCGACTTCCTGATTCACGGAGTTGACGAATATACGGCGGTCATCATCATGTCTGATCAAAGCGACGAAATTCGACAAGTTATCCTGCGCGAACTCCAGCGCGGCGTAACCGTCTTCAAGGGCCGCGGCGGTTTGACCGATAGCGAACAGGATATTCTGTTTTGCGTGGTAACTCGGCTTGAGATTGGCCGGGTGAGGAACGCGGCTCACGGCATTGATGCCGGAGCATTCATAGTTGTGCATCCGCTGGCGAATGCGGAAGGCGGGGTTATCAGGAGGCTGGCCCTGCATGCGTGAAGAAGTGCATTAAGTCTGGTGCGGCAAGAGGCGGAGCCTTGATGCGCATCAATTACTCCCGCGGTGAACCCTCATCGCTGAAGCACCCGGGAGGCGCGCGGGTGAGGCTGGAAACTACGCTCACTTGCATATGTCGCCCGCGCCGGAAACGTTTCACCATTTACGATTGACGAATGGCGATTTAATATTCATCTCATGAAAGCCGTTAAAGTTTCTGCAGTGGGTGGGCCCGAAGTGCTCACCCTCGTCAACGTTCCCACACCCGACCCAAAGCCCAACGAAGCTCTGGTTCAGATCAAAGCAGCCGGTATCAACTTCATTGACGTCTATTTTCGCGAGGGCCGTTATCCGGCCCCGCTGCCTTTCATCAATGGCCAGGAAGCCGCAGGACTAGTGGTGTCCGTCGGCACAGAGGTGACTACGCTGGCTCTTGGGGATCGAGTGGCCTACAGCGGCACCCTGGGGAGTTATGCCGAGTTTGCCGCGGTGCCCGCCGATCGGCTGGTCAAGATTCCCGATGAGATTGATAATCAGCAAGCGGCTGCTGCAATGCTTCAGGGCATGACGGCCCACTATCTCAGTCACAGCACGTATCCTCTAAAAAACGGCGACACGGCTTTGGTCCATGCGGCCGCCGGTGGTGTGGGCTTGTTACTCGTGCAAATGGCAAAGCTTCTTGGCGCGCGTGTAATCGCAACAGCGGGCTCAGAAGAGAAAGCCCAACTGGCGCGCGACGCCGGCGCGGACGACGTAGTTATCTACACGCAGCAGGACTTTGAAACGGAAACGCGGCGGCTTACTGAGGGTGCCGGTGTCGACGTTGTTTACGACGGTGTTGGTAAGGACACCTTCGCGCGGGACCTGAATGTGTTGCGGCCGCGCGGTTACCTCGTTCTGTTCGGCGGCTCGAGCGGCGCTGTTCCGCCGCTTGATCTTCTGGAACTAACCAAACACGGGTCGTTGTTTGTCACTCGTCCCAGCCTGGTACATTACATTGCCAGTCGCGCAGAGCTCCAGCAACGCTCAGATGACGTATTTAGGATGATTACCGGTGGCCAGGTAAAGCTGCGAATACATAAGACGTATCCGCTGACTGATGTACGAAGGGCCCATCAGGATCTTGAAGGCAGAAAGACTACAGGAAAATTGTTGCTGATTCCGTAGGAGTCACTGACCACTGACCACTGACCACTGATCAAACTTATGCAAAACAAAGAAATCCGCTTTCGCAGCCGTCCTACCGGCCTTCCTACTTTGGAGAACTTCCAAATCGTCGAGGCCGATGCGCCGCAGCCACACGACGGCGAGGTACTGATCCGGACGCTGTATATCTCGGTCGATCCTTACCTGCGCGGACGCATGCGCGAAGGCCGATCCTATGTTCCACCTTTCGAAATCGGCGAGGTAATTAGCAGTGGCGCCGTTGGCGAAGTTGTCGAATCGCGTGCGCCAGGTTTTGAACCAGGGGACATTGTTACGGGAATGTTGGGTTGGCGTCTCTTTAACGTCGTGCGAGCAAGCGAACTGAGAAAAGTGGATCGCAGAGTAGCGCCGGTTACCACGGCTCTCGGTGTGTTGGGTATGCCGGGGCTGACTGCTTACTTTGGTTTGTTCGACATCGGCGCACCCAAAGAGGGTGAAACTGTCGTTGTCTCAGGTGCGGCGGGCGCGGTGGGACTGACAGTTTGTCAGCTTGCCAAAATCAAAGGCTGCCGCGTGGTGGGCATCGCGGGCAGCGATGAAAAAAATAAGTATCTGCGCGACGAACTTGGCGTTGATGCTGTTGTTAACTATAAAACGGATGATCTGCCACCAGCGTTGAAGGAAGCCTGTCCGCGACGCATTGATATCTACTTTGACAACGTCGGCGGCGAGGTTTCAGATGCCGTGATGCTATTACTCAATCAGGCAGCGCGCGTTGTCATTTGCGGGCAAATATCGCTTTATAACCTCGACAAGCCTGACGTCGGTGTGCGTCCGCAACCCTATCTGCTGGTCAACAGTGCGTTAATGAAGGGCTTCATTATTAGAAATTACGCCCCCAGGTTTTCTGAGGGTGTTAGCCAACTGACTCAGTGGCTCACGTCCGGCAAACTGAAATACGCGGAAACCATAGTGGAGGGATTCGAGAACACGCCACAGGCTTTCATTGGATTGTTCAAAGGCGACAACCTTGGCAAGCAGATCGTCAAAGTGGAGTGAGCTGACCCTGGACATCCCTTGAGCCCTCCCTCACGGTCGGGCTACTGCCCCTAACATCCCTTGAGCCCTCCCTCACGGTCGGGCTACTCCCTAACATCCATTGAGCCCTCCCTCACGGTCGGGCTACTGCCCCGGACATCCTTTGAGCCCTCCCTCACGGTCGAGCTACTGCCCCGGACATCCCTTGAACCCTCCCTCACGGTCGGGCTACTGCCCCGAACATCCCTTGAGCCCTCCCTTACGGTCGGGCTACTGCCCCGAAAGACGAGCCAAACTCATTGCGACCAGGGAGTGGGTTTGCGCACCCAGCGGTGCTGCTTCAGTTGTTCATGCAACTCGTCAGGCAGCGCTCCGGCATTCCCGGCCGCAATGTTTGCTTCAACATGTGAAAGCTTACGCATTCCCGGAATGATCGTGCTGACGGTTGGATTGGTAAGAATAAAACGCAGGGCCAATTCGGGAAGCGTGATTGCCGGCTCGCCCGTGTGCTCCTGATTCCAGTTTCGCAGCAGTTCCTTCAAGGCTTCGGCACGGTCCACGCTTGCGGTCAGATTCTCCGGCACAAAATAAGTATTGCGCCAATCGCCCTCGGGCCAACGACTCTCTTTTGTTAGACTGCCGGTGAGGCTTCCTTCATCAAACGGCACTCGGGCGATCACCGCCGTCCTCGTCTCTTCGCATGCCGGAAACAAATCATCCTCCGGATTCTGATCGAAGATGTTGTAGATCACCTGAACCGAATCAATCTGTCCAGTTCTGACTGCGCGAACACCATTCCAGGGCTCCCAGCGATTCAAGCTAATCCCAATCGCGTTGATCAGCCGTTGACTACGAAGGTCATCCAGCTTGTAGAGCCAGCGATCATCGCGTAGCCAATTGTCTTCCCAGGTGTGAAACTGAATCAGATCGAAACTTTCGAGACCGGCGCTCCCCAAACTCCGATGAACATACTCTTCAACATGATCGAGCGGGTAAGACTCTTTGAGCGCGGAGTCCGGGCGTGCAGGCCACTGCTTATTCATGGGCGGGATCTTGGTGGCTGTGTAAAGCCGCTTACCGAGATTGGCCCGCACGGTTTGCCCCAGCAACTTCTCGCTGTGACCCTCGCCGTACGCATGCGCGGTGTCGAAGAAGTTACAGCCGAGATTCACGGCCGCCTGCAGTGACTCGAGCGACTCCTGATCGTCGGAGTTTGACCAGCCACCCATTCCCCACATCCCGTAGCCAATCTCACTCACCTGCCAGCCGGTGCGCCCAAATGGTCTGTATCGCATGGCCGAATAGTAAAGGGTGAAGAGTGAAAAGTGAAAAGTGAAAAGTGAAAAGTGAAAAGTGAAAAGTGAAGAGTGAAGGGTGAAGAGTGAAGGGTGAAGAGTGAAGGGTGAAGAGTGAAGGGTGAAGAGTGAAGAGTGAAGGGTGAAGAGTGAAGAGTGAAGAGTGAAGAGTGATACTGCTCCCTGTCCCCCGACCCCTATCCCCTGTTTTGCGATCTCCGTTTAGCGCGTTAGGATTTCTAAAAGCAAAAATTTACGGGAGAGAATATGAAATACCGGTTATTGGGGCGCACGGGTCTGAAAGTGTCTGAATTCTGTCTGGGCACGATGACTTTCGGAAAAAACTTTTTCGGCATCGCGGTCGTCGACCAGCCGAGCGCCAACGCAATGGTCGCGCGCGCCATTGAGGCGGGCATCAATTTCTTCGACACGGCCGATGTCTATTCGTATGGCGAGTCGGAAGATGCGCTCGGATTGGCACTAAGAGAATCGGCGATCGCACGCGACAAGGTAATAATTGCGACGAAAGTTCGCAGCGCGATGAGCGAAGCGGCAACTGCGGGCATCGGCGATGTCAACAATGTCGGACTTTCGCGGCAACACATTTTTTCGTCCGTAGAGGACAGTCTGCGCCGGCTACGAACGGATTACATCGACCTTTATCAGGTGCATGGCTGGGACGTTCTGGCGCCAATTGAAGAAACGCTGCGGGCACTCGACGACCTCGTGCGGCAGGGCAAGGTGCGCTACATCGGTTGTTCAAACTGGCCGGCTCGCCACCTGATGAAAGCGCTCTGTTTGTCGCGCGCGCATGACTGGGCAGGCTTTGTTTCCCTCCAGGCTTATTATTCGCTAGTTGGCCGCGACCTGGAGCATGAACTGTTGCCGTTGTGTCGAGAGGAACACGTTGGCGTTCTGCCCTGGTCGCCGTTGTCCGGCGGATTTCTTTCTGGAAAATACACGCGGGAAAATCCCAGTCCTGAAGGAGCACGACGCAGCGGTTTTCAATTCCCGCCCATCGACGAAGCGCGCGGCTTCGATGCTGTTGAGGCGCTGGCGCGGATCGCGAAAGAAAAGGGAACTACGAACCCACAGGTTGCACTGACGTGGCTGCTGGCTCAACCCGGCGTAACGTCGATCATAATTGGCGCAAACAAGATGTCGCAGTTGGAAGACAATTTAAAGGCGGCGGACCTGGAGTTGTCTGCCGCGGAGCTGGAGACGCTGTCTGCTACGACGGCGCCGCCTTCGCAATACCCGGCGTGGATGGTTGAACGTCAAAACGAAGGAAGGAAATAGTCAGGAGCAGGAGCAGGAGCAGGCGGCAGGCGGCACGTGCTGTCTGCTCCTGCCCACAGCCTACTGCCACTGCCCACTGCCCACTGCTCACTGCTCACTGCTACCGCTCACTGCTACCGCCCACTGCTTACCGCTTCCGGCTCCTCCTACTGGTTCTTCTTTGCCGCGTCGGCCTGTTTCGCGCCTTCGGTCCCTTTTGCAGCCGCCGCCTGTTTCAACTTATCGCTGGCCCGGGCGAAGTTTGCCGCGTAGACGGCGGCATTGGGATCGTTGTTCTCCCGCCCGAGCGACTGCGCCTTTTCGTAAAGTGGCGTGGCGAGATCAATGCGTCCTCCCTTTTCATAAGCTTCGGCCAGACTGTCGTAGACATTAGCTGAACTGGGATAGCGCTCGACGTTGGTCTTAAAGGTGGCGATGGCTTCTTCGGGGTTGCCGCCGGCAAGGAACTGATAACCGAGTTGATTGATCAACCCTTCGGGCGTCGGAATCGAGTAGCCGAATTTTTGTGACAGCCACCGATAATGTTCATCCGCTGCTTTCAGTCCACCTGCCACCGCTCCGGTCGCCGGGTCGCGCGGCATTTGCCAGCCGTCATAAACCTTACGTAAACCAAAATAATGACTGCGCAAGACTACTGAGCCGTGATCTTCGTCGGTCATCTGCTGCGCTTCCCAGTCGAAGCCTTTGATCTTGTTTTTCGCAAGTAACTGTTTGAATTCTTCAAAGCTCTTGCCAATGTCTCCGGGTTCGTTACCAAGCGACGTGAAGAGCGTCGTATTTAATTCCTTGCGCGTCTTTAAAAATTCTTCGGCGCGTTTCAAGGTCGCCTCGTCGCTCCACTGCAGTGACGGACTGACGGCAATGTAGGAATTGAATAGTTCCGGCCGCGTGATCAAAGTGTGCACTGCAAAGAGACCGCCAAAAGAATGGCCCGCCAAAATGCGATACGGTTGCACGCGATAACGTTTCTCAATTTCGGGAATGACTTCCGTCTCAATGAACTTTAGAAAGTTGTCGGCGCCGCCCGCAGTAGGAAATTGTGCCGCATTGGGTCCAGTCGCCTTGGTGGGTGTCAGATCTCGCGTGCGGTCGGTGTTGGTGATGCCCACAACGATTAGTTCAGACATGCGGTCATTGCGCGCCAGGAATTCCACAGTGCTGCCGGTATGACCAATGTGGGCATCGCCGTCGGTCATGTAGAGCACCGGATACTTGAGGTTGTTCCCCTCATATCCGCGCGGCGTGCGCACTAGTATCGTGCGTTCTTCCCCCAGGACAGTGGATTTGATGGTGAACTTCGCAGGCACGCCATACTGCGCCATTGCCGAAGACGACAGCAACACGAGAAAAATCAAGGTAGCCATAAAACTCATGGCTACTTTTAATCTGTTAGTTTGGGAATGATTTGAGTAAACGAACACGCGCGCAAACGTAGCAGGGATAGTCATGGTCATACTCCTCGGCGAAATGAGTTGGGAAAGCAGGTGCACGGTTTCGAATTGCCCTTAGCCTGGTTGAGAAAACGGGAGGACGTTAGATAGCAGCAAATGCACCGCAGAGTTAAGTGTTTGTGACCAAGCGGCCAGCGCTCGTGATGAAGCGGTCTATCGACGCCATCAATAATCCGGGGACTGATGCAGTTTAGAGTTGTTCACTTGCAAGGCGGAGTCCTTGAAGTGTTCCTTTACTGTGTGAGAATCTGCAACACTTTTTAAATAGGTTGCGTGCGCAAGCTCTCGGCAATTAAGGGAACAATGCGCCGCGGAACATCGATCGCGGCTTTTATATGACGGGCGTGCGTGAAGTGGCCGACAACGTAGATGCCGCGCACATTTGTTTCAAACGTCTCGGGATCATAAACAGGAATTTCAGTGAGTTTCCCTGGTTCGGTTTTGACACGCAGTTTTTTCAGCAGGACCAAATCAGCGTCGCTGCCTATCAAAACAAATACAACATCGTTGGGTATGGTTAGAGTCTCCCCTGCTTCGGTGGTCAAGGTTACATCCGGCTCGGTGATTGACAGGATTTCCTTGTACAAGATGACGCGCAATCGGCCCGCAGCCACTTCCTGCTCCAGCGGCGTGCGCACCCAATGTTTCATCGCGCCCGCTTTAGGATCGCGGTTTTCCCAGTCTTCGCGCCAGATAGCCAGTGTGGTTTGCGCACCTTCTTCGGAAAGAAACAAGGCGGCTTCAGCGGCGCTATTCCCGCCCCCAACAACCAGGGCATTCTTGCGAAGATACGCGTAAGGCTCGACAAAAATGTGGTGGACCTTCGGCAGCTCTTCGCCGGGAATGCTAAGTCGCCGGGGATGAGCCATCGCGCCAATGGCGAAGAGAATGCGCGCGGCCCGGTACTGCTGCTTATTCGTGTGCACTCGAAACCCGGCCGGCTCGAGGTTCTCAATATCGAGTACCTCTTCACCTGTGTTTATGTGTAGATCGTTATCCAGCACAAAGTGAATGTAATGAGAGAGCAGTTCCTCGCGCGTTGGTTTCTCGCGACATGGCTTGAGGGCCCCTTCATACATCTCCAACTCGTTTGGCGTGGAGAAAAGTGTCCGGCCGACGGGATATTGGCGGATTGTGTCGGCAACCGTACCCTTCTCAATAACCAGATAATGCAACCCGGCTTGCGCGGCGGCTTGCGCGGCGGAAAGACCCGCCGGTCCGGCGCCGATAATCAGTAAATCGAGCGGTTCATCCATATAACTTAAGTTTCGAGTTTCAAGTTCCAAGTTTCAAGTTCGTCCAGGATCCAATGTCCAACGTCCAATGTCGATAGGTTCAAGTACCAATTACAAAGCTCCAGGTCAATTGGTAGTTGGATATTCTCAAAACACGACTTCCCCGTGCGCGACCACAACTGAGGGTCCACCGACACGCACTTCCGCGATCGCTCCTGGGCCCCCTTTTACTTCAAGGTTAATTCGACTCGGACGATGAATGAAATCGCCCTGCTCGATAACGAACCGCGTAACGCCGTCCAGCGGCTCCATGTTCGCGGCGCCGTGATAAACGAGATAACCACCCAGGGCGCCGGCGGCGCTCCCGGTCGCCGGATCTTCTGCGATATTGTCGCCGGGCGCAAACATACGAGCGTGCGCGCGCGCCTCGCCTATCTCGATTGTTTCGCGACTGAACGCTTCGCAACCGGTACCGCCCACCCGTTGGTAGATCTCAGCAAGAAGAGCAGCGTTGACTCGACAACGGGCGAGATCCGCCAAAGCTCGAATGGGAACCGCCAGGAAAGGCAATCCCGTGGAGATGATTTGAATCGGCAGAGTCTCATCAAAATCTTCTATTGAAAGACCCAACGCTCTGGCAATTTCCGCACGTTCCTGCGTGTCATCAATCTCGCCCCGGATCTCAAACTTTCCCTGAGTCATTACCACCTGAACCGGCGCGCCATCTTTGAATTCAATATCTACTGGCAGCACGCCGATACCCACTTCGTGATAAATGCGCGTCCATCCGTCGCCTCCTTCAGGAAGGGGCACGATACCTTCGCGCGCTAAGGCGTTCCAGGTCCCCACAATCGGATGGCCCGCGAAGGGAATTTCGCGCGTCGGCGTAAAGATGCGCAGCCGGCGCAAAACGTTCGGCCCGGTCCCGGCCGTGACTTGTTGGTTGGCCGGCTGATTGCTGTTTACTGACTGCTGGTTGCTATCGGGAGCAAGTACAAAGACCGTCTCCGATAGATTCATCTCGCGCGCAATCTTCATCATCTGGTCGTCTGAAAGACCTGCAGCTTCTGGGAACACTGCCAGCGAATTGCCTGCAAAGGGCTCTGTGGTGAAAACGTCGAGTTGAGTGAAGCGATAGCTGTTCATCTGCCTGGGCCCTCACAAGGATCGCCGAACGAAATCCCGGGGATCTATCCGCGAAAAAATTGAATCTATTGCTGTCCATCATCGACTCGCCACTCCTTGGTGGTCAAGTGGTCTCTCTAATCTCGGCCACCTTTTCGCCGGTGCGTTGAATCGCCAGTGAAAATGTACTCACCGCGGCGAGAGCGCTGGGAACGCGCAGAGAATTTCAAGCCCAATCTCTCACGCTACCTTCTCCCCGTTACTAAATCATTCCGGTCTGACCTGAAATGCGTCGGCTGGCTATGTCATTAAGAGTGAGTGCAAGAATCCAGGCATGAGTCAATCGCCGAATTGAGGTGCGGGCACTCACAGCACACCCTCGATGGTTTCGAAGTAATACTCAGTTGGCGAGCACACGCCGCAGGATCGCTGATCGGCCCGTGGATTAACAGCAATCGACCGATTTGAAAGGTCGGAAAAAGCGCAAAAGGAATCTTGCAAAAACTCTTGACAAGGCACAGAGCTTGGAATATCGTGCGCCCGTTCTCATATTACTCAAACGGTGGCACGCCGACTGATCTGGCTCTCAGATTTCCTTGCAATCCAGCGGCTGATTAGATCTTTAAGGTTCTCGCGCAACACTCTAGCGCCATGATTGGTTTGCCCTACAAACCCATTGCTCAGATATAACCTGATTAGCTTTGACTGAGTTCCCCGTGCAACTCAGTTGCACCCTTCATTTTCAAGCGAATCTCACGGAGACCTCATGAGACACCTACAAATTTCTCTCTTGCTTATCGTGGCTGCTTTTGCGACGGGCTGTCCAAAATATCGACCGGACGTCAGGTTTGACGATCCAGGCAGCCTGGTAACCAGGATTAATAATTATATCGTGGCCCAAAACACCCTTTACATGGCCGCTCTAGGCAATCACCCAGAGCAAGCCAAGCTGATCAGGAACGAGTTAATAGAACGCGCCTTACCTTTTATCGATGGCGCATACATAGATTTCATCACTGCTATCCAGGCCGGGCGTGACCGGAACAACTTCGTAATGGACCTCGTCGAATTAGGAACCGCGGCGTCAGTAGGCATTACCAAAGGCGAGCGTTCGCTCCAGATAATTGGCGTTGCGCTGACCGCCTTCAGAGGGGGCCGCAGATCACTTGACGCAAATTTTTATAAGGACCAATCGACACCGATCTTGATCAGCAAGATGGACGGCAATCGCGCGAAAGTGCGCGCGACTATCTTGAATAGGGAAAGAGACAGCGTCGAAGATTACCCGCTGGGAGCCGCGATAGGCGACCTGGTGGATTACTACAACGCAGGTACGCTGGTCCGAGCTTTTACTGAGCTGCAAAAGGATACGGCGCTCCAGACAAGGGCAGCGGAAGACGACGTACTGGTGCTCAAGGGTGTGTCGTTAACGAGGCCGGCGACCGCAGAAGACGCCAGGGATGCTCAGAACGCATTGCCGGTGCTGGCAGATCTTTTTGATGCTTTAGAAAGTTCTGACAACGCGGTGAGTGCCGCGGCCCTTAAGAAGCTGCAAGCGATAGTCAAGGAATTAGAGGACGATCCTGCCGTCGCCCCATCTGTGATGCTTGCTGGAATCTCATCAGCTGACACCGACGGCAAAAAAATAATTAATGGCTTGAAGGCTATCAAACGGTCTCAACCTACTGATAGTGATGTGGACCGCAGAGTCAATAGAGCTATCAACACCAAAGGAAAGTAACACCTGAGAGGAAGGATAAAATGCCCGATCCGGTCACACATATAGTTGCTTACGGCGCCGCCGCTATCAACTCCCTGAAAATCCTGGAGCTTTCAGCGGAAAGAGATGAGTCTAATCTGTTCGCAAACATACAGAAGGTACAGTTGGCGAATGTCGATGGAGCACAGGGAACAGCGATGACTTACGAAGAGGTTGAAGACTTTAAAATGGGTCATCTCACTTTCGTGGCCTACACAAGCGAAGTTGACGAACAGAGTCAAATGGCCATTCACAAGGCGCAAGGTGAAACGTTCCTGTGTAAGGGCAAGGCTTACGTCGCGAGCAAGGTTGTCCAGGTACTGGTTTTTAGGGAGAAACCAACGCCATTGTCCATGTAAATGCGCGCAAGATCATCAACTGATGATGCTCATATCGCTCGATGCTTGCACGAAGCCCTACTCAGCACGAGCCTAAACAGCTTCTGTGGCGTGCGAATCAGACAATCACGAGGACTACGTGAAACGTACGCTATCGTCAGTTTCTCAAAATCCACCGATTACAACTCAAAAATTCTCGTACTCACTAAACTTCCGAGGAACAGAGCATGCCCCTACTTGAAGACCCCACAACGGAATCAGGGACTGATTGCCGACGGCATAGTTGGACCGAGGACCTGGGCCATTCTGGACAAGGTCCGAGCGTGGTTTTGTTCCGCTTTGCGCGCGCAGCTATAATGCCGCGTCTTGATTCCCGCTGAAAGTCCTCCATCGCTGAACGCTTCCGAGGCTGCGCTGTCTCCACGAGATTTGCGCGGCGTGTTCTTGCCGATTCCCACACCCTTCGATTCTGCTGGTGAAATTGATCTGCCTGCGTTGCGGGCAAACATGGCGAGGTGGAATGACACGGGCATCAGCGGTTATGTATTGTTGGGCTCAACGGGCGAGCGCGTACATCTTAATGAACGCGAGTACCTTGAGGTGATTGCGGCTGCGCGCGCGGCGCTAGATCAACGAGCGGATTTGAAGTTTATCGTCGGGGCGGGGCAGCAGAGCACGCGCGGCACGATTGACGAAATCAAAAAGGTCGCCGCGGCAGTGAAGCTGGATGCTTTCCTCGTGATTACGCCGCACTTCTACCGTCCCAGCATCACGCAGCAGGCGTTGTTAACTCACTATCAGGCAGTGGCTGATGAATCGCCGACACCGTTAATCCTCTATAGCATGCCTGCGCTCACGGGAATTAAGATTGATCCGGAGACCGCCGCGCGTCTAAGTGAGCACCAGAACATAATCGGCATCAAGGATAGTTCTGCCGACCTTGAAGGACTAAAGGCTACCATCAGCCTGGTTGGCTCAGACTTTACAGTCCTAACGGGTAACGGCACAGTTCTCTGGGAGGCGTTAATTGCCGGCGCGACAGGCGGAATTTTGGCGGTGGCTTGCGTCGCTCCGGATGTTTGTCTGGCGATCGCTCGCGCGGTAGCGGCCGGAGATAATGTCACGGCCGAAAATTTACAAAACAAACTCACTCCACTCGCGAAGGCGGTCACAGTAGATTTTGGCATTGGCGGTCTCAAGGCCGCCCTCGAGATGAAGGGTTACTGCGGTGGCGAGGTTCGCGCGCCATTGCGTGCGCCGGACCGGCAGGCGCGTGAAGAGATCTCTCGGTGTTTGCACGACGCAGAAACAGCGCTTCGAGAGAGTTCAGTGAGGTTTACAGAACCGGGGGCGGTAGCGCCGCGTCCTTGAGTCAACAATCGAACATTCAGAACCGGAAGCCAGAGGGACGGGCCCAACACCTGGTCAGTCGGGAGCAGGAGCGACTGGCCCAACACAAAGTCACAGCCGGGAGCAGAGCCTCACTGGTACAAGACAGCCATCCTGCGTAAAATGTTTCCTCAGGGAGTCACTATAAATTGAGCACCGCCGAACCTGCTTGTTACAGCACGCCCGAAGAGTCAGGCTTGCGAGTCGAAACGCTTTCTTTCGACAGCATCCCGCACCAATCGCGTCTCTTCCTTGACTACCTGCGAGATCCGCTGGCCTTGCGAGAGTTTTATCCCTCTGCCGTGCGGTTTCATCACGAACTGCCGGCGCGAGCGGCGGAAGTTCTGGCCGCACATGAGACCGATCGCAACGCGCTGTGTGACGCACTACAAGACATGAATTCGACCTGGGGCGCGTGCGAGGAAACGCTCAATAATATTCAATTGTTGCGCGACGCTGACTGTTTGGCGGTTGTTTCCGGTCAGCAGGTTGGTTTGTTTTCGGGCCCGCTTTACACGATCTACAAAGCACTGTCAGCGGTGAAGCTCGCCGGCTGCTTAAGCCAACGCAACACAAAAGCGGTTCCGGTTTTCTGGATGGCCACAGAAGATCACGATTTTCCCGAAGTCGCCACGGCTGAATTCATCGCGCGCGATTGCAAGCTGGCCCACGTTGACGTCTCTGGGACGTTGCATAGTGAAGGTCAACCAGTAGGCCGCGTCAGTCTTGACACCTCGATCAATCAGGTAATCGATCAATTGCTCGAGCTGCTTCCCAGCTCTGAATTCAGTGGCGACGTAGAAACGATTGTGCGCGAGGCCTGGAGTCCGGGCCGTTCTTATGGTGAAGCGTTTGCGCGCATGATGACTTTGTTAATAGGGCACCACGGTCTGGTGCTGCTCGATCCACTCGATCGCAGATTGAAGACGCTGGCAGCGCCGCTGTACGCCCGGGCGGCTCTGCGCGCGCCTGAGATCGCGGCGGCAGTTGACGCGCGCAGTCGAAAGCTCGTTGACGCGGGTTATCACGCGCAGGTTACAGCAACAGAAAATTCATTCCCCCTCTTCCTCCATGATAAGAACGGTGCGCGCCATGCGTTGACTCGCGCCGATGATGGAAGGTACACGACGAAACAAGACGGAGAGGCATACGCCGCTGAGGAGCTGTCCCGCCTCGCTTTGGCTGAGCCCGAGAGGTTTAGTCCGAATGTGACGCTGCGCGCTGTAGTGCAGGATTATCTATTGCCGACGGTTGCCTATTATGGCGGCGCCGCGGAGATAGCCTACTTTGCCCAAACAGCCGAAGTTTATCGTCTGCTCGATCGTCCCACGACGCCCATCCTGCCACGCTCAAGTCTGACCATGATCGAACGCCACACAGGGCGCGTGTTGGAAAGATATGAACTGTCGCTGATGGATCTGTTTGCCGGGCCCGAGAATGTCTTGAAGCGCGTGGTTGAAGAACATCTGGCAACGGAAACCGCACAGTCGTTTGCAAAGGCGGAGGAAACAGTAAACGGCGAACTCGATCAACTAAGGGAACAGTTGCGCAATATCGATCCGACCCTGGCGGACGCGCTCGAGACCGGCAGGCGAAAGATCAATTATCAACTCGAAGGGTTGCGCAGCAGATTTCATCGCGCGCAGATGGCCCGAGACGAAACGGCGCAGCGGCAGTTGCAACGCGCATTTGATCAACTTTATCCCCAAAAAGAACTGCAGGAGCGACACATCAACATCACTTCGCTGCTGGCGCGCCACGGTCGTTACGTTATCGATTGGATCTACAACGCGATCAATATCGGATCTAACGATCATCAGATTGTTTATCTTTAAAAGCGGTCTTTGGCGTTTGGTCTTTGGCCTTTGACTTCTGACGGCGCTCGACTTCTTCAAGGTGCCGGCTTACCTCTAATCAATCAAAGACCAAAGACCAAAGCACAAAGCCCATCACCGACAATGTCGATAATCCGCGTCCTGCCCGATCACGTTGCCAACCAAATTGCCGCCGGCGAAGTTGTTGAGCGTCCGGCTTCAGTGGCGAAAGAACTCGTCGAGAATGCGATCGACGCCGGCGCCGGCCGCATTGTTATTGACGTTGAAGCGGGCGGTCGCCGGCTTTTAAGGGTCACTGACGACGGTCAGGGAATGGTGCGCGACGATGCTGTGCTTGCCTTTGAGCGCCATGCGACGTCCAAGATTGCGAAATCAGAGGACCTGAGCAATATCGCTACGCTCGGATTTCGCGGCGAAGCGCTGGCCTCGATCGCCTCCGTGGCCCGCGTAGAGCTCACCACCAAAACAGAAGCAGCAGCCGGCGCTACGCGGGTTTTCATCGAGGGCGGCAAGATGCGCGACGTGAAAGATGCGGCGCACCCGCGCGGTACCACCATCGCCGTCCGCGATCTCTTCTTCAACGTGCCGGCACGCAGAAAGTTTTTGCGCTCCGAAGCTACCGAGAGTTTTCATTTGACGAATCTGGTTACTCACTACGCCCTGGCCCATCCGGAGATTTCGTTTACGTTGACGAATAACGGGCGCGAGGTTTTGCGTGTGGCGCCGGCAAAGGATCTGCGCGAGCGCGCTTACCAGGTTTTCGGAGCCGAGTTCCTGGATAATCTACTGGAAGTGCGCGGCGATCATGGCGGTGTTGCTCGCGTCAGCGGCTTCGTTTCCGCCCCACGCGACCGGCGCACCTCGCGCGATGCGCAATACTTGTTTGTTAACGGAAGGTTTGTTCGAGACCGTTTGATTTCGCGGGCACTTTCGGAAGGCTACCGCGCGGTTTTGCCGCATGGCGTTTATCCTGCTGCACTTTTGTTTGTTGAAATTCCGCTGGAGGAAGTGGACGTCAACGTCCATCCGGCGAAGACGGAAGTGAGATTTCGCCGCGCCGCCGCGGTCAGCGACGCGGTGCGTGAAGCAGTGCGCAGCGCACTGGCAAGCGGAGGCTATGTGCGCGCTGACTTGAAGGAGCAAAAGGATCAGCCATTCGACGAAGTTGAGCAGCCAGAGAATTCATTTAACTCCATGTCTGCCGCGGCCGGCGAAATAGGATTTCAGGATGTCCAGTTCGCCGGAGCTGCTGGTTATGCACACTCTGCAGAGGAAGCGCAAGGTCAGTCTCAAATCGATTTCCAACCACTACCTGGTGAAGCGGATGATTTCGCGGAGTTTACAGAAGCGAGGCCTTTGAAATCGGAAACCGCGCGCGATCTCGATGCGATTTTACGCGATGCGATTGCCACGGAAGAGGTGACGCCGGACTCGCACCTTGAGACCGGCACGGCTGAAGTCCAAAGTCCAACGTCCAAAGTCCAGGGTCAACTAGAGACTGGGAGCGCGGGCGTCCCACCCGCAACCCGGGGCAGTAGCCCGACTGTCAGCGAGGGTTCAGATTCCGCGCCTTTGCCACCATTAGATTCTGCGGATCGATTCACAAAGGAAGTTTCGATAGAGTCGCTCTCCAGCAACATCCGTCCGCTGGGCCAGCTCGACGAGAGTTTTATCATCGCCACCGACAACCAGGGGCTGTTACTCATCGATCAGCACGTGGCGCACGAACGCATCCTTTTTGACAAGTATCGCGCACTCGAGTCGACGCGGCAGGCGGAGTCGCAACATCTTCTGATTCCGGAAACGTTTGACCTGACGCCGGCGCAGGCTTCTGTCTTCGATGTGCTCGCTGAAGAGTTGGAAACCTACGGGTTTGAACTAATGCGCCTGTCCGGCCGCACTGTTGCCATTAAAGCTGCACCTGCCGACTTGCCCGCAGGCGAAGCACGAAACATGCTGGCCGAACTGTTGGATACCGTTGACGCCGAGAAAAAAGGCAGTGCGCGCGAGAGCATGCGCGATGACATCGCCGCCTCGCTCGCTTGTCATGCGGCGATAAAAGTGAACATGCCGCTCACACCGGAAAAGATGCGCTGGCTCATTGACCGCTTGCTGAAGACTTCTTCGCCGACGACGTGTCCACATGGCCGCCCGGTGATTCTTCGCCTTGCCACTCGTGACATTCTTAAGGGCTTTCATCGGATCTAAGAACGATTGTGAAAATACTTGGTCTTATCGGCGGCACCGGGCCGGAATCGACGATTGAATATTACCGTTTGCTGATTGACGCGTATCGCGAGCGGCGGGACGGGAATTATCCGCCAATCATCATCAACAGCGTCAACCTTAAGCTGCTGCTGGAGTACATGAATGCGAATAAAATAGAGGAGTTTACCCGGGAGCTCACTGGCGCGTTTGACCGACTTGCGCGCGCGGGCGCTGACTTCGCCGCATTTACGGCCAACACACCGCACATTGTTTTTGACGAAATACAACGCCGTTCTCGCATTCCGCTGATTAGCATCGTTGAAGCAACTTGTGACAAGGTTAAAGCGCTGGGCCTTAAAAAGGTCGGCTTATTTGGCACGCGCTTCACCATGCAAGCCAAATTTTACCCTGAGGTGTTTTCCCGCGCCGGCATAATGCTCTTTACTCCGAACGACGACGAGCAGAATTACATTCACGAAAAGTACATTGGTGAACTGCTCAACAACCTCTTCCTGCCGGAAACGCGCGAACGCTTGCTGGCGATTGCCGATGAGTTAAAAGCGCGTCATGCAATCGAAGGATTAATTCTCGGCGGCACAGAGTTGCCTCTGCTGTTGCGCGACGAGGAACACAGCGGCCTTCCGTTACTCGATACCACAAGAATCCACGTTGAACGGCTGGTAGCAGAACTTCTTTCCTGAAAAGCAATTTACTTCAACCCTAGGTCTCGACAGACGATTATCAGCTTGAATCTTTGGCCGGTCGCTACCCGCTCCTGGTTCTGATACGGCCCGGCCCGCGTTTATTGACTTTTTGTGCAAAGACGAACCGGGTGTCTAGTTTCAATTGTTAAAGCTCAGGCCTAGAACTCTTCCAGCGTTTGCATGACGAGATCGAGGTTCGAAAGATCCGTAAGCCAGGCATCCGGTCGGCAGGCTAGCATTTCTTCGTGGGTGTAGAAGCGGCCAGTGCCGACTGCCAGCGAGCGAGCGCCGAAGTGTTTGGCGCATTCAATATCGTTGGGCGTGTCGCCAATGACGATGAACTGTTCCGGTCCTAAATCAATCTGCAAGTGTTTGCGAATGCGCTCCACCGCCAGCGCGGGCAGATCGCGACGATCGTGCGATTCGTCTCCAAAGGCGCCCGGCAAGTCGAAAAACTCCGCCAGATCCACCAATTCCATTTTCAAATAAGCTGCGGGCTCAATATTCCCGGTCAGCAGCGCCGAGCGATAGCGCGGATGTGCGTGCGTGGCCTGCAACACTTCGCGCACCCCCGGAAGAATCTCAAATACGTCGGCGCCGTTGCCCGTGAACTTGTGCATCGCTTTCATGTAACTCGCGCGCAGTTCGTGCACGCGCTCGCGAATGTGCTCGTGCGTGAAGCCCTCATGCTTCAAAGCTTCGCCCACGATTTGCAGGTCCGTCATGCCCGACACTTTCATTTCCGGCAAACGCCCGGCTGTCCCGAAAACTTCTTCCAGCATGGGTATGGTGTAGTCTTTGAATGATCCCGCACGCGTTGAGCGGATGAGTGTGCCGTCGATATCCCAGAGCAGGATACGCAGATCTAATAAGGATGAAGGCTGAGGGATGGAGGATGAAGCAACATCCTTCGTCTGTCCGCCGTCATCCTTTGCTGTAGGTTTCATTCTTCCGCCTTTATTCAATCACCGCCAGCACGTCGCCGGCGTTCACCGCCGCACCTTCGGCGGCGTTTATTGAAACCACTGTGCCCGCCTTCGGCGCTTTCATCTCGTTTTGCATCTTCATCGCTTCTACGACAATCACACCTGCCCCTGCTTCGATGTTGTCGCCGGCCGCTACCAGCAAGCGCACGATTTTTCCGGGCATAGGAGAAACAATTTGAGCTGCTCCGGTATGATGGGCGGCCAAACTTTGTCCGCTGCGAAGCCGTTTGGGATCGATTATGTCTACTTTACAGTTTCGGCCCCGCACAGTTATTTCAAACGAGGCAGTCACCCCAGGTGCGTTGCCGCCCCGTTCAACTCTGCACTGAGAAACTTTTGTTCCGTTCATTAACAGATACTGGCCTGGCGCCAACTCGCGAATCTCAACCTCGTAATGGCGTCCATCGATTTCCACAGAGGCTTTATCGCCTGCCAGTTTGAGCGCGATTTCGTGCTCTTTATCAGAAACTGTTGCTCTTAGTTTCATTGCTGATCTTAGCCGCTTACAAACGGGAACCGCCTAGCCAATCGCTGCTGGCAGCTCGAATCATGACTTAGTTCCCAAACTTCTTTCCTCGCTTAGTAAATACTTTTCCACCGTTTAACGAAGCCAGGCGCCCTGACATCTTCCAACGATTCTCACGTTCGCGATCGCCGAGCGTTTGTCCGCCCGCGGATAACTCCCGCCGCAGCGTGAGGTAGTGAATGGTGGCAGCGATAACGGCCATGTCGTCGTTTTCCTGATTAGTCGTCGCGGCGCCGGTAGTCTGCCCGGCTTGACGACGTTCGTTGAAACGCGAAATAAAGCCGGTGTCCAAACGTGCTGATTTGAATTCTTCATCGCGAACAATTTCGCGGAAGAAGGGGAGGGTAGTCTTAATGCCACCCACTTCATATTCGTCAAGCGCGCGTCGCAGCCGATCGATGCTTTCATGTCGCGTGCGTCCCCAGGCGGCGAGTTTTGAAATGAGAGGATCGTAGTAAATTGAAACCTCGGAGTTTTGCTCGACGCCACTGTCATCGCGAATTCCCGGCCCAAAAGGCACGCGCAGGGTTTCGATCGTGCCTGGGGAAGGAAAGAAGTTGTTTTCCGGGTCCTCGGCATAAACGCGACACTCGATTGCATGACCCTGCCATTTGATGTCAGCTTGTGCAAATGATAGGGGCGCTCCGGCAGCGACGGTAATCTGCTCGCGAACCAGATCGATTCCGGTTACAAGTTCTGTAACGGGATGCTCAACCTGAAGCCGCGTATTCATTTCAAGGAAATAAAAATCGCGAGTATCGTCAGCGACTAAAAATTCTACCGTTCCGGCGCCCACATAATTCACGGCCCGCGCCAGCTTGACGGCGGCTGTGCCCATCGCCTGCCGAAGTTTAGAATCGTTAATTGGTGAGGGACATTCTTCGATCACCTTTTGGTGACGGCGCTGTATAGAACATTCCCGTTCGCCGAGATGCACCACGTTGCCATGCTTATCACCAAAGATTTGTATTTCGATGTGGCGCGGCCGAGTTATCGCTTTCTCGAGGTAGACAGAATCATCGCCAAAAGCGGAAGCTGCTTCCGAGCGTGCACTTTCGAATGCGGAGCGCAATTCGTCAATTGAGCCGACGAGCCTCATGCCTTTGCCACCGCCGCCGGCGGCAGCTTTTAGCATTACCGGATAGCCGAACTCGCCGGCGAACTCCGCAGCCTCGGTAACATTATTCAACGGCTCGACCGTGCCTGGAACGATCGGCACCCCCGCTTTCACTGCTGCGCGCCGCGCGCTCGTCTTCGAACCCATGATCTCCATCGCGTTCGCATCGGGACCCATGAAGGCCAGGCCGGCTGCGATTACGGCCCTGGCGAATTCCGCATTTTCCGCAAGGAAGCCATAGCCCGGATGGATGGCCTCGGCGCTGGTTGATTTGGCGGCCGCGATGATGGCGGGGATTTTGAGGTAACTCTCAACGGAGGGCGCCGGGCCGATGCACACTGCTTCATCGCAAAGGCCTACATGTAGCGCGCGTGCGTCTGCCTCGGAATAAACGGCGACCGGTGAAATTCCGAGGTCGCGACACGCACGGATGACCCGCACTGCAATCTCGCCCCGGTTTGCAATCAGGATTTTTTTGAACATCAATCCAGGCTCGGCGCAAATCGGTATGCAAACTGTTAGTCCGCGTTACGTTACTGCTACAAACAACAACGCCCTGCAGAGTATACAGGGCGTAGTTTGACTCAGAAAACCAGTGGCTGTTTGTTATCGTTGTCGCGTCTTGGCTGCCGCCGTTTTAATAACTGCGCGATGAGGAGTTTCCGAAGCTCTGGTGATAACGCCGTCGCGGACGAGCAAATCATCTTCAGTGTTCAGAGTTTTATCAACACCCGGCAATCGCAGCTCGTAGTTTGTGAACGAAAGTCCTTCGCTCAGGGGCTCGTCAGTCGCAGTGCTGAGGGATGCATTCCGGATTACTGCTCCTCGCAGGGGTCGCGGGTTTTGATTGGGCACCGCCGCCACCTCAGCGCTCGGCTTGTATTCTGACGCGTCAAGCTCTTTCAACAGGTTCGCGATCGCGTGATCGGGATCGGGAAGACGCATCAGGTCCTTCTTGTCAGAGGGGAAGCTGCCAAACTGTTTCCGATACTGAAGAAGCAAGCGATCGGTGGCATAGGCTTGAGCGTTAATCCCCGCCTCAATACCTCTCTGGCGCTGGCGCAAACGTTCGGGCACCGTAACCGCAATTAATACCAGAACCAGGAGCGGCACGGCGGCTGATGCGAAATAACCTGTCCGCGCAAAACGCAGGCCGCAGAAATTGGCTGGCGACTGCCTGATGGAACCGTAAATTCTCCTACTCCCAAAAACTACCAGCAGGGTCACCGGAATCGTTATCCACTTCAGATGCCAGGCCGCAGTTTCGGCAGCGGCAATCCATGACCAAAAGCTCGCCGATGTGAGCCACGACAAAGTGCCGGCAGTCGTGGTGGAGCGCGCCGCGAGCGCAATAACTGTCTCAACTATAAACACGAGCACAGTCAATGCGCCGACTACAGTCAGCAGCAACGAGCGACCGTAGGATGGCAATTCATGTTCAGGACGAGGCAATGGTTCGCCTACGGAGTGCGCGCCACACGAAACGCAAGCCGCAGTTGAAACGCCACTACCGGAATTGGGAGACTTAAAACCGCAGCAGGGACATATCGTCACGTTATTTTTGACCTCGAAAGTAAAACCGTTCTCAAATGAATGTCGTCGAGCGCTGGTTAACCGGCCTTATGCACCAATGGCTGCTCGGTTCGTCGCTCAGGCCCGGCATTAGATGCGGAATGAGCAGGTATTGTTTCTGCGTCAGTTGATTCTTTTTTTACTTTGGTCAACTCATACCAGGTGTGATACATGCGATGGGCGAAGGTCCAGTAGGAACCCACCGCAAGTACCCACAACACCGCCGGCATTCGATTAGCAAAAAAGTTTGTCGAGCCTGGATGAGTACTTAAAGCCCCGATAATGAAAAGAACCACGCGTTCGGGACGGCGCAAAAAGCCCACGTCACATTTCGGAATCAGGCTTTCTGCGCGGGCGCTCGCGTAGCTTACCATAACCGAACCCATTAGTCCTGCGCCCGCGAGAAAAACATTAAGGGTCGAATGAGACTCAATATCGCGGGCGTAGAAGACCATTAAGCCCACGAAAACGACCATGTCCGAAAGCCGGTCGAGAGAAGAATCGAGAAAGCCCCCAAAACGCGTTACGCGCCCGGACAATCTGGCCACTTGTCCGTCAAGCATGTCAAAAAGATTGGCAACTATGAGGACAATTCCCGCCCAGAAAAACCATCCGTACCCGAACAGCAAGCCCGAACCAACATTGATAGCTACGCCGATGACCGTCAAAATGTTGGGATTGATATGACCGTAGGCCAGCCAGCGCACCATCGCGTCGATGATTCTTTGTGCTCCGCGGCCAATTCCGTCCACAAACATTTCGGGGCTCCCTTTTTAGGTCATTATGCCGAAAAAGTCTCTTACTTTACAGCTTTAAGAATCACAACCAGCAAAGCCACAGGCTCGGCTCGTATCCCGATTCAACTGCCGGCGCCTGTTGTACCTTTAGGGTGAGAGCCTTTTTCGCTGGATTAATCGCAGGGTCGTAGAATACGGAGAGTCTATACAGGGAAAAAATCAACTTAACAACTCTTATCCTTACGCTTCCTTGCCGATCTCGTCGTGAATGGTCGTCAGCCGCCTGATCTCAAAGTTGCGCGCGCCGGCTGGAGTTCGCACGACTACCTCGTCGCCTTCTTCCTTTCCCATCAAACTCTTGCCCACGGGTGAGGTAGTAGAGATTAAGCCCCCCTGTGGATCGCTTTCTTCAGGCGTGACCAGCCGGTAAGTAACTTCCTCGTCGCGTTCACCGTCGTAAAGGACAAGCGTCGAGCCGTACCCGGCTTTGTCGCGCGAAATTTTTGAGAGATCAATAGAAGAGATTTCGCTGATCCTTTGACGCAGCTCTACAATGCGGGCTTTGATGACGTTCTGGCGATCCAGTGCGGCGCGAAACTCTGAATTTTCGCGCAGATCACCAAACTCAAGCGCGCGCTTGATCTCTTTGGGCAGGTGGACCCTTAGTTCGGATTCCAGCTCGTCCAGTTCCAACTGCAATTTTGCTTTGATATCGGCTGACACTGCACACTCTTTTCTTCATTCATTGGTCCCAGCCAGTGGATCTTCGGAACGACTTAGTTGTGACCGTGGTACATGGCCTCGTCGGGAGCGCCAAAAGAAATTCCCGTGTCGCGGGCGGTACGGACAAGCTGACCATTCGCCGGCACGGTCTTGACGTTGGCGATTGCTTCACTGATCGGTACGGTGATCACATCGCCTGCTTGCAGCGCGACCATCACGCCACGTTTGCCCTCAACCAGTGCCCTAACTGCGCACGAGCCATAATTAGTTGCCAGCATACGATCGAACGCGTTGGGACGGCCACCCCTTTGCAGGTGTCCCAGCACAACGCAACGAGTTTCTTTGCCGGTCAATTCTTCCAAATGCTGCTGGCAATAAGCTCCGATGCCGCCCAGCCGCGGTGCATGCTGCCGGTCGCCTTTGTCCTGGTAGATCAACTCGTGCCCTCTTTCAATTGCGCCTTCGGCAGCGACGACAATGCTGAAATTGGCTCCTGCGGCATCGCGCGCACGTATTCGATCGGCTACCGACTGCATTGTGAAGGGGATTTCCGGAATCAGGATTACGTCAGCGCCGCCGGCAATACCGGAATGCAGGGCGATCCATCCGGCGTGTCGTCCCATCACTTCAAGGATCATTACGCGCTCGTGCGACTCGGCTGTAGTATGCAACCGGTCAAGCGCGTCGGTGGCAATGTCGAGAGCGGTGATAAATCCGAAGGTTAATTCTGTGCAGGCGAGATCGTTGTCGATCGTTTTGGGAACACCGACGACAGGGATTCCCAGCCGATCGAACTCCGCCGCGATCGTCAGCGTGCCTTCGCCGCCCAGCACGACCAGTGCGTCAATTCCCAGTCGCCCCAGATTAGTGACCGCTTCGTCATAAACTGCCCGAGGTTTTGAATCAACGCCCTCGCCGTTGCGCTCGACAAAGCGGCCGCGATTGCGCGTGCCGAGGATTGTTCCGCCTCGAGGAAGCAAGCCACGAACGTCGGCGGCGGTAAGCGGACGCGTTTGCGTCTCGCCCAGTAGTCCTTCGAAACCATCCTCAATGCCGATGACTTTTAAGCCGTATTGTCCCGTCGCCGTGGTAACAACTGCCCGAATTACTGCATTAAGGCCTGGGGCATCACCGCCACCAGTTAATATTCCGATTGTGTTGTACATAGAAGCATTCGCGTGCACGGAGAGCCTTAAACAACTGCATCCGTCAAACGCTCTTTCCAGCCATGATGATGGATAATGGAAGGTGTAGAGTAATGGACGCCGAAGCTGATTTCAAGCAGCTTAACCGGCAATGGATCATCCACGACGAAACAAAGATGACGGTTGACCCTCCGCTGGACGCTCGCGTAGCATGTGAGCCAGATTATCGAGAGCGCGTGTTATTGCAGTAATTCAGTCATAGGTGTTCAGGAACAGAGGCGTTTGGGTTGGAAATAGACGACGAGGCAAAAGAGATCGTTCGCGATATCGGGACGGCCATCAACGAGTCGGTGGAAAACTCGCCAAAAGTCGCCGAGGCAATCGAACGACTGCGAGATGCCGGATATGAGATGGAATTGACGCTGAGACTGGAAATCGGTTTACGCCCTCATTCAGATGAAAACGAGGGCGAGGGCCAGGCGAGTCTTGAACTCACCGATGAAGACGTTCAAGTACTTCAGCGCATGAAAATCCGTATAGATCCGGAAGAAAAGCTTTAGCCGCAGTTTCAGGATACAAAAGAATACCCTCGGTCGCTCGTCGCAAGCGGCCGGGGCTTTTTTTAGGGCACGGCATGCCGTGCCCCTACGTCGCGATCAATGTCCCGTCGCGCTGCAGGAATCAGGGGCCGAAGCGCTGTTGGTATTCACCGGAAACGATGAAGGCCTTGACCATCTCGGCGTTCACAAAGTTGCCGTTAAATTGATTCAACTTGCCGAGCCAGAAATTGTAGCCGGCAAAGTCCAGACCGGCTTCGGGCGGATCATTGGGGTTGCGGCGGAGGTAACCAAAGTACTGCATCAACACAAACGCTTTATTGAATTGCCGGGTGTTGAAGACACCGTTTTCCGCTACTGCCCGCAGCACCTGCGCGCGCAGCGTTGGCGATGAGGGGGCCTGCGAAAGCTGCAAGACCAGTGCATCGCGCTCGATCTCGGTCAGGGCGCCTGCGCCCGGGCTTTGCGGATCATAGGTATTGGCATTCAACTTTTCGACAAACTCAGTTGCCGTCAGCGAGTTTGGATAGGCGGCCAGAAAACTTGCTCGCCCCACAAAATCTGCAAAAAACTTTTGCTTGTTGGCCTCTAACTGCGCATCCGCGCCCGGCTGCCCAATCACAACGCCACGTCCAATCTCCTGCGTATCAGGCAGGAAATTTTGCAACTTTAAAAACTCGCTGGAATTAAACGCGGCCTGGTAGGACTTATAGACGAGATAACCAGTTTGCTGAAACTCAATGGAAACGAAGAATGCTGCCGAGACATTGATGCGCCGGATCTCGCGACATGCCTGCGTGGTGCATTCATCGATCTGATTTTTCCAAAACGCCAGCCCGCTCGGATCCGCTTCGCGGTTGAAGAAGTCAACATAGTGCTGGCGCACAAAAAAGTCTGTATTGAAGCTGGCGTCCTTAACAGGATTAGGGCCATCCATCTCTTCATTACTGTTGATGGTGATGACGACAGTCGCCGGCGAAGCCAGGGTGCAACCTTTGGGACTGCTCAAATTGACGTTGAATGTCTCCGGTTGTTCGGCATAGACATCATCAACAATAAAGATGGTGATGGTCTTTGTCGCTTGTCCCGGATCGAAATGGAGCGTGCCCCGGGCCGTCAGATAATCCGATCTTTCGCTCGCCGTCCCATCGGCAGTTGCGTAATCGATTGAAGCGGGTCCTGAGATATCACCCGTTCGGTTTACAGTGATGTCAACTTTCGTCGTGGCATTAAGCGTTTCAGTGGCGCCTAATTGATTAGTAGAAAACTGCACGGCATTGATGGGTGGAGCATTGGGAATTGAAGTTTCCCAAATACCGCGGCCGTGAGTGGCGACGCGCAAAATCCTACTGGGACTTTGAATCGCCAGGTCGAAAACCGCCGAGCGCGGCAAGCCGGTGCCGTATGGATTCCAACTGGCGCCGCCGTCAGTCGAGCTGTAGACGCCGATATCCGTGCCGGCGTAAAGATAATTGGAATTGACGGGATCGACCACCAGCGCATTGATTGGCACGCTGGGAATGCCGCTGCCCGCGACGACCCAATTCGGCGCCACAGGGCTGGCGCTTGCCGCGGCTCCAAAGTTGGTGATCTTCCAAACGCCCTGGCCCGCTGGAGCGAAATAAGAAAACGCCACGTACGCGACATTTTTGTTGTTGGGATCGATAACGGCGCGGCCGACAAACCTGTTCGCCGCACTCGCGGGATTTGTGGGAAACGCTCCGCTCGTAATATTCACCAGGTTGTCCGATCCAGTCGACGTCGCCCACACCTGCCCGCTCTGCAAACCGATCACGCGATAAGCATCGTCCTCTGGCGAGATAGCGATGGTACTGATTGGCGCCACCCCGGAGACGGGAGCCTGGCTCACGACAATCATATGGTCGCCACGGTCGCTCGAACGGTACAAGCGGTCTGTGCCGAAGTAGACCGTGTTGGGTGCGCCCGGGCCCAAGGCCATTGGAGCGTAGAACAAAACGTTATCGCTTCTGTCGATACCGTTATTAAGCAGAAAAGGCGTGCCGTCGCAGGCCAGGGCCGGTTGGTCAGGCATTCCAAAATCGCCGCGCGCGGGCCAGGAATCCTTGATCGGGAGACAGTTGGGTACGTTGATGATGCGGTCAAAGCCAATTTGAATCCCGGAACGATTGAAAAAGGTGTGATACATCGTGACGTTGCTGATGTCGGTCGCGCTTTGATCGATCAAAGCATACCCGCCATCTCCGCCTTCGGCGTTCGTCCAGTTGCCGCTAAAACCGATTTGCGCCTCGGTGCCGTTATCCTGCGTGCCGCCAATCGTCATGAACTGATCGATTGGGTGGACGGCCACGCTCTCGAATTGCAGTGTGTTAAGCGGCGCGCTGTTTAGATTTGTCCAGAGGGTGCCAACCGTTGCATCGGCCGATCGTTTCCAAACGCCGCCGTCGTTTCCAGTGAAGACCGTCGAAGGGTTGGTTAGCGGATCAAAGAAAATAGCGTGAGAGTCGGCATGGAGCCCGCTGGCATCGTTTAAGAAGGTGACGCCATTCGTAGACCTTAACATCAGACCCGAGCATATCGACTGAACATTGCCGCCGAGATAGATGGAGTTTGCATTCTTAGGATCGATCCCCACAGTGACATTGTAGAAGCATTGCCCGCCGCAGAAGCCTCCTGCATCGACAAGGATTCCGCCGGTTGTTGCCGTAGCATCCGAACTCGGCCAGGTAACTCCGCCGTCCACTGACTGCCTGAGAACGCCCATCTGCGTGGTTGAAGAGCAACTGGTGGAACTGGGAGCCTCGCCTGTGGCAGCCAGCACCTTGACGACGCCGGAATCCGGATTCTTGTTGATAGCAAACTGAATCCGATCGATCGAGATTTGTAACACCTGTGTGAAGGTAGGATTGGGCGCAGTTGCATTTGTCGATCGGAAGATCCCGCCATCATTGGGGGCGGGCGAGCCAAAAACCCCCACCATAAGATTGTCCGGATTGCCGGGCTCCATTATCAGATCGCTGATGCGGCGATTGCCCGTCGCTGGAACATCAAGACTGCCGCCCGCGGTTGCGACGGCCAGTTTTTGAAAAGTGATTGATCCCGCAGGACCATCGGCATTGGTTGAGCGATAGACCCCCAGCAACGCGAGTGGCGGTATGGAGGCCGAAAAGAAATTTGAGCCGCTACCGCCGACTCCGGATGAGGTGCCGACGAAGATTGTTCCCGGCTGCGATGGGTGGACCACAATCTGGCTGATCGAGCGTCCCGCGAACGTCGTCGTATTTACCGTGCCGCTGCCGGTGCTGAAGGAAAAAGCAGGATTGATTGGGCCAACCAGGGTTGCGGAGGTATCGACGTTATCAATGCGATAGAGTCCGACGCCAAAAAATGAATCGCCACTGCGGTTTGATTCACCGGTGCCGACGTAAAGGATAGTTGGATTTGACGGGGCCAGAGCCAGGGCGCCCACGGCAAGCGACAGGGCATCATCAAATATGTTCACCCAGTTTGCGCCGCCATCAAGCGAACGCCACACGCCACCCTGGGCCGTCCCTAAATAAACCTTGTTTGAGTTTGTGGGATCCACCACGACAGCGGTAACGCGCCCCGTCACGCGCTGGTTACCGGATCCGTTTGGCAGCGGGGCTGGACCAATCGCCGTCCAAACGGCGTTGACGGCGTTCGGTTCGAAATTGGCTGTGCCCTGCAACTGAAGACGTTTAGCGGTTTCGGCTTGCAAGGCCTCTTGTACCTGCATCTGCCTTATAGCGCGGCCGCGTGCTCCGGGATCGACAAGATGGCCAGGTTCGAGGCCGCGTCTTCGGGCGATGTATTCATCGCGCAGTCGAAGGTATGTTTGCTCATCGATGCCTGCCAAGCCGCCTCGTCTACCCTTTGGCATATCAGGATCTTCGCCTTCGTCAGAGGTGTTGGCCTGGGCGTTAGTCTGCGGCAAAGCATAGCCATCGTCGTAGGGGTGCGAGTTTGTCCCCTGCTGATTTGAGCCGGATGAGACGTTAATGAGACTTGGTTTGCCTGGGTTGGGCTGTTCATTCGCGCTGGACAATACAGATCCTGCGAACATCGAACATGCGAACAATGTGAGGGTAATAGAGAGGACCAGGGCAACTCGGCGCATCTTTGGGGGTAACTCCTTGTCTAAATCAGAACCTATGAATGATAAGAAGGAACAGAAAAAATAGCCACCGGCCTCGCTGACGAGTGGTGACCTAATTTCAATCGCGAATTAGGTCAACTCGCGCTGACGCAGAGTGGTCCGAGCACGGCCTGCCGTGCTCTGGATTGCGATCAATGTCCGTTGCGCTGCAGGAATCAGGGGCCGAAGCGCTGTTGGTATTCACCGGAAACGATGAAGGCCTTGACCATCTCGGCATTCACAAAGTTGCCGTTAAATTGATTCAACTTGCCGAGCCAGAAGTCATAGCCGGTGTAGTCCAGACCCACTTCCGGTGCGTCATTCGGATTGCGCCGCAGGTAACCGAAGAACTGGGCCAACACAAAAGCGCGATTGGTTTCAGCATCAAAGAGGTCCGGATCTTCCGCCACTGCCCGCAAGACCTGGGCGCGCGTCTTTGTGCCCGCCGTCAGGTCGTTGACCAGCGTGTCGCGCTCTGACTGTGAGAGTACGCCACCGGCGTTTGTGTTGAGTTTGTCGACAAACTGAGCCGGCGTCAGCGACAGCGGAAAAGCCGTCAGAAAGCGTGCGCGCTGCACAAACTCGGCAATCAGAGTCTGCTTGTTAAGCTCCAAGACCTGCTCTGCGCCCGGTTGGCCGATAACCACGCCGCGTCCGATCTGCTGCGTGTCGGGCAGAAACTCGTTGAGCCGAACAATGGGCACCAAAAGCGTATGTGGGATGCCGCCCAGCGTGGACGTACTCTGGGCATCGCCGTAAGCGGCCTTGTAGAGCCGCTCAACCAGATAGCCGGTCTGTTGAAATTCAATGGACAGGAAGAATGCGGCCGAGACATTGATGCGGCGCACCTCGCGACATTCCTGCGTAATGCATTCGTCAATCTGGTTTTTCCAGAAGGCAAGGCCGCCGGCATCAGGCTCGCGGTTGAAGAAGTCAACATAGTGCTGGCGCACAAAAAAGTCTGTATTGAAGCTGGCGTCCTTAACAGGATTAGCGCCATTGAGATCTTCATTACTGGTGATGTTGATGAGGACAGTCGCAGGCGAAGCCAGGGTGCAACCTTTTGGACTGCTCAAATTGACGTTGAATGTCTCCGCTGGTTCGCCGTAGGCATCGTCAACAATAAAGACGGTGATGGTTTTGGATGTCTCATTCGCGGCAAAGGTCAGGGTGCCGAGCGCGGTTTCATAATCCGAGCGGTCGCTGGCGGTTCCGTCGCTGGTTGCATAATTCACGGTTGCCGCGCTGGTCGTGATGCCAGTGCGTGTGACGGTGAGATCTACTTTCGTAGTCGCGTTGGGAGTTTCAGTGGCATTGTTGTTGTTGACGGTGAATTGCACTGTGTTGGTGGGATGGAAATTAAGCGTGATATTGCCTTGATCGCCATCGAATCCGTCAACTGCAATCTGATAGGTGGTACCGCCGACTGCACTAAACTGCACGATGCTGGTAGTAATCCCGGGACTCACATCGTCATTCTTAACGATGGAAGTAAGCGCGCTGACATTTGATCCGGTATATACCGCCAACAACGTATCGTAAGTGCTGCCTGCTGTGGTGAAAGTAGTATTGCCACTAGACGGCGCCGTCCAGCGATACCAGACCGAGCGGCCACCGGGATTGCCCAGAGGCTCATGGCTTGGTTCACCCGCTTCTTTAGTTGCGCCGATATTCGTACCGTTCACGCTTCCTGATGCGCCCGCTATCGTTTGCGCATTGGCAAAGGCGTCGTTAGGCGGAGGCGTGGTTGGCGTGACCGTAAATCCAAACGCGTCGATCGCCTGTTCGTCGTTAGTCGTCATCGTCTCGCGCTGGCCACGAGCAATCGTGGGATCCATGATGCCCAGATAGTGCGACGTGTCTTGATCATCCTGCCAATGGCTGCCCTGGTTTCCGTCGCCGCCGGTGCCATCAGGTCTGCCAGTTGAAAGTCCGAACTCCGGGCCGCCGCTAAAATGCACCTGCATGCCGCCGGAGGAGAGAATTCGCTGTGCCGTGCTGAAGGTGTTGAGACTCGCCGTGCCGGGCCGGAAGCGGAAAATGTCCCATACGCTGACTGCCAGCGGATCGTCCGGAACTTGCTCACGATCACCGACCAGCGAATTAAAGCCGAGTACGTGCCCCATCTCATGGACGGCAACGGCATCGAAATCGGTCAAGTTTGAGCTGATGCCGTTATTCGGATCAAAGTCGAAGCCGAAGCCGGAATTAAAGCCGATGCGCGGAGCCGGTCCGATGTCGCCCTCCTCGGAATCATCGGCGACTGCGGGCAATATACCCAGTGTTCGCAGCAGGGGACTGGACAATAAGACAGTGTCCACGCTGCCTATGTCTGTCGGCACGCTCGTAGCAGGCAGGACGTTATAGAGGGAAGACTCTGTTCCGGTAGCATGATTGTTAAGCCGCTGACGTATGTCCGTGTAGTTTCCCGGACTGTACAACAGTTGTGACTGCGTCTCTCCCAAAACCGTCGCTCCCGAGAAAGGTGTACCGAAAAAGGTTGTGCCGAAATCAACGTCAAGATTGATCGTGATCGGGTCTTTGATAAGTGATTCCCACTTCGCCGCTGCCGCGATGAACGCATTTTTGGCCACCGTGTTTGCCTCGAGCTGGCTCGTTGCCCGCAGGACAATCGTCAAGCCCGTCGCTGATTCAATCTGATTGGAAGCCACTGAGTCGGTCTGCAGATGGTTGATTTGGTGCAGTGCGGGGTTCGCCGGCGCAGAATTGAGTATGCGCACTTCATCCGCTGTCGCAGCGCGGCAGACGGTCTTGCCATCGCCTCCCTGAGTGATTACAAAGGCACCATTTCCATACTCGCGATAGCCGGCGGAGCGCCTGGCCTTGGCCGGTGCGGTGTCGGTCTGCGCAAGAACGTAGAAAGGCAGGCTTGCAAGGGCAGCCAGTAGCGTCAGGATCAACAGGGCGCGTGTGCGAGTAAGCTGGCTGGTTATTTTATTTGTTGGTGAGGTGCGCGAGGGGAAACTGTAATACTTCACTTCTAATTCTCCTGGGTTATGAAAACTGCGGGCGAAAACTGAATGCCCGTTGAGAGGACAATAGATAGCGCGCAGGATGATATTTTAAAAATGAGCCTTACGTCCGAAAAACAGCGCCGCATCGGGCGAACGGTCTGATGCGAAATTGCGGTCTATGGCTGCACCGGAAAAGCAGGCTTGTCAACATCGGGGTTGTGGGAACGACGCCGCTCCGTCGCCATGCTAACAATAGTCGGCGGCCCGTACAATAAGGATTTATCTGCACACAGAGATAAACTGCGCGAGTGTCTTACTGAGCTTGAAACACAAACTACCGGTGTGGGCCCGATTGGCAGCCTTAGAACTTAAGGTGATGTCACCGTTTCAGCTGCTGCGGTTGCCTTAGCGTGCTCTGCGCCTTCGGCTGTGAAGCCAGTCGATTGTGTGAATGAAAATCCATGTGCCGGAGACGCCCGCTTGGCGCAACTTTCGCCCTATGCTATCTTGACTGGCTTTAAATCCTGCCAGTTTTCGCCTTCATAGGCACCCATAAGGAGCAGAACGAAAGTATGGCTACGTCCAGCGAAAATACGACTACCAACGGTGCAGCAACCGGCCGTGTCGTGCAGATTATTGGCCCCGTTGTAGACGTTGAATTTCCGGCAAAGCATTTGCCGCCCATTTATCAGGCGCTGCGCATCGTGTCAGAAGGATTTGATGTTCCCACTGCGATCGATTTGATCGCTGAAGTGCAACAGCACCTTGGCGAAGGCCGAGTGCGAACCGTGTCGATGTTGCCGACTGACGGCATGGTACGCGGCATGAAGGCTATTGACACCGGCGGTCCCATCACAATGCCGGTAGGCGAAGGAACTCTGGGGCGCGTGCTCAACGTTATTGGACAGCCGGTAGATAACCTCGGCCCTGTCAAACACACCGAACGATATCCGATTCACCGCCATGCTCCCACATTTGAAGAGCAATCGACGGAATTGCAGATGTTTGAAACCGGCATCAAGGTTATCGACTTGATTCAGCCGTTCGTGCGCGGCGGCAAGATCGGACTATTCGGCGGCGCGGGCGTGGGCAAGACTGTAATCGTGATGGAGCTCATTAATAACATCGCGAAGGCGCGCTCAGGCTTCTCGGTTTTCGCCGGAGTCGGCGAGCGTACTCGTGAAGGAAACGACCTGCTGCGCGAAATGGTCGAATCCCAGGTCATCCAATTTGGCGAGAACTTTAATAAGCACTTTCATGATACCGGCGAATTCGACATGACGAGGGTAGACATGAAAGCGTTGGAGCAGTCGAAGGTGGCCTTGATCTACGGCCAGATGACCGAACCGCCCGGGGCGCGCCTACGAGTAGCGCTTTCCGGTTTGACGGTGGCTGAATATTTCCGCGACAAGGGCCTCGACGTACTGTTGTTTATCGACAATATCTTTCGCTTCACGCAGGCAGGCTCTGAAGTGTCGGCACTTCTCGGGCGCATGCCTTCCGCTGTCGGTTATCAGCCCAACCTCGCATCAGAGATGGGCGAGATGCAGGAGCGCATTACGTCTACCAAAACAGGATCGATTACCTCGATCCAGGCGGTTTACGTTCCGGCCGACGACTATACCGATCCCGCTCCCGCCACAACGTTTGCTCACCTCGACGCCGTAACCGCCCTTTCCCGACAGATTGTGGAGCTGGGCATTTATCCGGCAGTCGATCCGCTGTCATCGTCTTCGAGAATTCTCGATCCGCGCATCATCGGCGAGGAACACTACAACACTGCGCAGGATGTGAAGCGAGTGTTGCAGCGCTATAAAGACCTGCAGGACATCATCGCTATTCTTGGTCTCGACGAATTGTCCGACGAAGACAAGTTAATTGTTTCGCGCGCGCGCAAGGTTCAGAGATTCTTTTCGCAGCCATTCTTCGTGGCGGCCCAGTTCACTGGTCTGGAAGGGAAGTATGTGAAGCTGGAAGACACGATCAAGGGGTTCCGTGAGATCGTCGATGGCAAGCACGATGATTTGCCGGAGCAGGCCTTCTACATGGTTGGCACAATCGAAGAGGCCGTTGAAAAAGGAAAGACCATCGCGCAATAGTAAGTGAATCACTCATCATTCATCGTTCAGAGTTCAACGTTTATCTATGGCTCAACTCCAACTCGAGGTAGTAACACCGGAGCGGCGCGTGCTCTCCGAATCGGTTGATGCGGTCACCGCGCCCGGCCTTGGCGGGGAGCTCGGCATCCTGCCGGGACACACCCCGCTAATCTCACAATTGCAAACCGGCGTTTTGTCTTACACCAGCGGTGGACAGACGCAGCAATTGCACGTTTCCGGTGGCTTCATCGAAATCAAAGACGATGTGGTTTCCGTGCTGGCTGAGATCGCTGAGCGCCCCGAAGAGATTGATGCAGCGCGCGCGCGGCTGGCACGCGAACACGTGGAGAAACAGTTGACTGCGTGGAATGGAACGGAAGAGGACTTTGAACAGGCTCGCGCCAAACTCGAGCGCTCAGTTGTTCGCCTGCAACTAGCGGGCGGCGCATCGCGCAAATAGCGCCTACAGTTCAGACTCCACAAAACAGTTCAGAGTTCAAACTTTAGTTTGTTTCTTAGAAACAGCAAACTAAAGTTTGAACTCTGAAGTACAAGTTTACAACTTCAGTTATTAACATCCCGACTTGATCGCTTCGCGCATTTCCGTAACCGCTCGTTCCAGCCCGATAAAGATTGAGCGGGCAATAATGTTGTGCCCGATATTAAATTCGGCGACTTCGGCAATCGCTGCCACTGCGCCAACATTTCTATAAGTCAAGCCGTGACCTGCCGCGATTAACAAGCCGTACTGCGTGCCCAGCGCCGCGCCTTCGCGCAGCCGGCGCAATTCCTGGCCCACTCGCAATGCGCCCTCGCCATGAAAACCGTTGCTGCCCAGAGTTGCATCGGCGTAAGGTGCGGTACATAACTCGATTTGCTGCGCGTTGACGCTATGTGCTGCCTCAATCTGCTTTGGATCCGGATCTATAAAAAGGCTGGCCAGTATGCCAGCCTGTCGCAATCGACCCACGGCGGCTCGCACGATGGCGATGTTGCTGCTGACGTTCAGTCCGCCTTCAGTAGTTATTTCGTTCGCGTTCTCCGGCACGAGTGACACAGCGTCTGGTCGAACCTCAAGCGCAACCTTCAGCATCTCTTCGGTCGCTGCCATCTCCATATTCAGATAGGTGGTGACGCTCGCGCGCAACGCGTGAAGATCGCTGTCCTGAATGTGCCGTCGATCGCCTCGCAGATGGACCGTGATCCCGTCCGCTCCCGCTTGTTCACACATCATCGCTGCTGCGACGACACTCGGTTCGGGGGCGCGGCGCGCCTGCCGGACGGTAGCGACATGATCGATGTTGACGTTAAGACGAGCAGTCATTTTCTTCGGATTGTAACGCACACCATTGGCTTGCGTGGAAGCGGCCCGCAAACTAACAGCGTATCAACAAAGGGCCCGTATCAGAGCCGGGAGCGGTAACGACCGGCCAAAGACGCAACTTCGGCAGAGGACTCTTTAAGCGTCGCATTCATTTGCTCAATCTCGTACGTTGAACATCTGGCCGGTCGCTACCGGCCCGGGTTCCGATAATGGTGACGCTGCTGCCCCGAGCATCCCTTGAGCCCTCCCTGACGGTCGGGCTGCTGCCCCGAGCATCCCTTGAGCCCTCCCTGACGGTCGGGCTACTGCCCCGGACATCGCTTGAGCCCTCCCTCACGGTCGGGCTACTGCACCGAACATCGCTTGAGCCCTCCCGCACGGTCGGGCTACTGCCCCGAACCATCCCTTGAGCCCTCCCTGACGGTCAGGCCACTGCCCCGAACATCCCTTGAGCCCTGCCTCACGGTCGGGCTACTGCCCCGAACATCCCTTGAGCCCTCCCTGACGGTTGGGCTACTGCCCCGAAAGACGAGCTTTAGGTAGCGATCCGGTTCTGACTTTGGCAGCAACTAACAGTTTACGCTGCGCCCGGCGGCTGTTTGGTGTTGACTCGCCTGTATGTCCTGCACACCCTTGATGGCCCAGTCATAAACTCCTCGCCGTGCCTGTTGACGAATGCGGCCGACCTCGCTGAGCATCTTCAAGCTATCGCTGGCCACGTTAACCTTGCTGCCTTCCGCGTGGTCCCAACGCACCGGAATTTCTTTAAGTCTCAGGCCGGCGCGATAAGCGACATAAAGCAGCTCCACGTCGAAACCAAAACGATCTATCGTTGCTCCTTCCACAATCGGACGGCACACGCTCATGCGAAATGCCTTGAAACCGCATTGTGTGTCCCAGAAGGGAAGACCGGTTGCGAGCCTGACAGCAAGATTAAAAACCCGCCCGCCCTGTTCGCGTCGCCACGGTTGGTGCACACCGATCAGGCTGCGATCGAGAGCACGCGAACCAAACGTCAGATCGCATTCATCGGCCAGGATTGGATCGATTAATTTCGGCGCCTCGGTAATAGGAGTCGAGAGGTCCGCGTCGGTGAATAAAGAGATATCACCGCGTGAAGCCAGCAATCCAAGTCGTACCGCCCGCCCCTTTCCCAGATTCGACTGGTAACTGATCACCGACGTATGCACGGTGCCGGAGTCCCTTAATTCCCGCCGCGCCGTGGCCGCCGTGCCATCTGTTGAACCATCATCGACTACGATCAGCTCCGACTCAGGGGCGTAATCGTTTAAATAGTCGACTATCGCGCGCAAGGATTTTCCCAGTCGCACGCCTTCGTTATAGGCGGGAACAACTATTGACAGTGATAGCGCCATCTTATTAAGCGAATATATCACACCAGGCAGGTCTCGCCTTTCTGAGTAAGAAAGGAGGTTGTGATAATATTCATGCTCGGCGCGCGAGTCCGTGCTGAGGTTGACCGCAGATTATGACCAGGCGATTCACTATCATTGCCAGTGTGCTTATTTTGATCGCCGCCCTCGTTGGCGGCACGATCGGTCGCTCGCGCCGTTTCCGCCACAGCGTGCCTCCCAACGGGGCCGTTTCCTACACTGAAGCCGACGACATCGAAAAGGATTACAACGAGGCCGTTAATGCAATCACGGTCGAATATGCCGGCGACATCGACTATGACAAGGCGACGCAGGCGGCGATTCAAGGGATGCTATCCACTCTTGATCCCCACTCAATGTACTTCCCGTACAACGAATTCAAGAAACTGAAAGAAGATCAGGATTCACGCTTTTACGGCATCGGCGTAACCATCGTGCAGCATCGTGACGGTGTTTACATCCAGTCTGCGGTGGAAGGCACGCCGGCGGGCCGGCTTGGATTGCGCTACGGCGATCGCATTCTGGAAGTGGACGGTCAGGACGCGCGCGAGTGGACAAGCGAGCAGGTCTCAAAAAAGGTGCGGGGCGGCAAAGGCGAACCGGTAACGATTAAGGTTGATCGCGCGGGTTCGGAAGCGCCTCTGAATTTCACAATCATTCGTGATTCGGTTCCTCTGCCGTCGATACGTAATGCTTATATGTTACGACCCGGCACTGGTTACATTGGTTTGACGGGTGGTTTCCAAAGCACAAGCGATGAAGAGTTGCGCGAAGCGTTGGACAAATTGAAGAGCCAGGGCATGCGTCAGGTGATTTTGGACATGCGCGGAAATCCGGGCGGACTACTTAACCAGGCGATTGACGTAGCCAGCGAATTCTTGCCGCGTGGTCAGGTGGTAGTTTCCGTCAAAGGCCGCACTGAATACAGTGATCCGATAGTTTACAGGTCCACCGGTTCCGATCCCGAGGACGTACCACTCGTCGTTCTGATCAATCGCGGCACAGCCTCGGCTTCGGAGATCGTGGCCGGCGCCATTCAAGATCACGGCCGGGGGTTAATTGTTGGTGAAACGAGTTTCGGCAAGGGCCTGGTCCAGCATGTGTTCCTGCTGCCGTTTAATACCGGCTTGACGCTGACCACCGCCCGTTACTACACGCCTTATGGACGCTCTTTGCAGCGCGACTATTCCAGCGGCTCCCTTTACGACTATTACACGCGGCACGACGAGGATGAGACGAAGCCCCAGGCATCTCCTGCACCGGGGACGCGAAATAACGTCGCAGCTTTAGCTCAGGCTTCGCCGACGCCTCACCCGCAAAACGGTCCCGCAGTGAAGACGGCCGCAGGCCGCGTCTTCTACGGCGGCGGCGGAATCACACCTGATATCGATGTGAAGCCCCTGGCTTTCTCGCCGCTTAAGAACCGCATT
>DATGYM010000004.1:0-21648 GCA_035297925.1 Pyrinomonadaceae bacterium | reverse complement strand
AACGATGAAGATGTTGAGACTAGTTTGAGATACGCGAATGCGGTAGCGGCGCTGAAATGTCGCGAGCTCGGCGCGCGCACCGCGTTGCCGACTCGAGAGGAACTAAAATCGTTTTTGGATACCAGCGAGTGACCGCTGAGGGGCAAATGAGCGTCTGAGTCGCTCCTCGGAACTAGCGATATGCATGAAGGAGATGTCGCAGTGGAAAAATTATTTCTGCCGGTGCTTTTAGGAACGAATCGAAAAGGTCGCAACAGCATCCACCCTGCAAAATGGCTGGTCAGTGAAATGGAAAAGCGCCCGGAGATTCAGACCAAATTATTTGATGCAAGCGAATTCGCGCTGCCGCATGACGACTACGGTCAGGCTCTCAAGGACCTGTTTCCGGAGTGGCGCGACGCGATCGTCAACGCAGATGGGCTGGTAATAGTCAGCCCGGAATACAATCATGGTTACCCTGGTTCTCTGAAAGCAGTGCTTGACCTGCTCTTGCCGGAATATATTCACAAGGCAGTGGCGTTAGTTGGCGTTTCGGTCGGACCATGGGGTGGGACGCGCGTGATCGAGACAATGGTGCCGATGGTGCGCGAGCTCGGGCTCGCAGTTACTTTTGCCGATCTCAATTTTGCCACTGTGCAGAGGACGTTTGATGCTGAAGGGAAGCTTTTGGATCCCGCCTTTGAGAAACGCGCGAAGGAATTCCTGGACGAACTTGTCTGGATGAGCCGCACGATGAAGTGGGGCCGCGAAAACGTGCCATCGAAGTTCCATCAGAGCAAAGCGCCTTAGAAGCTTGCAACACCGTGCATCAGGCGGCAAAGCCGTCACGTTTACGCGCCAGTTGGCATCGCAATCGACAGATGTTTTTTGAATAACCCCAGCACTCTGCGCCAGGCATCGGCGCTCGCCTCCGCATCGTAAACCTCTGGTCGCGTGTCGTTGAAGAATGCGTGATCGGCATCATAAGTGACGACTTCGACCGGCAGATCGTATTTGTGCGCGGCTTTAATCAAGCCATTCACTTTTTCCGGATTTATCCAGGCATCACGCCTTCCGGCAATGAAGAGCGTGGGCACTTTCAACTTCTTCAGCACACTCTCTTCAGGGATGTCGCCGTAAAAGGGTGCTGCTGCCGCCAGGCCGCCAAGCTCACAAGCTGCACGCAGCGCAAACGTGCCACCCATGCAGTAACCGGTAATGCCGATCTTCCGGACCTTGTACGCGCGCTTCGCTTCCGCAAGTGTTTCGCGAATCGTTTCCAAACCATCTTCAAGCGCTAGACCGCGCATCAGTTTGCCTGCTTCTTCGGTGTTCTTCGCGAGTTTGCCGCGATAAAGATCGGGAGCGAGGCACAGGTAACCTTCGTTCGCATAGCGCCCGGCAATGTCGCGGATGTGGTCGTTGATACCCCAATATTCCTGAATGAGTATGACGGCCGCGGCCGCACCGTTTTCCGGCCGCGCAACGTAGGCCTTAGTTACTCCGTGCGAAGTGTTTAGGTTTAGAGTTTCAGTTTTCATGGCCAGCTCCAAAAGGAAATAATTGTTGCTTTCTTTTAGCGATTATAGTGCAAACCAAGATTTACCGGCAGTTGAGTCAAACGTACGTAATGGGTCAGTTAGGAGTTTAGGACGCTTTGCAGAACCGAGCGCGATAGCGCCGGGTGCTGAAGTCGACTTTGGGATTAAGCCGATTGCTCCAGATATGTAGCTCAGCGGACCGCCAGCCCATCACCTGCATTGACTCAAAGCATCCGGCGCTATCGCGCTCGGTTCTGTAACGCATTCGAATTGAGGCTACAGTTTCTCCTAAGCAAGTGGTATAAGACTTTCGTTCTGCGACCAAATCTTCCGCCAGTTTTAGTCACAATCCTATGAAAGTTCTCGCCGGTCTCCTGATCGTTCTCGTCTCGGCCCTTGTCGTCGCTAAACCTGCAAAGAAGGCATTCGCCGATCTGGTGTTCAAAAACGGCAACATCTACACCGCTAATGATGCCCGGCCGACTGCGGAAGCAGTGGCGGTGAAGGGCGATCGAATCGTCTTCGTTGGCTCCAGTCGCGAGGTGCAGGCTTATGTGGGTCCGAATACTCGAGTCGTAGATCTAAATGGAAAGACGATGCTGCCTGGAATGACTGACGCTCATCATCACCTTTCCGGAGTCGGCTTTCGTGAGATGACGCTCAACCTCGAAGGAATAACCAGCCTGGAGGCGTTTCTGGCAAAGGTTAAGGAACGCGTAGATCAGAAACAGCCGGGCGAATGGATTACCGGTCGCGGCTGGATCGAAACGTTCTGGACGCCGCCGGTGTTTCCCACGCGGTGGGACCTCGACAGGGTTTCACCGCAGAATCCCGTTTTTCTGGATCGCGCAGACGGACACGGCGCAATAGCTAACAGTGCTGCCTTAAAGATTGCGGGAATTGACAAAAACACACCGAGCCCTTTTGGTGGCGAAATTTCGAAAGACAAGCAGAGTGGCGAGCCAAACGGCATGCTGCTCGATGCCGCGCAGGATCTGGTGCAACGGCATATTCCGCCCACGACGGCTGCGGACGCAGAGCGGGCCGTCGTTCTCGGAGTGCAGCGCGACATCCAACTCGGTTGGACGCAAGTGCAGGATCCCGGCGGCAGTTTTGCGGAAGTCGAGATTTTCAAAAAACTGCACGCCGCGGGAGAAATCAAGTTGCGCATTTACAAGGCGCTGTCGGCGCCAGGGAAAGAGGCGCAGCGGTTGTTACAGGATGGCCCAATCATCGGCGCCGACGACAATCATCTGACCGTCCGCACCCTCAAACTTTACGCCGACGGCTCGCTGGGATCGCGCAGTGCGGCGCTGCTGCAGCCGTATTCCGACAAGCCGGAAACTTCAGGATTCTTAACAATCAAAGAAGAGGATCTGCAACCGATATTGCGCGAAGCTTTGCGGAAGGGAATTCAGATCGAAACACATGCCATCGGTGATCGTGGCAACCGCTTTATTCTCGATCAATATGAAAAGGCCATGCAGGCTGTGCCAAAGGCCGAGTGGAAGATTAAGGCACCGCGCTGGCGGGTAGAGCATTCGCAGATAGTTAATCCGGTTGACATTCCACGATTTGCAAAGCTCGGTATCATCCCTTCCATGCAGCCATCGCACGCTATAGGTGATTTACATTTCGCTCCGGCACGGCTGGGAATCGAACGACTCGCAGGCGCGTACGCGTGGCAGAGTTTCATCAAGTCGGGGTCGATTGTTCCCGGCGGCTCTGACGCACCAGTTGAGCGAGGCGAACCGATGATCGAGTTTTACGCTGCTGTAGCGCGCAAAGACATGAAGGGCTTTTCTGGCGCAGGTTGGCATCCGGAAGAAGCAGCCACGCGCGAACAGGCGCTGAAGATGTTCACCATCTGGCCGGCCTATGCTGCTTTTGAAGAAAAGCTGCGTGGCTCGATAGAGGCCGGCAAGTTCGCCGACTTCACGATACTGTCGGCCAACATCATGAAGATTCCGGAAATGGAGATCCTGAAAACTCACTGCATGATGACAGTGATCGGCGGCGAGATTGTTTACGAAGCGAAATAACAAGACCACAGGATTAACAAGATCGACGTGATCCAGAACCTTGAACTTCAGAAGAAGCCGGGAGCCTATCCGGTTAAACTCGTGAATCCTGGCGATTTTTCCGGGCTCAGGATCGTGAGGTGAATCATAAATGACCAGCTCCTCTTTCAATCGTCGCAACTTCGTTTCTCTGGCCAGCAAGGGACTCGGTCTGGCGACGCTTTCTTCCCTTACCGTGACATCACTGCTCAAAGAGGTCTTGGCAGCCTCGAAGCACGTGGCGCACCTTACGCCTGAACAGGCCGCAATGGATGAAGACTATTGGGCGGCGATTCAAAATGCTTTTTCCGTTACGCGCGGCATCATCAATTTGAACAACGGTGGCGTTAGCCCGAGCCCACGAATAGTCACCGAAGCTCTGGTCCGTTACATCTGGCAACAGGAAGACGCTACGGCCTATACGATGTGGCAGATACTGGAGCCCCAGTCGGAAACGATTCGCACGGGCCTGGCGGAAATGTTTGGCTGCGAGCGCGAAGAGATTGCCATAACCCGCAATGCTTCAGAGTCGCTGGAAGTTTTGCTGATGGGTATGGATTTCAAATCCGGTGATGAGATTCTTACCACGACTCAGGATTACCCGCGTATGCTGACGACCTTGCGCCAGCGGGAAAAGCGCGAAGGCCTCTCGCTAAAGTTAATCAAGATTCCGATTCCGCCAAAGGACCTGAGCGAGATCGTCAAAGCGTTTGCCAACGGAATCACCAGCCGCACGCGGCTGATTTTGATGGCCCACCAGGTCAACATCACGGGCCAGATCACGCCCGTGAAAGCAGTTTGTGAGATGGCACGCGCCAGAGGGATCGAAACGATCGTGGACGGCGCACATTCCTTCGCCCAGTTTGACTTCAAGCAGGCGGACCTTGGCTGTGACTACTTTGGCACCAGCCTGCACAAATGGCTGTATGCGCCGAAGGGCACCGGTTTGCTTTATGTCAAGCGCGAGAAGATCGCAAAAATTTGGCCGTTGATGGCCGCGGAGTCAAAACAGGCTAATGACATTCGCAAGTTTGAAGAGATCGGCACACACTCTGCCGCGCCCAAATTGGCAATCGGCGAGGCATTGCTGTTTCACAATGGCATTGGGGGTAAACGAAAAGAAGCGCGTCTCAGGTATCTTTCGCGGTACTGGATGAACCGGCTCAAGGACGTTCCGAAGATCCGCTTCAACACTTCGTTTGATCCGGAACAATCATGCGCGATAGCCAATGTGAATATTGACGGGACCAATCCCAGCGCAGTTGGCAGTTATCTGTTCGACAAGCATCGCATTTTCACGACGCCTATCATTCATGAAGAATTTCAGGGCATTCGGATAACGCCCAATGTTTACACGACATTGGGCGAGCTGGACCGGTTCAGCAACTTGATGGAGAAGATCGCTCGCCAGGGCCTGCCCGCCTAGCTAAAGCCATTGACAGGTTTCCGCTTTTTGCATAGATTCCGCGCACACAATTAAGGTTTTCGGCGGCACGGGCGAAACTCTCGCCCTATTACCAGGCTTAAAGTCAGCGAGACTCCCGTACCTCGCTAACCCCTAAGCCCCCCAATCCCAGTACGGGGAGGAGCTCAATATGAATCTCAGACGCACGTTAATTGGTTCGATAATTCTGCTGGTGTTGATAGTTGGAGTTTCGGTGTTTGCCCAGGTCAATCGACCATTTCACAACGGTTCAGTTTGGAGCATTGCCTTTATCCGCATCAAGCCGGGGATGGATACCGCGTATCTAAACTATCTGGCCGGACCGTGGAAGGCTAACCAGGAGGCGGCAAAGAAAGAAGGACTAATCCTTTCCTACAAGGTTATCGGCACTGAAGGCCATAACCCCGGGGACTGGAACGTGATGTTAATGACCGAATACAAAGACCTGGCAACTATGGAGGCCAACGAAGACAAGGGCGATGCCCTCGCGCAAAAGATGGTTGGCAACGATGAAAAACAGATGCAAGGTTACAAAGACAGATCAGAAATTCGCGAAGTCATGGGTGACAGACTGGCCCGCGAGATCGTGCTCGAACCAAAAGCAAGGTAACTCCAGGTTGCCAGTCAGTCCGTCCTGGGTTAAATAACAGAGCGCGCCGCTCTCACTACGAGGGCGGCGCTTTAGTCAAAGGATCAAGTTCCCAGCGCACAAACCAGAGCCTGGACGATGCCTACAGTTATTAGCAGACGAAAACTTTTAAGCACCGGAATCAAAACCGGCCTGGGGGCAGTGCTGCTCAGGGAAATTACCCTCAATGCGACGCCTGCCACCGTTTGGGCCCAAGCGACCGAGCGCCCGGGCGATCGTTTTCGGGCTGCCTATCAACGTCTCGATGATTACATCGCACGACACATGGCGGAAGTCGGCGTGCCGGGCATGACCCTGGCAATATCAGATCGCAACGGTCTCTTGCGCAGCTCGCAATACGGATTTGCCGACCTGAAAGCGGGCATCAAGGTCAGCCCGCAGACGCTCTTCGAGATTGGCTCAATCTCGAAGTCGTTTGTGGCCATGGCCGTCCTGCAACTGGCGGAGGAAGGCAAGCTTGATCTTCAGAAACCGGTTACAAGTTATCTGCCATGGCTCAAAGTCGAATCCAGGTTTTCACCGTTTACGATAAGCAGTCATTTGCAGAAGCGATGCGGTCCCGCATCTTCAATCGTCTGGGCATGAACTCCAGCGTACCCGTAATCTCGGATGAAATCCGCGAGCGGGTCGCTGTCGGTTATGGCCCGCTTAATCCCGATCGACCTTTCCCGTTGCGCGGGAAACTTGGCGAAGCCCCGTGGATCGAAGTGCCGGAAGCAGCCGGCAGTATCGCCGCGACTGCCGGCGACATGGGCAATTATCTGCAGGCGCTTTTGAATCGTGGAGCGGGTAAAAACGGTCGGGTACTCTCGGAAAAATCCTTCGACCTGTTTACCCGACCGGTTATCAAGTCGACGTTTCGTGGTGAGGATGCGAGTTACGCTTACGGGCTCTGGGTAAGCGACACCAATGGCCACACACTGTTGCGGCATACGGGCGGAATGGTAGCTTTCAGTTCCGCAATGTACGCTGATATGACCGATGGGTTAGCCGCCCTTGCGTCGGTGAATGCCGCTCGACTCCCCGGCGGCTATCGGCCTGTCGCAGTGGTTCGCTATGCGCTCGCACTGCTGGCGGCGGCGTCTAACAATCAGGAGTTGCCCGGCGCACCGCCACCGCTGCCATCACCAGCATCTGTGAAGAATGCGGCGGAATATGCGGTCAGTTTCGCGCCGGCTTCATCACCGGCCGATAAGCAGCTTGTGTTAACTAATGAGAGCGACCAACTCATTATGCATCATGCAGGATCGCGCATTGTGCTGGAGCAGGCGGGCAAAGATACTTTTCTGGTTAAGCATCCGGACTTTGAATTATTCCCACTAAGCTTCGGGCGCGATAAAGATGTAGTTGTCGAGGCCTTTCATGGGGCCAGGTGGTGGACCAACGAGCACTATTCAGGACCGAAAAAAATTGACTATCCAAAAGAGTGGGATGCGTATACGGGCCATTTTCATTCTGATAGTCCCTGGTACGGAAGTACACGGGTTGTCATTCGCAAGGGTGAATTGCTCGTCGGCGGCGACCAACCGCTCGCTGCCGTTGGGCCAAACTTGTTCCGTCCGGCGGATGACCCTGGCGATGCGGACCGGGTTACTTTTGATACCTTTGTTGACGGTCGTCCCATGCGCATGACCTATTCCGGAATTGAGTTTTTCCGAATGTTTACACCGTAAGCAGTGAGCAGTGAACAGTGAGCAGTGAGCAGTGAGCGGTGAGGTGAGCAGTAATGTGGGGAGAAGCCGTCCATTTGCTGTAAACTAACTCGTCCAATCCAAAACAAATTTTCAGGGAGCATTTATTATGTCCAGTCCTGCAACCCAGCAACCATCACCACAATTGTTTTTCCAAACCATCAATGCTTACCAGCGGACCGAAGGCTTGAAGGCTGCAATCGAGCTCGAGATTTTCACCGCAATCGGCGAGAGCAAGACTACTGCCGCCGACATCGCCAGGAGATGCGAAGCCTCGGAACGCGGTACCCGCATCCTCTGCGACTTTCTTTGCATCATGGGTTTTCTAAATAAGGAAGGAAACAGCTACAGCCTTACGCCTGACTCTGCCATGTTTCTTGACAAGCGCTCGCCGGCTTATCTTGGCAGCGTTACGGAATTCATTTCATCACCTGAGCTGACCGAAGGATTCAAGAGCTTTGCAGAGGCTGTCCGCAAAGGCGGCACGACGATGGCCCGGGGCGGCACGATTGCCCCGGAGAATCCGATCTGGGTGAAGTTTGCCCGCGGCATGGCGCCAATGATGGCATTGCCGGCGCAACTGATGGCGAAGCTGGTTGACCCCGCAGCCGATCGCAAACTAAAAATTCTCGACATTGCGGCGGGTCATGGACTTTACGGAATTGCTTTTGCGAAGAACAACCCTCAGGCCACGGTCGTTGCTGTCGATTGGCCGAGTGTGCTCGAGGTCGCCCGCGAAAACGCCGAGGCTGCTGGAGTGGGGGACCGGTTCTCCACTATCGAAGGCAGCGCCTTCGATGTCGATTATGGCAGCGGATATGATCTCATTCTCCTGACAAACTTCCTGCACCATTTCGATCCGGCAACAAACGAAAAGCTCTTGCGCAAAGTTCATGCGGCGCTCGCGGATGGCGGTCGCGCTGTCACACTTGAGTTTGTTCCCAATGAGGATCGCATTTCACCTCCTGACGCCGCCGCTTTCAGCGTGGCAATGCTGGGTGGAACACCCGCGGGCGATGCCTACACATTTCCAGAGTTGGAACGGATGTTTACGAACGCGGGATTTGCACGCAGCGAGCTTCATCAGTTGCCGCCATCGATCGAGCAAGTTGTAGTTTCGGAGAAGTAAAACCTGATATCACAAAGACCTGGAGTGAACTAAGGCGCGGGCGGGTTTCCCTCAGGGAATATCCCAAAGCTTAGCTGGCGGGGTTTTCGACGGATAGCACTGCGGCAATAGTCTTCAAAAGGTTATCGCCACTGAAGGGCTTGGAGATGTATGCCTGGAATCCGGTCTCGAGGGCCTGGTTTCGGTCGAGTTCGGCGTGGGCCGTAACAACCATGCAGGGTATGGCTCGAGTGCGCTGCTCAGTTTTCAGTTCCTCAAACACGCCCCAGCCATCCAGCCCCGGCATCGACAAATCCATGACAATCAGATCCGGCGTCTCCTTCCTGGCAATCGCCAGGCATTCCCGGCCGTCTCTTGCCTCTTTCACTTTGTATCCGGCGCTCGAAAGCAGCATTTGGAGCACCTCCCGATTGTCGTCATTGTCGTCAGCTATTAATATTGTGGCGGTCATTACGTGGCCTGTGACTTGAAATTTCGGTCTGCCGGTCCGTTTTTGGACTTATAACGTAGGCCACAAACGGTGTCAATCGGCATTTATAAACGATTTCTTGACTCGCCGATTACCACACGTCCATAATCGCAAAGAGACGATCGCCCCCGCATGTCTCATCAGCGTTCATTCCCAGTACTATTCTCACCGGAGCGCTCGGTCAAAAAAAGATCCTTCTCAGGAGGAAACACACTGTGGTTAGCGGACAACTTGAAGAGAGCTTGCGCCATGAAATTGAAAGTTATATCGAAGGGCGCATTGGCGGAATTAAACAAGAGATTGCAGCGCTTCAAAGCCAGCTGAACGAATCGCTCAGCCGGTTGTTGGACCGCCAGGCTGAGGTTCAACTTGATGGCGGCGTCTCGGTTTCAATTCTGGAGCACCTAAGATCGGCGCACGAGCAGGGTATAGAGCTCGCCGCCGCCGAGTCGTCACGCGCGAAGGCCTCGAGCGACATGGCCATTGTTAAGGCGGCAATCTCTGAAATCGACGAGCAGGACTCCCAGGCCAATATTCTGAAAATACTCGTCAATCGCGCCGCGACATTTGCGCCCCGCGTGGCATTCTTTGTGGTCAAAGGTGCACAGAGCATCGGCTGGCGTGCGCGCGGCTTGGAAGGAACAATCGGTGACAACGCGATCCACCAAATGTCGTTTCCCGTTGCCGCCGATACAGCAGTCGGGCAAGCTGCGCGATCGCAGGAAACCTGGAGCGGCAGCTCTGGCGCTCACTCCGAAAATCATATGATCCTAAATCGCCTGGGCGAAGAGCCGCCCACGCGAATCGTTGCAGTGCCGCTGGTGGTGCGCCACCGCACTGTGGCCGTGTTGTATGCAGACTCGGCAGGTCTCGACTCGGACGCGATCAATCTGGAAGCGCTCGAAACGTTGGTTCGCGTAGCCGCAATGGCGGTGGAATTGTTGGCTGCGCGCACAGCTCCCGTCAGGGAATCCGCTGCCCCTCAGCCTGCTCCGGCGGCAGGAGAAGTAGCAGCCGAACGACCGGCCGGGTCTTACACGCCGACGGCGGAGTACGACGAAATAACGCCAGTTGTTGAAGAGAGTGCTCCTGCGCCGCGGGTCAGTGAAGTCGAACCGCAACCGGCGCCACGGTGGGAAGAGCCCGAGCACATCTACGCAGAGCCTGAGGTGAAAGAAGTTGAGTCTGCGCCTGTATCAATGGAATCGACTAGTTCGGGGCTTCTGCCGCAACCTGCGCCTGCTGAAGTAACTGAAGCAGTGCCGGGAACCCCGCGGCGAAGATATGGGGCCGACGTTGAGTTGCCGGTCGAGGTCGCAAGCGAAGAAGAGCGGCGTCTGCATAATGACGCGCGCCGTTTTGCCCGGCTGCTGGTTTCAGAAATCAAACTCTACAACGAACAGAAGGTCAGCGAGGGTCGCTTGCAGGGCGATCTTTATCAGCGTTTGCGCGAATATATCGATCGCTCACGCGAAATGTATGACAAGCGTGTTAAGCCTGAGGTGGCTCAGCGTTACGACTACTTCCACAACGAACTTGTTAGTACCCTAGCCGAGGGAGACGAGACAAAGCTTGGCAGCGCCTATCCGGGTGCCACGGTCTCTGCATAAACACACTTTCGAGTTTCGGGTTTCAACTTTTGAGTTTTGAGTTAAACCAAATCGCTCTGCCATTGCATCTAAGCGGGCGGTTGGGACAAACTTAAAATTCAGACCCGAAACTCGAAACTGTTTTCATTGGGGCGCTTGTGAATAAACTTGGAAAGTATCGTTTGACGCTGCTTGTCGTCGGTCTGGCCGTAATTATCGGCGCTTCGCTACCGGCGTTCATGACTGCCAGTTGCCTGACTCGCCAACAAACTCCCGCCGAATTAAAAGCCCTCGAAAACCTGCGAGCGATGACCCGCGCGGACGTACTGCCGTCTGAAGACGTAGTTACACGTATTGAGTACGACTTTCCTCGTACCAAGGCCGCCGCGCTGGCAAGGATCGTCCGGGCGCGCATTCACACTAACGCGAAAGATTTCAACGGCGCCGCCACGCTCCTCGATAGCAGCATCATTCGTGATTACAGCATGCTCAGTGATTACGCGCTCTTCATGCGCGGCGGCGCGCTGGAGCAAGCCGGCAATCTGCCTGAAGCACGCATAGCTTACGAGCAACTACTATCAGCCTATCCTGGCTCGTTGCGCGCGCGTGAGGCTGCTCTCCGCGTCGCCAATATCCTGATGCGCAGCGGAAACGTCACCGCCGTTCCCGTGCTACTGAAAGACCTGGCGTCTAAAGACGATCCCGCAGCGCTTCTTCTTTCAGCCAGAGCCCGGGAACAAACTTCCGACTCTGCACGCGCGCTGGCTTCCTACCGTCGCCTGTATTTTTATGCGCCCGCTTCCGCCGAAAGCGCGGAAGCTGCTACAGCAATTGCGCGCCTGGGTTCGACACTTTCGCCCGCAACTGCCGAGGAAGCAATCAGCAGGGCTGACAAGCTCTACGAGGCAAAACGGTTTTCCGACTCGTTATCGGCCTACAGCGACAGCTTCGCCAGGTTTCCGCAAACAGCGAACCCAGAAGCGCAACTGCGTCGCGTGATTGCAGCGGCGAACGTCAGAAAGATAGCTGAGGCGATCAGCGCTCTGAACACTATTCCCTCGTCGGCCGGTGAAGCACGCGCGGAAGCACTTTACAACGTCGCCCAAACCTATGCTCGCGCCAAACAATGGGATCAGGCGCGTGCTACAGCAGAAGAGCTGCGCCGCAGTTTTCCGGCCAGCCCATTTACGCCACGCGCCCTGGTGAGCGTCGGACAAATAGCTGAAGACGCAAACAACGATACTGACGCTTCTTACTTTCTACACGCGGCGGTGAGCGGGTATCAGGGATCGAGTGAGGTGGCGCAGGCGCAATTCGATCTGGCCTGGGTGACGCACGAGGCTAAGAACTTTTCGGAATCTTCGAAACTGTTAACCGAACATCTCGCCTATTACGCGGATAAGAACACGGATAATCGCGGACGCGCCGGCTACTGGGCGGCGCGCGATTCGGAGCGCGCCGGCAAACTTTCAGAAGCCCGCGTGCTCTATCAGGCGATGCAGGGACGTTACGACGCCAACTGGTATGGTTATCTCGCAAAGCAGCGGCTCGACTCGATGCTTCGCAGCGGGGTCGGCACCGTGCCTTTGAAGACATTCCCTCCGGATTCGGTCGTGGGGCGTGCGGTAGCGAACTTGCAGACGGTGACGGTTGCTGAAGAGACAACGGGCGCGAATGAAGACAAGCTGATCGCTAAGTCAGACGAGCTAAATAACGTAGGACTTAACGATTGGGCGCTGGAAGAGTTGGCCCTCGCCTCAGCGTCGGCGGGGAATAGTCCGAAAGTGAATCTGGCAATCGCGCGCATCTATCGCTCCGAGGAAGATAATGTACGCGCGCTGAACGTGCTCAAGAAGAGTTTCCCGGATTACTCTCAGATGAAGCCTGCAGAACTGACGCGCGAGCAATGGGACGTCTTTTATCCGCTGTCTTACTGGGACATCATTGTTCAGGAGTCGCGCGCCAGGAATCTCGATCCCTATCAGGTTGCAGGGCTAATTCGACAGGAGACTGTCTTCATGTCGCGCGCGCGCTCATCTGCCCGGGCCTATGGGTTAATGCAGTTACTGGTGCCGACCGGAACGTTGACCGCAAAAAAATATGGCGTGGAACGGGCGATCACTGAAGAGTCGCTCTACGAGCCGCGCTTGAATATACAACTCGGCACTGCCTATCTGCGCGACCAGATAGACAAGTTCGGCCGTATCGAATATGTGGCCGCGGCTTACAACGCCGGTCCTATTCGTGCCGTACAGTGGCGTGCGTCGCTGCCCGCCGAATTGGATGAGTGGGCCGAGGCAGTTCCGTTTAAGGAAACTCGCGGTTACGTGCAGGGCGTTGTGCGCAATCGGCTGCAATACATGCGGCTTTACGATGAGAGCGGAAAGTTTCGCCCTGAAGTTGGTACGCGCGCCGTCACCAGACAACCAGGTGGGGTTGGTACGCCGAGCGAGCCTGAAGACCCATCGGTGCGGAAGCGTCGGGTAACGGGCGAAGAACATGAAGAATAAAATACCGCTGTGGCGCGGAGCCGTTCCGCGCCGGTTAGTTGTTAGTGAGCATTATGTTTTTGCATAAAGATCGAGCAACCGCCTCTCGGTTTCGCAGAAATCGCAGGAAGATACGAATCCTCGCCCTTGCCGTTTTAGTGGTGTTATCCCTTCTAGGCACGAGCGCCGTCATCTCGCAACGGCGAACGACCCAAGCACCTTCGACTGTTTCAAGATCGGTCGCAATTACCACCGAACCTAACGCCATTATTTGGCTGGACGAAATTCGACGTGGCAGTGCTGACGCCTCTGGCAAAATCGAATTAAACAACGTCACAAATGGTCGCCACGTGCTGCGGGTTCGGGCCCTGGGGTTCAAAGAAGCGACCATGCCACTACTGACCGGAAAGCGAAGTTTGGCAGTAAAGCTGGTCAGGACCACTGATCAGGGAGAGCTGATGTTTCAGCAGGCCGAGGATGCGCGCGACAAGGCGCGCGATGATGCCGCAAGACAAAAAGCAGCAGAGCTCTATCGCGAAACTCTCAAACTGCGCCCTGCTCATGCCGCCGCCCACCTGGGTCTGGCGCGCGTTCTGCTGGATTTAAACCAGTATCAGGCCGCGCTCGAAGAGATACAGGCGGCGCGGCGCGCACGTCCGGTTTATGCTGAAGCCTCAGCGGTTGAGGGACGAATTAATCGTGAGGCTGCGTTTACCGACGAGGCCGTGCAATCATTCCGCCGCGCTATTAGAGAAGCTCACGGGTTTCAGCCCGAAGCCCACGTGGGACTAGCGCGAGTTCTTGAAGACAAAGGCCAGTACGAGGACGCGATCACCGAGTTCCGCAAAGCTATCGACCAGCTTTCAGATTCTGAGCCGGTGATTTATCAACTGCTGGGCGCCGCATATGAGCGTGTGCAAAAGTATAAAGAAGCAGTTGCAGCCTATGAGAAGTATCTCGCGCTAGCGCCCAACGGAAGCCTGGCGCCGGCTATCCGCTCAATCATCGAGCAATTGCGACGAGATGCTGCCGGACAGGAAATCATTCCCTAGTTACAAACTAAGGCTGGGCAATTGGATCGGCGGCGGTAGCCGGCTGAGCTGCATTAACGTGCAGAACGTTTGCGGTCCCGTCGATGTAAAAGTGACGGCCCGGTGGGCCGTTGCCTGCCGGATCGGCGTTGCACCTGAAGTACGGGCCTTCAGCGCCTTTGCCGACTTCCATCGTTAGAACATAGTCTTTTATCGTCGGCTTTTCGGAATTAAAGCGCACATCCAAATAACCAGCCTCGCAGAGTTGTTGAAAGCTCCCATAGTTGCCGTCGTTGCCGACCGCATAGGTTTGTTGAGCAGTCGCAATCGTGCGCAGCGCTGCGGTTGCCGCCGTCTCGTCGGCACGTGCGACACTTTGTTGCAAACCCGTCGAATAACTCTGGCAAGACAAAGACGCCAGACAAATCACAGCGCCTGCGATTAGCAAGACAAGTCGGAACATGAAGCACTCCTTTACTTCCGGTGGAACTTAACTGAGCTGTTGATAACGAAAGCAAGTGTGGTTGTGGTCATTGACCATGCCAACCGCTTGCATGAAGGCGTAACAGATCGTCGAACCCACGAATTTGAAGCCGCGCGCTTTCAATTCTTTGCTCATCGCATCCGATTCTTCTGTGCGGGCCGGCACACCCTGGCCACGTTTTCGCTTTTTGGGGGCGCCATCAACGAATTGCCAGATGTATCGATCGAAACTGCCAAACTCCTGCTGGACTGCCAGAAACATCCTTGCGTTTTGAATGGCGGCATCAATTTTCAATCGATTACGAATAATGGCGGCATTCAGGAGTAGCTGAGCGCGCTTGCTTTCGCTAAAGCGGGCCACCTTTGCGGGATCGAAGCTGTTGAAAGCAGCGCGATAGCCCTCGCGCTTGTTGAGAATTATCTCCCAACTTAAGCCGGCCTGAGCACCCTCGAGGATGAGAAACTCGAAAAGCTTTTGATCGTCATGAACGGGCACTCCCCATTCAGTGTCATGATACTCGATTGAGAGATCTGATTTGGCCCAGTCGCAACGCTTTGGCATGCAGACAGTTTATCAGGAAACAGTGCGGACAGGGCGCTTCGCGGCAAGGCATTCTTGCGGTACGGGTGGACGTTGCGGGTCAACAGAGTGAGAGACGGACGCAGTAGCGATCGGTCAGTTGAGACAGGAAGAGACCAGCTGAACCCCACTCGCGCAGGACGATTCTGGATCGACAAATTCAGAGCCGGAAGCAGTAGCGACCGGCATCATCATGGAATGGATTGATTTCTGAATAACCAGAGGATTCCGTGACTAGTCGCTCCGACTTTGCTTGTTCACCGCACGCTTCGCTCACAAACGGGAGACGCAGCCGTGTCCTTACCTTGCTTAGTTCTTGTCCAGTCTCCCAGCCAAACTCGCGACAACTGTAACAAGTTCATTGGCTTCGACTGGTTTCGCAATGTGAGTGCTGAAACCCGCCATGATTGCCTGCATACGATCCTGAACGCGCGCGTACGCAGTTAACGCTACCGAGGGGATCCTTTTATCTTTGCCGCGTTCCTGTTCACGAACCCGGCGAATCAGTTGATAGCCGTCCAGATTAGGCATGCCTATATCGCTGATTAGCAGGTCGAACGTGCCATGCTCCAGCGCCGCCAGCGCATCGTCGCCATTCGTAACCCCCGTAACCTTCGCGCCATGCTGCGCCAGTTCAACTGTAATCAAATCCAGAGCATCAGTTTCATCGTCCACGACAAGAATGTGTAAACCATCTAAATTGGCCCGCGTCTCTCTGATTCTCGGCGCAGCCTGCGGCAAATTCTCACTACGCAACTCGCCGCTCGGCAGGGGGAGGCGAATGGTAAAGATTGCGCCCTGGCCCTCGCTGCGGTTCTCCACCGCAATTGTTCCGCCATGAAGTTCGACGAGATGTCGAACTATGGCCAACCCCAGACCGAGGCCGCCATGTGTGCGGGTAGTCGAACCGTCAGCCTGGCGAAAGCGCTCGAAGACATGCGGCAGAAAATTGGGATCGATGCCCGGTCCTGTATCTTTGACCTGAATAAGCACGTGTGTGTCGGTCTGGTTCACAGAAATTTCAACTCGTCCGCCCGTCGGCGTAAATTTCGCGGCGTTTGACAGAACGTTCCAGACGACTTGCTGCAGACGATCCGGATCGCCGGAAATCAATCTCAGGCTGGCATCGATGATGGTCTCGATCCTGATGTCCTTGGCTTCCATTGCCGGCCGCACTGCATCGAGCGCGGCATCCACCACGCTCACTAAATCTACCGGGCCCCGGTTGAGTTGAAGCTTGCCGGTGATCACGCGCGAGACATCGAGTATGTCTTCGATGATCTGCTTTTGGGCCCAGGCGTTTCGTTCGATGACTTCGAGCGCGTGCTTTGAATTCTCCCGGTCGAGCCGTCCCGAATTCAACATTCGCGACCAGCCGATAACGGCATTCAAGGGCGTACGCAACTCGTGGGAAAGGGTCGCCAAAAACTCATCCTTTAATCGGTTCGCCCTTTCGGCATCGGCGCGCGCTGCTCGTTCCCGCTCAAACAATTCGGTGCTCGCGGCTTCCGCGCGTTTTCTTTGCATAAACTGGCCGATTTGCCCACCGATTCCCACGGCCAACCTCATCAACTGGTCGTCCGGGTCTCTGATTTCCGGGCTGAAGAATTCCAATACTCCCCAGAATTCGCTGCCTATCGAAATCGGAAAGCCAAACGCGCCGCGTAGCCCTTCACGCAGGGCAATCGGAGCACGAGGGAAGTTCGGATCGTTTACGACGTTATCAACCCAGAAAGGCTTTCCACTTTCCCAAATCCGTCCGGGCAATCCTACGCCTTTCTTAAACAGTGTACGTCGTGATAACTCATCGAACTCCGAAGTGGGTCGCTGATTCGCATGACAGATTTCAAGGCAGTGCAGGACTTCTTCCTGCGAATCGAGTCGCCAAAGCAAGCCCACGTCCCAATCGAGTGTTTCACAAGCGGCTTGCAGAATTCTTTGCGCGCCCTCCTCAACATCACGCGACTCGGAGAGAATGGTGGTCACTGCATACTGCAAAGCCAGCCGGCTCTCGGTGCGCTTCCGTTCCGAGATATCGCGCGTAAAGCAACGAGTGTGAATAAATTTTCCAGCTTCGCGGTAGACACTTGAGCTGATGCTGACGTGTTTTGTAGTGCCGTCTTTGCACCGCAGGCGCGCGTCGTAATTATGCAGCAGCTCCCCGCCTTGCAGGCGTCTTAGAATATCCTCGATGGCTAACTGGTCGGCGTGAAAGTCTGCGATGTTGTGGCCGACGTATTCCTCGCGGGCATAACCAAGCATATCCAGCTCGGCCTGGTTTACGCGTAGTACGGTACCGTCGGGCCCAGCCCAGTGCAGGCCGATAGTCGCATTTTCAAAGAAGTCAACAAGCTCGGCTTCGCTTCTTTGTAATGCCTTCTCGGCGTTTTTTCGTTCAGTGATATCGCGTTTCAGGCCGACGTAACAGAGCGGTTCGCCGGCATCGTCAAGCATTGCAAACGCCGACAGCTCAATATGTTTAAGCTCGCCTGCTTTCGTCAGGCTAACCACCTCGCCGCGATACTCGTTTTCTTCCACGAGCGTCCGCGCCACTTCGTTAAAGACTTCCTCGCCCAGATGAATTGCCGGAGTCTTATCGATTAGCTCCTCATCTGTGTAGCCGAGCAACTCGGCGTGGGCGGCATTCTGTTCAAGATAAAAGCCCCGTTTGTCGATGATGGCGATGGGTTCTTTCGCATGTTTGAAAATGGCGCGGTACAAATCGTCGCGCACCTTTCCCCGCCTGCCAAAGGCAGGATCTCTCCCTGTTGTAACCGTTTCCTGGGACATAGTTCGAGACAAGACGCGGAGGGGACGGGTCGGCTTGCCAAAACACTAACGGGGGGTTGTCAAATAATAGCATCAGGAGTCACGAAGGCCGAAACAGAGGTGGTGTCACACTTTGGGAATTTCAAATTCTCTGCGCGTCCTCAGCGCTCTCGGCGCCTCGGCGGTGACCGTATTTTCTTTGGCGATTCACCGCAGAGGCGCAAAAGTCGCCGAGACTGAGCAGAGAAAAACCGAAATTACTACACTACCGAAACAGAGAGGTATCTCTCAGAAACCCAGGTGGGCGTCAGCTGGGGACTGCGAGTCAGGCTCCAAGTGTTTGACTTGCCGCGGAGTTGGATGTAAAAGCGTTACGGACTTCATATACAACCCAGAAAATCCTCCCTCGCAGTTAGCGAGAGGGAGCTTACTCTTTATCAAATGGAAGGAGATCGAAATGGCTTTACGTTTAGGTGACATTGCTCCCGATTTCACGGCGGAAACGACGGAAGGTCCGATCCGTTTTCACGAATGGATTGGTGACAGTTGGGCCGTGCTGTTCTCTCATCCCAAAGATTTCACCCCCGTTTGCACGACTGAGCTGGGGGAGTGTGCGCGGCTCAAGCCCGAATTCGATAAGCGCAACGTCAAGGTCATCGGCCTCAGCGTCGACCCGGCGGATTCACATAGGAGATGGGCGGAAGATATCCGCGAGACACAGGGCACGGCGCTGAATTTTCCTGTGATTGCCGACCCGGATCACAAGATTTCCGAACTGTATGACATGATTCATCCGGAAATCAGCGACGTGTTTACAGTGCGTTCGGTTTACATTATCGGCCCGGACAAGAAGATCAAACTGATGATTACTTATCCGGCCAGCACCGGCCGCAACTTCGACGAAATTCTCCGCGTGATCGATTCACTCCAGCTAACGGCAAAGTACAGCGTAGCCACGCCGGTTAATTGGAAGGATGGCGACGACGTGATCATCGTTCCTTCCATGTCTGACGAGGATGCAAAGAAGAAGTTTCCGGCCGGCTGGAAAGCGCCGAGGCCTTACTTGCGAATTACGCCCCAACCAAACAAGACTACGGCGGCGGATACTGCAGCAAAGAGCGCGTCGTAATACACGTACCCCTCGATTTTGAACACAGTGTATTAACCAGGGCGCAGGGCCTCACAAGCTCTGCGCCTTTCGTTCTAAACGAGCAAGCGATTTCTCGGTTCTTTCTTGCTTAACTTTGTCCATCGCATGTACATGTTGCTCACAAGCAAGAATTCTGCAATGTGGGCCAAAAGGTCAGGACCCGACTCTTCGAGGGGTTCTGAATTTTTCGGCAAACACTGAGAGCTCAAATCACTTAAGCCTTGGTGACAAAATGAAAACGACCCACAAGTTAATATTCATGGCCGCGCTGGTCATGTTAGCTATTTCAGTTTCCTCGCCGGCTCAGCAGCGGGAGAAGACGATACAAATGTCTCCCGAGCGATTAGTCAGCGATCTCTATCGACAACATAAAAAGCGCAGTCCCTTTTTTCAGAGAACCAACCGCGCGTTGCTGGACAAATATTTCCAAAAGGACCTCGCGGATCTAATTTGGAAGGATGCCCTCACTTCCGGTGACGAAGTAGGAGCACTCGACGGTGATCCATTATTCAACGCGCAGGACATGGATATTAAACATTTTGTGGTGCATCCCGCCGCGTATCCTGCTGCCTCCGGACCCAACCGGAGCAGACCACTCCCACCCCCCAGTCAAGCTTCAGTGGAAGTTACTTTCGAGAACCTCGGTCAGAAGCATTCGGTAAACTTTGAAATGAACCGTTCGCGCGCCGGCTGGAAGATTGCAGATATTCATTACGACGATAGCACCCGGCTACGCGCGATTCTGGAGGGAACCCATTAAGCAACTGGCGAGTAGAGGCGTAAGCAGCTTGCCAATGTCTCAGGTTTGCAGGGGGAAGAAATGCGAGAGATAGTCACTACCCAAAACGGCGGCGTCGAAGTCTTAAAAATTCGAGAGTCACCAGATCCGGCGCCGAGCAAAGGTGAGGTAGTAGTTCGCGTCAAAGCGGCCGGACTTAACTTTGCCGACATTCTCGCGCGTCAGGGCCTTTATCCCGATGCACCCAGGAAGCCGTGCGTAATGGGTTATGAAGTTGCAGGCATCATCGAAGCAGTCGGCGAAGCTGTTGACAGTCAATTACAGGGCAGGTCAGTGGTGGCTATGACGCGTTTCCGCGGTCAGGCAGAAAAAGTGGCCGTGGCCGCAGCTCAACTTTTTGAAAAACCGGCGGCACTTAGTTTTGAACAAGCAGCTGCGCTCCCGGTCAACTACCTGACAGCCTATGCGTTGCTTCAGGTGATGGGCTCACTTCATGCCGGCGAGTCTGTTCTGATTCACAATGCAGGCGGCGGTGTGGGACTGGCGGCGATCGACATCGCGAAGAAAATTGGTGCTACCAGTTACGGTACGGCAAGCCCTGGCAAACACGAGTTTCTGCGCGAACGTGGCCTTGATCACGCCATCGATTATCGCAATCAGGATTGGCTGCCGGTGCTGCAGCAACTCACCGACGGCCGCGGCGTTGACTTGGTAATCGATCCAATCGGCGGGCGACACTGGAAAAAAAGCTACGCCGCTTTACGTCATACGGGACGACTCGGCATGTTTGGAGTTTCCGCCGTTTCGGCGAATGGTTTGCGAGGAAAATTCAGGTTAGTGAAAGCTGCACTACAGATGCCGAGGTTTTACCCGTTGGCGTTGCTCAACAATAACCGCGGCGTCTTCGGATTAAATCTCGGTCACATGTGGCATGAGCCGCAAAAAGTTGCTGCGTGGATGAACGCGATTCTCGCCGGCGTCAGTGAAGGCTGGATTCGGCCCCATGTGGACAAGACATTTCCGTTTGCGGAAATCGCCGAGGCTCACAAATACATGGAGGCAAGAAAGAATACCGGCAAGGTTGTACTGGTTCCCTGAGCAGGAAAGGGGCTCGCCACTAAGCACCCGTCCGGGGCCAAAACGGAGGTTAGCGTTGCGGTTGCCGTCGCGCGAGGAAGAAAGAAATAACCGTCGAGTAGATCAAACCAAAGATAAGCGAGCCAAAAAACAAGCCCGCATAAGCCATGGCAGCGACTTGCCAGAGCGGGCGATTCTGCGCTCCAGCCTCGCTCAAAAGCAGTTTCGGACCGGCGACAAAATACTCAAGCACAAAGAACAAACACGTTGATACGGCATAGACAAACGAAATTCCCACGCCCGTCTTTAGTGTGTCCTTAAAACTCAGTTCACCGTCTACGCCGGTCTTTCGTCGTATCACTCCCATGAATATCCCGACAATTTGCGCCAGGTTAAATAGAACGGGCGCAATCAAATTTGCCCTGGATTCAGGACCGACGCCCATCAGATGTCGCACCACCACAATCCAGATCACCACGACCATCGTGATCGAAAGTCCGTACTTAAGTGCGATCTTCATTCGGTTGTGTCTTTCTACTCTCCAGCATGTGGAGCCCTCCCTGACGGTCGGGCTACTGCCCGCTAAACCGCCGGAGCCCTCCCTGACGGTCGGGCTACTGCCCCGCTAAACCGCCGGAGCCCTCCCTAAGGGTCGGGTTACTGCCCCGCTAAGCCGACGGAGCCCTCCCTAAGGGTCGGGCTACTGCCCCGCTAAACCGACGGAGCCCTCCCTGACGGTCGGGCTACTGCCCCGCTAAACCGCCGGAGCCCTCCCTAAG
>DATGYM010000003.1:0-3177 GCA_035297925.1 Pyrinomonadaceae bacterium | reverse complement strand
ATCAACTTCGGTTATCGCGGCCTGAATTCACAGCGCAGCGAGTTCACGCAGGTGCTCAAAGACGGCGTCTCGATTAAGAACGAGCAATTCGGTTTTCCTGAATCGCACTATACCCCAATCCTGGACGCGGTGGAGCGCATTGAAGTCATTCGTGCGGGTGCGGCTTTGCAGTTTGGCCCGCAACCCGGTGGGGCCATCAATTTCGTCATGAAAATGCCGCGCATGGATGCCCCGTTTCATTTCAGCACCAGGAACGTATTTGGCAGCTATGGTTATTATCGAAATTTCACAGAAGTGGACGGCGCGGTCGGCCGGTTCGGCTACTATTTCTATTACGACCACCGGCAACAGGACGGATTCCGCGAAGCCAATAGCGACTACGATCTCAATGCGGGAAGCACGCGTCTGGTGTGGGACGTAACCAAGGATAGCCAGTTCATACTCACGCTCGATGCGTACGACGAAGAACACGGCGAACCGGGCGGCATGCGTCGCAGGGAAGAAGTCAATCCGCCAAACTCTGTCTTCGTGGAAGACGGTTTCACTCAGAGCAGTCGATTTTTCGATCGATTCCGGCTCGAGCGCTATTTCGCCACATTGGAATATCAGAAATTCTTCTCCGAGAGAACAGAACTCGATATCAAGGCGTTCGGCGGATATCTGACGCGCTGGAGCACGCGCCAGCGCGGCGGCGCGTTTGGCACGCTGCCTAGCGGACCAGATGCGAATACCGATTCAATTCAGTTGCGGACCGATTACACAGAGGGTCTCGATGCGCGGGTGCGCCACGATTACAACTTGTTGAACGACGTCTCGACCATTACCGGCGGTATCTATTTTTATCATGCGTTGCAGGATCGTCGCGATGAGCGAGGTCAAACGCCGGACGCAGAGCATGGTGCGCTTCGTAATTTGAACACCGGTGAAACGTGGGACGGTGCTATCTTTGCCGAGAACCGGTTCAAATTCGGACGTCTTTCCGTCGTTCCCGGGATGCGTCTGGAATTTCTGGAACAAAGCGTCAGTGAAGAAGTAAACGTCTCGAATCCCTTGCATTCACAGTCCGATTTTCATTTTGTGCCGCTGTTTGGATTGGGACTGGGTTATGTGCTGCTCGAGGGTCAGCCAATCCTCTCTGCGCCTCCCATTGCTGGAGGAAAGGGTGTCGAGGCCAAAAATCCTGGCGCGCCGATCATCACCGGCTTTGGCCCGCCGCGTGTTGAACTTTACGGAACAGTATCGCAAGCCTACCGGCCTATCACCTACGGCGAACTTGTGCCGACCGGCGGTAGTTCAGTCGTAAATGGCGATTTAAAGGAAGGGAAGGCGCTTCAATTCGAATATGGAGTTCGCGGTAAACCGTTGCCGTACCTGAATTTCGACGTCAGTGGTTTCTACTTCACGTTTACTGACCAAATCGGCGAGGTCATTCTGCCGAACGGTTTTACTTCGACCGAGAACGTCGGCGACGCGCGTTACATTGGATTCGAAGCTGCAACCGAACTGGACGTTCTGGCGTTGATCAACGGCGGCGTTCCCAATCCGTACGGCAATCTGAAGCTCTATGGCAACGTCACGTTGCTGGACGCCGAGTTCACCTCCGGGCCAAATACCGAGAACACGCCGGCATATGCACCGAATTACCAGGTCAAAACCGGCGCGATCTATAGCTACAAAAATACGTTCAAACTCGCGCTTCTTGGCACGCTCGTTGACGATGAATTCGGTGACGATGGCGATTCCTTCGAAGGCTTCATTCCCGCCTATAACGTTTGGGATCTCACGGCCGAATTTAAGTTTTGGAAGGGGCGAGCCGGAGTGTTCGCGGGTATCAGGAACGTTTTCAACGAGAGTTATTGGGGCGAAGTCCGCGAGGAAGGCATAATGCCCGCGCTGCCGCGGAACTACTACGGCGGGTTCGAATTTTTCTTCTAGCAGCGGTTCGACAAGAACGTAGCAGGTTTAGCAACGGCCCTGTGGGCCGTTTCGCTGGTGTGAAAACCGGCGCCCAAGCCTAACCGGCCACAGGCCGGTGGCTTGTATCTTGGCAATTGTGCCGTTGCGCTGCAAAACAGAGCGGCTGCGAGATCCTGCCGGTGGCGGATGCTGACCAAGGGTCAAGCTCGCGTTGTAGTTGGATCGGCAGCCGCGCAGTTATTTCAAACTCGAACAGTTACTGGAGCGACCAGGCATGCATCCTTTTTAGGGGACGCACAGCCTGGCCAGCTCGCATTTACAAGCAGGAGTTATTTAATCTATGAACAATGCAGTTGTCTATATTGGCGTTGATGTGGCCAAAGCCTCTCTGGATGTAGCCTGGGCGGAGCACTCTCGTCGCTTTGCTAACAATAAAAGTGGATTGGGGGCGCTGAGCAAATGGGTCAAGCAAAGTCCTCTTGCCGTGCATTTGATCTGCGAAGCTAGCGGGGGCTACGAGCGGGGATTGCTCGATGCGGCCCAGCAGAATGGGATCAAAGTCAGTTGGGTACAGGCCAATCGGGTGCGGCAATATGCCCGTGCGGCTGGCATCTTGGCTAAGACCGATAAGGTCGATGCGCGTGTATTGTGTGCTTTTGGTAGCACTATGCAACCAGAGCCAAGGGCGCCCCTCTCAGCGCAGCAAAAGCAGTTACGCGAATTAGAAACGCAGCGTCGACACCTGAGCCGTATGCTCGTTGCGGAGCAAAATCGCCTAGCGCAATTGAATGATAAAGAGCTGCAGCGCTTAACGCGCAGCCTCCTTGCTACGCTCAAAAGGCAAATGGCTGCAATCGATGCGCGCATCGGCGGCCTCATCGCGCAGGACCAAAGCCTCAAGGAAAAAGCGCAAAAGCTTACCGCCATTGCAGGCGTGGGTCCGCGCACCGCTGTGCTGCTGCTTGCGCAAATACCCGAGCTAGGAACACTCAATCGAGCTCAAGCTGCAGTGCTCGCTGGGCTGGCTCCCTTTAACCGCGACAGCGGCACTTTGCGCGGCAAACGAACCATCTTTGGTGGACGTCGTGCCTTGCGTTGCGGCTTGTACATGGCCGCACTGGTGGCCGCTCGTCACAACCTGATTCTGCGCAACTTCTATCAGCGTCTGCGCAGCAACGGCAAACCGCACAAAGTCGCTCTCACTGCCGTCATGCGAAAACTCCTCCTCGCTCTCAACAACACCTTAAAACCCTCTGCTTC
>DATGYM010000002.1:0-4623 GCA_035297925.1 Pyrinomonadaceae bacterium | reverse complement strand
ATTTGCATCGGATTAATCCTGATTTTGACTGCTAAATACATTAGGCACACCACCTGAAGGTGTGTACGTCGCCGCGGGTCGAGTCTTTGTTCGCCGGACAGTTATCGTGTCCGGACAAAGCATGCCCTCTCGATCAGCGTCAGTCCGCAAACGGATGATTCTGCCGCCGAAATGCGGCTATGAATTGGACGAAACCGATTTCTCGTGGGTGGCCTTGACGGCGGCAAGCTACATGGGACAAGCCGGTCCAACGCTTGAAGGCGCGGGTAAAAGCGGCAGCCTCCGAGTACCCCAGAAGGAACGCTATTTCAGCAAGACTGTTCCGACGGTCTTTAAGATAGCTCAGCGCGAAACGCCGACGCGTGTCATCCATGACCTTCCTGAAGTTAGTTGCGTGTTCCTTCATTTGCCTTTGCAGGGTCCGCCGGCTCATGGCCATTTTCTTTGCGACCCTCGCGAGATTGGGGTCGCCGTCTCTCATGGACTCCGCAACGGCTCTTCGCACTGAAGGAAGCACGCCGGAGTCCACCGGCATCTCGTCGATGATCCGCTGGAAGTATCGCTGCATGATCTGGTAAAGCCGTTCGTCGGCAGCGGGCACCTGCTGTCCGAGGAATTCACGTTCAATAACCAGATTATTGGTTTGGTAACCGAACAAAACAGGCGCGCCGAAGATGCGTTGGTGCTCTGAAACTTGCCCCGGAGCCGCATGCGCGAACTGGACTTCGAGCGGCGTCCATTGGCTCCCTACCATCATCCGGATCGTGTTAAGCCGTATTGCCAAACTGTACTCGTTTTGTTGTCGCGGTGACTCGATTCCCAGATCGCAGAGAACATATTGAAGATACGCCCGCTCTCCTTCGACCCTGCGCGATACTGTGGCCGCCTGGTTGTATAGCTTCAGATATCTTGCGACCTGGTCATCAGCCACCGCTACTGTTGGCGAGTTCAAAACGACATAGGTCAAAGGACCGATATTCTTGGGATTGAAACGCTCGCCCAAGTGCAACCCAAAGCAGTCATCTCCGGTCACCCGGGCGGCTTCTTCTAAGATTCCCGCGAACACGGCACACGGGATAAACTTTTCCGTATTGGACAGCAGCGAAGGATCCAACTGGAATGTATGCAAAACCTGATCAGAGTCGGCTCCGGCGGCCCTGATGGCCTCAACTAGGCCACTCGCCGCCGCCACAGAGATCATCGGCTTCATGGGCGTCTTCATCCTAGCTTACACATGGCTGTAAAGTCATACTCGGTGCTTTCACAGCGCGTTTAGGACGATTTTCCGCCGGCTATAGGTTCAAAGTCGTAGATACCGCCGTCAGCCATCAGCGACAGAAAAAGATGACCGTTCTTGATCACGTACGAGCGCACGAACTCCCAGTCCCTGGCGATACGATCGTGGAGCGAGCCGGGGGGGCATGCCGCGCGTGTGAGCGCGAGGGGACCGAACTGGAGTTGATTCGGTCCCGAAGCCTTCCACATTCCAGTGCCGCGGTTGCAGTCGATTCGCGCACTCACGCGACCATCGGTGCCAAAGGAAATTGTGTACTTTGCCTTGTCATCGGGTGTCAGCGTCTTCTCGTCGCTACTCTGGAATTTCACGAGTTGCCAGGACGTGCCGCCCAGGTCAGTCGCCGCGTTCGGCGAAGAGGTCTGCTCGCGCACGCTACAGGCGCATAACAGCACGAACATCGGTAATGACAGTAAGCTTACCCAGACGCTCTTCATGTGAGTGTGCTTGCTTTCTCTAAGCCGTCCATCAGCGCTCGCGCTGAGTGACGCGGCGCAAACTGAATCGTGTAGTACATCGGCGATGGCTTAGGTCGATGGACAGCTATTGACGTTGCTGCCGCCCTGCCCACCGCCCCACCATAGCGCCGATGCTTAGCCCGATCACGAAGGTGATCGCCGCAGAGCGCAGCGGATCATCTTTGATACGATCCGTCGCACTCGCAGCCACGATCCGGGTTTGTCGGCCCCAACGTTGCGCGACAGTCCTTCCATTGTGGACCGCGCGAGAAGCTGCAGCTCTGAATCGTGAGCCTTCTCTCTCCAACTGACTAAAGTGTTCTCTGGCATCGTCTGTTCGTTCCAGTAAATCGCTTTCCCCGGCCTTGGACATTGTTGATCCTCCTTTGTTCCGCGATTTATATTTGAGGACGTTTCAGTTCGAGGAGAATGAATCACTTCGTGGCCCTGGCACCACTATTGAGTTTACCCTACTGCAGTTATTGCAAACCTAGTATCGAGGATAAGGTTCACCTGCGTCGGATTTCCCCGCGTGATCACAGATACACTGTCGTCGTGAATATCATCCGTCCCGCACTGTTGATTGTGGCGCGCACCTCGTACGTTCGATTCGACTCAATTTTGCCCGGATCGTAGCCGCGCCGACTGATGCGTCCAATCCCCCTGCAAACTCTAGAAAGCCGTGTGCGCCGCGCCCCGGAAATCAGCCGGCTCTGGTAGCCCTTTCTTACGCGCGCTCTCTCGCGCTTTCTGATGATCCATGTCGGCCGGAATGAAACGCACTTTCTTCCCTAGGCGTCGTGCCGCCATCAACTCATCTCGAGCTATTTCCCCCCTCCTATTCCAATAATGATGTCGCTGTTCTCGACCATCGCCTCCGATGTAGGCGATAATCGCGTCCCATTCAGCAACCCACCCCAAGTCGCATCTTCCACGTAGAACACGTAATCAACGTACGGTGACAGTCTCACGCGGGATCACTGCGCCTGCGTCGATACGATTCCCGCCGTGACGAATCCGTTGCGCCTTGCGACCTCGTAGATCGCGCCGATGCCTTCTGAGGTGCCGCCGATATTCACGATTGTTTTGTTTGGGTCGAACTCGCCGAGAATACGTTCCGCCTGCCGCAACATTGAAGCTTCATTCTGATACCCAGCACCGGATAGCCCACGAACGTCAGTACAGTTTTTTTCGCGCTCGCAAAGAACGCTTTGATCTCCGCGCTTATTGCGTTCTTTTCCACTGCGGCGCCCCCAAAGGCGGCCGCGCTGGCTGCAAAAAGACAGAAAACAAAGACGAGACATGGAAGACCATATCGGCTGCAGCCGTTCTGAAGGCTCAACGCAGTTTCCTTCTCGCTCAGTACTTACGTCGCATTACGCAGACCATTGCAGAAATCGAATTTACGAACATCTTCGGCGCTCAAAAGATTCCTCGCGTTAGCGTTAGCGACCAAGTTGCCTTGACGTGATCAACTTGTAGGCCGGCAACAACTTCCGCCCACGATCACGAGGCAAACAACTGACTATCTACGCGGTCCGCCGTTGCGCCTGCTGGGTCTCCAGCGCACGTTCGGCTTCTCTGACGCTGAGCTTCTCAGCCGGTGCGTGCGTCACTGCGTACAGGGCCGCAGCAATCGCGGCGCCGATCACAGGCGCAACAATAAGTACCCATAGCTGGCTCAATGCCCAGCCACCGACAAAAATCGCCGGCCCGATGCTGCGCGCCGGATTGACCGAAGTGTTCGTCACGGGAATACCGACGAGATGTATGAGCGTGAGCACAAGACCGATGGGAATACCGGCAAAACCAACGGGCGCTCTGATGTCGGTAGCACCAAGGACTGTAAAAACCAGAAAAAAGGTGAGCACGATTTCAACCAGGAAAGCAGACAAAAGATTGTAATGAGCCGGAGAGTGATCGCCGTAGCCATTGGCGGCGAAACCTGCCACGGACGGATCGTAGCCTCCTGGCACCCCCTTCACGATGATCAACAGTAGACCGGCAGCGACGATCGCGCCCACAATCTGGGCTACAATATAGCCGCCGGCATACTTCGCCTCCATTTTTTTGCTCAGCAGTATTCCGATTGTGACCGCAGGATTGATGTGGCATCCGGAGATGGGACCGATCGCATAAACCATCGCGAGTAGCGATAGCCCGAACGCCAGAGATACGCCGAGAAAACCAACCTTGTCTCCTGCAAAAACAGCAGTCCCGCAGCTGGCGAAAACCAGTACGAACGTGCCGAGAAATTCAGCTAGATATCTATTCATGATCTTCTCCAAATTTACTTTATCGAATCGCCGGATTTATTACTCCGCTCGTGCCGCCATCCGCTTGTGCTAGCCTCTCTGTGCCATCAATTCCAACCTGCGGTTTTTTGCCTTGCCACACACGGAACGCTACGCCTTCAGCGCTTCGGGAACCGGCATTTTGAGCAGCGTCAAAACTTCTGCAGCTTTCACTTTCACAGAGCTGGCCTTGGCAACTGCATCCGCCAGGTTGCCGCCCTTAGAAGCTTCGGTGGCAGCGTTCCATTGTTCCGTAATCTGATTCAGCCCGGCTTTTGCCTGCGCTAAGGTCTCTGACGACATCCCCGCCGGAAGCTTTTTACTTTGTGAGAGAATATCCACTCGGTTTCTGATCGCTTCCACCACTCTGGGCATTCCCGAGCTCAGTCCTTCCCAGCTCTTGGTTAACTCTGCCTTCTTTGCCGCCGCAGCGCTGGCCAATTCCTGCGCCTTCGCTGTAAGCCCTGGAGCGTCCGACAAGACGGCCTTGTAGTCACCCTTGCTGAATTTGTCCCGCAACGCCGCCACTTGAGCGTCCAGTGCTCCAACCTGCTCGGGCAGGTATTTGCTCGCATCG
>DATGYM010000001.1:0-23772 GCA_035297925.1 Pyrinomonadaceae bacterium | reverse complement strand
CCCGAGGCGCCGAAAATGACGACGATACAAGGTTCGGCCGTTTGTTCCAGCCGGATTCCCTGCCGCAAAGGGTTTTCCATTACCGTGCTCACTGTTTCTCCAACGTAGCTTCCCATTCAGTATGTACCGGAGGCTGACCCGGCTTGTCCGTGCGCTCGTAAGTATGCGAGCCGAAGAAATCACGCTGCGCCTGGGTCAGATTCAAGGGCAGGTTTGCGGTGCGATACATATCAAAGTAATTCAGACTGCAGGCCATTGCCAGTACGGGCACGCCCTGGTTCATCGCGGTGGTTACCGCCAGGCGCCAGTTTGGTTGCGCTTCTTCCACCCATGCCTTGAAATCGGGATCGAGCAACAGGTTCGGAAGATCGGAGCGCCGTTGGTAAGCCTGTTTAATCTTGTCGAGAAACTGCGCGCGAATGATGCAGCCGCCTTTCCAGATACGCGAAACTTCGCCGAGGTTGATATTCCAGTTCCATTTCTCTGAACCGGCGCGAATCAGATTCATGCCCTGGGCATAGGAACAGATCTTCGACGCATAGAGTGCGTCGTGAATAGCGTCAATCATCGCTTTCTTGTCACCGTTGTAGCTTTGTCGCGGACCACTAATTTGCTTGCTCGCTTCTACGCGCTCATCTTTGCGGCCCGAAAGCGTCCGCGTATCGATGGCGGCGTCGATGGTGGGCACTATTACACCCAAATCAAGCGCCACTTCGCTGGTCCACTTGCCGGTACCTTTCTGGCCGGCCTTGTCGAGAATCAGATCAACCAGCGGCTTGCCCGTTTCCGGGTCGTTAACGCGCAGGATTTTAGCCGTAATTTCTATCAGGAAGGATTCGAGATCGCCGCGATTCCATTCATCAAAGATGTCGGCCATTTCGGCGGCGCCCAGGCCCAGCACATTGCGCATGATGTCGTAGGCTTCAGCGATCAATTGCATGTCGCCATATTCAATGCCGTTGTGCACCATCTTGACGAAGTGGCCCGCGCCGCCGGGTCCGATGTAGGTAACGCACGGACCGTCATCGACTTTGGCAGCGATGGCTTCCCAAATCGGGCGAATTTGCTCATAGGCTGCACGGTCGCCACCGGGCATCAGACTGGGCCCCCACAACGCGCCTTTCTCGCCGCCCGAGACGCCGGAACCGATGAAGTTAAGTCCCTCAGCCTTCAATGCCTTTTCGCGGCGCTCCGTGTCGACAAAAAACGAGTTGCCGCCGTCGATGATGATGTCGCCTTTATCCATGAACGGTTTTATTTGCGCAATGGTCCAGTCAACCGGATCGCCGGCTTTCACCAGCAGAATCACTTTACGCGGGCGCTCAAGCGAACGAACGAATTCTTCAGGCGACTTGGTGGGAATCACCTGCTTGCCCGCTGTGCGCGCGACAAAGTTATCAACCTTAGCGGGGTCACGATTAAAAACGGCAATAGGAAAACCGTTTCGCTCGATATTCATCGCCAGATTCTCGCCCATCACGGCCAGGCCAATCATGCCGATCTTAGCAGTCTTGGCATTTTGTTCGGGAGTAGCCATTGTCTTGTCCTCGGTTCAGTTTGAAGTATTAATGGCGCCTATACAGCAACCGTTTTGCATATAACATTTTTCATTTTGCCACTGTTTTCGACTCGTTGATTTCTTCTTACAAATGAACAATGAAAAGTTTCAGGTGGAAATTTCACTTCGCAGTTGCATCCGAGCGCGGCACAGCTTCGGCAATTAGATCATGCAACTTTCGTAAGCCGCCGGTAGTGTCCGCGCCCAGGTCGACGCGGATAGCGCGCCGTCCCCGGGAAGCAAGCGAGCGAAAATCTCCCAGGGCTTGCGCCTGTTTCAAGGTGCTGAAGGTGTACGGTTGGCCCGGTATCGGAAGATCGGTTCTATCCGGTGCCGTTATTTGAATGAAGACTCCTGAGTCGGGGCCGCCTTTGTGCAGCTGCCCGGTCGAATGCAGAAATCTTGGTCCGTACCCCGTCGTGGTTGCGCAACGAGTTGCATCGCGCAAGTGCGTGCGCACTGCCTGAATAAGCGCTTCGTTTTCCGGAGTTTCTTCGATGTAGTCAAGCAGGGCGATGTAATCTCCGGCGCCGGCGCGTGCCAGGTGTGCGCGAATCGCGTCCAGCACTGACGCGGAGGCGAGCGCGGTGACGGTCTTTTCATCGGCGTGAACGGTCAGCGTGCCGTCACTGACGAGCACGGGTTGCTCGTTTAACTTGCCCTCAACGGCAAACTTCTCAAGCAACTCTTTGGTAGCATCTTTCGATTCCTGCACGTTCGGTTGATCAAAAGGATTGATGCCCAAACGCCAACCCGCAAAGGCCGTGGCGATTTCCCAAAGGAAGAACTCTTCTCCCAGATCGTAGAGGTCGGTCAACGTGCGATAAACCACCGGATGGCCCGCAGCCTCGAGCGCTTTCAGTTTCACTTCGGTTTCGCCATCCAGTTTGCCCACTGAAATCGAAACAAACAGACGGTCATCACCATATACCGCAGGCGAACTCAAAGGCTCACCGGCGACGGGAATGATTCCCTTTCCTTCCTTGCCTGTGCTTTCGGCGATCAACTGCTCGATCCAGAGGCCGAGTGATGAAACCTTCGCGTCGGCGACGATGGTAAGTTTATCGCGGCCTGCTTTGGCGCATTCGCCCATGATTGCACCCAGACGCGCGCCGGGATTGTCGGCAGCCGGCACGACGGAAGCGCAGGAATGCACGATGCGCTCAGCGCGGTCCAGCAGTTTGCGGATGTCGAGGCCCATTACTGCGGCCGGTACCATTCCAAAGTAAGACAAAGCAGAATAGCGGCCGCCGATGTCTGCCGGATTCAGAAAGATGCGTCGAAACTTGTCTGCGGTCGCCATCTGCTCCATTAACGTGCCCGGGTCGGTTATCGCGACGAAGCACTCGCCGGGATTTTCTTTTCGTTTGCCAACCTGGTCGTACCAGTACTTATAGAAAACGAGCGGCTCGGTCGTCGTGCCTGACTTTGAGGAAATGATAAAGAGGCAGTGCGTGATATCGATTTGATCGGCAATGTTACAAAACGCGTCGGGGTCAGTCGAATCAAGCACGAGCAACTCCGGATAGCCCTCCTGATGCCCGAACGTTTGCCGGAAGACTTCGGGACACAGCGACGACCCGCCCATGCCGCAAAGCATCACGTGCTTGAATTGACGTACGCCGCGAGTTCGTTCTGCAAAGCGGAGCAAGTCGTCTTCAACTCCAATCATCGTGTCCGGGACCGTAAGCCATCCGAGCGCGTTCTTAATAATTTTTTGGTGCGCAGCATCCTCCTTCCAAAGCGCGGCATCCTTGCGCCAGATGCGCCGCATCGCGTCTCCTTTGTCAGCTTCTTTGATCGCCGCGCCGACTGCTTCGGCATATTTACCCAGCGACGGGGCTAGCCGTTGATGAATTCCCGAGACAAGCGCATCGCGTTTCGACTCGATCGATTCCACGAGCGTATCGAAGGACCCGACAAAAGAACTCAGGCCTTCAGATTGAAGCTTCGCTGTCACTTCCTTGAGATCAATTCCTGCAGCGGCCAGTTTGGAGATCACTTCGCGACAATCGTTCAAACCCTGTTCCAGAGTCAGCGCGACGGTGCCATGGTCGCGAAAAGCGGTGTAGGTGGCCGGCGGCACGGTGTTAACCGTGTCCGGACCGATCAGGTTATCCACGTAAAGGACGTCGGAGTACCTCGGATTCTTGGTTCCGGTTGACGCCCACAACTGACGTTGAACCTGGGCCCCCTTTGCTTTGAGCGCGGCAAACCTCTCGCCATAAAAAATTTCCTTAAATCTTGCGTAGGCAAGTTTCGCGTTCGCGAGCGCAGCCTTGCCGCAGAGACCTGCAAGCGTCGTTTGCTCCTCGCCTGAGCTGTGACGCGCGCGAAAGTCGAGATCCGCATCAATCATCGTGTCCACGCGCGAAACAAAGAAGCTGGCCACCGAAGCGATATGATCGACGGGTTTACCTTCGGCCGCGCGTCTTTCCAATCCCTTAATGAAAGCCTCGGCAACCTGCTCGTAGTTTTCTACTGAGAAGATCATCGTGACGTTGACATTAATGCCGCGGTAAATCGATTCTTCGATAGCGGGCAGCCCTTCCTGCGCCGCCGGAATTTTGATCATCACGTTCTTTCGGCCGAGCGTGTTGAAGAGTCGATTGGCCTCTTCGATCGTGCCTGCGGTGTCGTAGGCAAGCCGCGGATTCACTTCGAGGCTGATGTAGCCGTCGACGCCGTCTGTTTTGTCGTAGACCGGCTTCAGAATGTCTGCGGCCTTGCCGATGTCGTCTATAACGAGCGCTTCATAGATCTCTTTAACGCCCTTCCCGGCGGTAATCAGCGAGCGCATTTGTTCGTCGTAGTCGGTGGATCCGGTGATTGCTTTTTCGAAAATGGTGGGATTTGAGGTCACTCCTCTCAAATCGTCCTCAGCAATCTTCTTCTGCAAATCGCCACTGGTCAGCATGGCGCGGCGGATGTTGTCATACCAGATCGACTGGCCGGTTTTCATTACTTCAACAAGGGGATTGCTCATGGTGTGCTCCTCAAGTCTCGCTCGTTACTTAACTCGCGCTATTTCTTTTTTGGCGGTTGCTACCACCGCATCTACGGTGAAGCCAAATTTCTTCGTCAACTCTTTCAGCGGTGCACTGGCGCCGAATGTTTTCATCCCCACGATCGCCTCAGTGCTGCTCGCGTAACGCTGCCAGCCAAAGCGGGCGGCCTGTTCAACGGCAACGCGGGCTTTCACCGCCGGCGGCAATACCTTGTCTTTGTAATCCTGAGACTGATGTTCGAAAAGTTCCCACGAAGGCATACTGACCACACGCGCCTTGACGCCACCGGCCACCAGCTTTTCGTAAGCACCGATACAGAGAGAAACTTCCGAGCCGGTGCCAATCAGGACAACGTCCAGCTGGCCGTCAGGTCCCACTGCGTCGGCGAGAATATAGCCGCCGAATTTCGTGCCCTCGGCGCTCGAGTATCTGGTGCGGTCAAGAGTGGGGAGTGGCTGCCGGCTAAGAATCAGACAGGTCGGTTTGTGTTTGAACTGCATGATCACACGCCAGGCCTCGGCCGTTTCATTTGCATCGCCCGGACGGAAAACGATCAACCCGGGAATTGCCCTGAGACTGGCGAGCTGTTCGACCGGCTGGTGTGTGGGGCCGTCTTCACCGACTCCTATCGAGTCGTGCGTGAAAATATGAATTGTCGGGATTTCCATGATTGCGCTCAGCCTTATCGCGCCGCGAGCGTAGTCAGAAAAAATCAGGAAGCCCGAACCGTAAGGGCGAATCTTGCAAAGCGCCAGGCCGTTGAGGATAGACGACATCGCATGCTCGCGTACGCCAAAGTGGAAGTTTCGTCCGCCGGGAGTCTCTGCCTGAAAATCGCCGGCGCCTTCGATCGTCAGACGCGTTTTCGTTGAAGGAGCCAGGTCGGCCGCGCCCCCGATCAACCAGGGTACGTTTTTCGCGATCGCATTTAGCACTCTGGCTGACGCATCGCGGCCGGCTACGCCTTTTTCGTCCGCTGGAAACGCAGGAATGTCCTTGTCCCAACCATCGGGCAGCTCGCGTTTTTGCATTCTGACTAGCTGGTCTGCCAGTTCAGGGTAAGCTTTTTTATATTCTTCCAGCTTCGCAAACCAGGCGTCGCGCAACGCCTTGCCCCGCGTTCCAATGCCGCGCTGGAAATTTTCTTTTACCTCGGCGGGCACAAGAAACTTCTCATCTTCAGGCCAGCCATAGTTGCGCTTCGTAAGTTTGATTTCTTCCTCGCCCAGGGGCTCGCCGTGGGCGGAGTGGGTGTCCTGCTTATTCGGCGCGCCCCAGGCAATGTGACTATCGACGATGATCAGGGTGGGGCGTTCGCCTTCTTTGCGCGCTACCTCAAAAGCGCGTTTCAGCATGTCCAAATCATTTGCATCGCCGACGCGCGTAACGTTCCAACCGTAGCCAATGAACCGCGTGGCTACGTCATCGCTGAGCGCCCAGGAAGTGTTGCCTTCGATTGTTATCTTGTTGTTGTCGTAAATCCAGCAGAGGTTCGAGAGGCGTAAGTGTCCGGCAAGCGAGGCGGCTTCATGGGAAACACCTTCCATCATGCAACCGTCGCCACAGAGGGCGTAGGTGCGGAAGTCGAACATATCAAATCCGGGACGATTGAAATAAGCAGCTTGCCAGCGAGAAGCTATGGCCATGCCGACGCTGGTCGCGATGCCCTGACCAAGAGGTCCGGTGGTGGTTTCGACGCCTGATGTCCAACGATACTCGGGATGACCGGGGCAACGGCTGTCGAGCTGGCGAAAGCTTTTGATATCGTCCAGCGTAACGCTCGGCGCTCCCGTTTTTTCGTATTTGGAGTTGACCGCTTTGACGCCGGTAAGATGAAGCAAACTATAAAGGAGCGTCGAAGCGTGCCCCATCGATAACACGAATCGATCGCGATTTGGCCAGATAGGGTCGTCGGGATCGAAACGAAGAAAGTCGTTCCAGAGCGTGTAAGCGACCGGCGCCATCGCCATCGGCGTACCCGGATGACCGGAATTCGCAGCCTGTACCGCATCCATCGCCAATGTGCGGATTGTGTTTACGCTTAAAGTGTCAAGCTGCGCAGGCGGTTGTAAAGCACTAGTTGCTTCCATTGACTGAACCTCCGGGTCAACAATGCCTTCCATAACTTACCGCCGGGGGGATGTTCGGCGGTCGAGTGGTTAGAAAAAGAACGTTAGATCTTCGGTTCGGATGATCGATCTGCTGATGACTGACTTTAGCGATCCAGAGATGTGACTAAAACAGTCAGGAGTGCACTGCTGGGCGATCGACTATTTACTACCTTGATGGATTTATAGCTTCGAGCGTGCGGATAGAGTACCACACAATTGAAGATGTTTTATCTTTCCGTTCAATAGTGTATAAGTTGCGGGCGCTCGCCTATCTTTTTTGCCACTTGCCGGTTTTGTGTCGGTAGTCGGAATCTCCTAATCATAACACTCTGAATTCGCATGCCTGAACAGATCACAAATCATGCCCACATTCTCGAGGCTATACGCAGTGTCGATCTCATCGACGAGTTGGTCGAAAAACATAACGGGCATTTTACGTTTGAACTTGATCTCGAGGTAATCGCTTACGGCCGAAATTATACCGGCAAAAAAGTGGGACCTTACGTCCGCCTGTTCGTCTACAAATCAGGGGAGGAAATCATACGCGAGGGCGAATGGGGCGGCAACAATTTCTACATACTGGTTGAAGGAAAATTGGACGTCTACATCCAGACTGGACAGGAAGACGAAGCCACGGAGCTGCGCAAGGTAAGTGAAGTACAAGCCGGCCGCAGTTTTGGTGAGATGTCCGTGCTTGCGGGATTGCCGCGCAACGCCACCATTGTCGTCGCGCCCGGCAGCGAGGCAAAGGTTCTCCAGATCGATCGACCGGCGTTGCGCTTGCTGCGAAAATTGCCGAAGTTTGGCGAGTCGCTTGACGCGACCTATCGGGAATACGGTTTGAAACGCACGCTGGAAGACCTCAACCGCGCCAGCGACAGCGCCTTCAGCAGAGACATGATTCAGAAGCTCGAAAAGATAGCCGAGTTCAGGGTCTTTGGTAAGCAACACGTACTCACTCGCGAAGAGTTACCTCTAGATCAAATCATTTTCATTAAGAACGGCTGGGTCCGGCGCACGCGCGCGGCGGGCATCGACTCTTACACGTCCGACATGATCATGGAGGTTGAAGAAGACGTTGGCGTCGACTTTCTGGGCGCAGGCAATTGTCTGGGATTGGAAGGTCTGCGCGGCCAAAACAAGTGGCTCTACACGGCCACGGTGCTTGCGCGCACCGAAGTACTGGCGATTCCGATCCCGCTGTTGCGCGCTGACAGTCAACTTTGTGACACACTGCATCGCGCTTTTTCTTCATTCTCCCAGGCGGACGACGATGTGCGTATCGAAGCGCTTTCGAATAAGGCGTCGCTCACCGCCGTGAGTGAAGAGATCGAGACCGGAGTTATCGACGGCACGAATCTTCTCGTAATGGACATGGACTTATGCATACGCTGCGGCAATTGTTCGCTGGCGTGTCACAAGGTCCATGGCCAGTCTCGCTTGTTGCGCCGAGGCATTCATGTTGCCCGCCCAGTCACACCGCAAAGTAAATCTACTCAACACGTGCTGATGCCGGAAGTCTGTTTGCACTGTCAGGATCCGGAATGTCTGACGGGTTGTCCGACCGGAGCAATTGGCCGGCTGCCGGGCGGACAGATCGATATAGAACCAAAGACCTGCATCGGCTGCGGCGACTGCGCTACCCAGTGTCCGTACAACGCCATTTCGATGGTGCCGCGCAAGCGACCGGCGCCGACGATGCCGACCTTCGCCGGTCGAATTCGCGATTGGTTCAGCCTGGCGCCGCCGGCGCTTCCAGAAGCTGTTACGGCTACTGAAGATCTGCTCGCGGTCAAATGTAACCTGTGCAATAACACGCCGCTGAATCCGGCCGCGAAAAAAAGCAAAGCCTACTCGTGCCAGGAAAATTGTCCGACTGGAGCACTCGTTCGCGTAAATCCGAAAGAATACTTTGACGAGGGGAAAAGTACGCTCGGACTCATCTATCGCGATCAGACTCATGCGATCGGCCGCGATATACATAAACGCGATCCACTGGCTCGCCTGTTTCACATAGCGGGCGTATTCGGAGTGGTAGCGCTCACAGCGGCCACTCTTTGGGCGGCGCGAAAATACACGCTCGACGGCAGACTGGGCGACACCTGGCTTACGGTCCGCTGGATTACGGGCATGGTCGGCCTGCTAGGTATTGCCGCCGTGATGACTTACTCGGCCCGCAAACAGGTTTACCGGCGTCGCGCCGGCGCGCTTCGCTACTGGCTCTTGTCGCACGTTTATCTGGGAGTTATCGCCGGCATCGTGCTGCTGTTGCATGGCGGGCGTAGCTCGGGAGGGCTGCTGACTTCAACGTTGATGGTTTCGTTCGACCTGGTCATTCTTTCAGGGTTATTCGGTATTGCCTGCTACCTGATCGTGCCGCGAATCATGACCAGCATCGAAGGCGACCCTTTGTTAATTGAAGACCTGAACGCGCGGCGCGAAGAATTGCGCGAGACACTCGCAAAAATCGACATCAGCGACAATGAATTACGAAAGTTGATCGAAGGCAAAGTACGCCGGCGTTTTCTCTCACTGGGATATCTGCTGCGCCAATACGTTCGCCGCGAGTCCCTGTCAACGCTGCTCGCTGAAGCACGCGAGGAGTTTGGGGCGGTTCCCCTCGCTAACTCGAATTCTCGTCTCAAACTGATTGAGGCAGTTGAAACCAGCGCCACGTTGCGCCGGGTTGATGCGCTCATCTATCTTCATCAACTACTGAAACTCTGGCTGGCTCCGCACGTGGTTTCATCGGCGTTGATGCTGACGCTTTTGGTCGTGCACATCATTCAGGTCATATTTTTTGCGGCCAGATAAATATGAGTCAACAAGCGCACTAAGAAACTGTTCAACGGCATGAAAGAGTCCCGCAGCACGTTTATTATCGTCCGTGAAGATCGCGGCATCGATCCGACGACCCTGGTTGTCGAAGCGTTGAAAATCGGTCGCGCGCCCGGACGCGATCTGTTGCTGAATCATCCCGACGTTGCGCCATTACATGCGGGCATCAGAGAGATAAACGGACGTTACTACCTCTTCAGTCTAAGCTCGTCCAACTCGACCACGCTCAACGGCAGACTCGTCACCGTCGACGAACCGGAAGCTATTGCGAGTGGCGACGAAATACGAATCGGCCCCTTCTTTCTGAGAGTCGAGCGGAAAGATGGCGCTTTGCAGATTTCGGTTACCCTGCAATTTGGTCTGCGCATTGGCGAAGTTGAAGCGCGAGAAGCCGAGCGGGCCGCTCAACCGTTTACCAGAGAAGTAGCTGCCCCGGGCCCGGACGAGGTCGCTCAGGCGCTGGATCTTTTCTGGGGCAAGCGCTCGCGAGAGAAAGCCGCGCACAAGACAATGCTCCATCCGCGCCGGCCACCGCGTTTGGGTAAGGCACGATTCAACTGGACGCCAACGCGGGACCTGGTACGTCCCTGGCCGTTCGCAATTTTTTTGTGGTCGGCAGTGGTGTTGGGACTGCTGTCGGTGGTCGCCGCGCTTGGTTACACGGCCGCCTATGCGCCGGAGCCGATCTCAAATGCTCACAATCGCAGCAGCTTTACACTAACACCCGCCGTCGCCAAACAACCAAATGCCGGTTCATGCGTCAGTTGTCATTCCTTACGCGGCAACATGGAAGCGCGCTGCGCGTCGTGTCATACGACGGAAGCATTTGTCGGTACGGTGACTGCGGTTCATGCCAATGCGGGAATAGGTTGTGTTGACTGTCATTCGGAACATAAGGGAAAAACAATCGGCCCCTTGCTGACAGCGCTGAATTCCTGCACCAGGTGCCACAACGACAAGAATGATAAGACCTACAATGGCCGTTCCGTCAGGACGCCGCACGGTGGCACGCTGGGTTATCCCGTAGTTAATGGCGAATGGAAATGGAAAGGGCTGGACGCGGAAGAACTCGCAAACAGACCAAAAATCGCCGCGTTGCAACTGCCGACCGATACCGAGCAGATGTGGCGCAACAAACAATTTCACGCCCTTCATATTTACAACGTCAAGGCGACCGGCAGCGTGAGCGGCGTGGCAGGAGCGGATGCGAGATCTCCCGCCGTGCTTTCTTGTTCGAGTTGTCATCGGACGCTCAAGGACAGAGAATTTCCGCGACAGACATGTGCGCAGTGCCATAGTGGTTCAAGCGATCCGTCAGGCAGACTTGTGATTGCCCCCGGCGCTCCCAACTGCGTTTCGTGCCACGTTCAACACGTGAAAGATAAGCGTCACTGGAATCCGGACCTATTGGCGCGAAATTAAGACTTGGAACTTGGAACTTTGAACTCTGGTCTTTGGTCTTTGGTCTTGGGTCTTTGTTTCTTAAATCTTGAATTATTTGTCGCTTGGGAATGAACTAAGGACAAAGACCAAAGACCAAAGACCAAAAACCAACGCCTTAAATGAAAAAATCCCAACTCCTAATCATCATTGCTCTAATGGCGCTGCTTCTGTGGATCAATCTGATCTCGGAAGATAAGTCGAAGAGTTATTTTGGCGGCCTGCCCTGGTATGGCTGGGCGGTCATCAGTCTGTTTCTGGTGATTGCCGGGTTGTGGTTCGCAGTGCGCGACGCAGAGCGCGCCCGCCGCTTACTCGAAGAGCCGGTCGCTCCGAAAAAAGATGACGTCCAGGTGGCGCAAATTTCCGAAGCAGATCTCAAACGGCTTGATCCCGACAGACCCAACTATCCCCATCCGGTAATTTTTCCGGAGCGCTGCATCGGCTGCCATGCGTGCGTGGACGCCTGCCCCCACGACGTCCTGGCAATCGTTAACGGCATCGCTTCGCCGGTAGCCAGCGACCAATGCATGGAAGACACTTCGTGTCAGGTTGAATGTCCGGTCAACCCTAAAGCCTGCATAGTCGTAAACACGACCAAGAAGATAAAGCCTCGTCCGGTGCCGGTGCGCGATCCCTCATTCATGACCAACGTGCCCGGTTGTTACATCATTGGCGACGTGTCCGGAACCCCGCTGATAAAAAACGCCGCCAATGAAGGAGCGGACGCAATCAAGCACATCGCGCAGGAACTTAATCACAGCGCGCCCGCCGAGCCAAAAGCCGCTGTGGATGTCGCTATCATCGGCATCGGCCCCGCCGGACTTTCGGCCGCCATTGCCGCAAAGCAGTTCAATCTGCGATACGTGGGAATTGAACAGGATAAAGTCCTCGCCACCATCGATGCTTATCCAAAAGGCAAGTACGTTTTTTTCAAACCTGAGACGATGGAATCGCGCGGCACGATTTCAGTCGCCGGTCCCGGCGAACAGCGCGAGAAAATTCTCGATTCGTGGATTGGAGCGATGAAGAACAATGGCGTCCAGATCAATGAGGGCGAGAGCTGTAAGAAAGTCGAACGGGCCGCGGACGGCGATTACTTTAGCGTGCAAACGGAGAAAGGCCTCGATCGCGTGAAGGTTACCTACAACGCGCGGCGCATCATTCTGGCACTGGGCAATCGCGGAACGCCTATGAAGCTGCGGGTTCCCGGTGAAGAAATGAAGATCACGCGCGACGGGCGCACCGAAGACAAAGTGAAATACAAACTTACGGACCCGCAGACGTACAAACGAAATCACATCATCGTCGTGGGCGCCGGGAATTCAGCGATTGAGGCAGCCGTGGATCTGGTCGCGCGGCGTAACGGCGATCAGATTTCATTTCGACCCGACGAAGAGATCAATCACGTGACGCTGGTTATTCGCAGCGATATGAAAAACGATTTGAAGTTCCTCAATAAGCTGCAGGTTTATCAGTGCATCGACGAAGGCAAGATTACTGCTTATTTCGGCACGGCGATTAAAGAGATACGCGATGCTGAGGTTGTACTGATGAACTCGCGCACCAACGAGGAAAAACTCACCCTGCCCAACGATTTTATCTTTGCGATGATCGGCGGCGATCGTCCGACCAGGTTTCTGGAATCAATCGGGATCAAAATCGCGTAGTAGCCTGCTTGTCTGAAGACGTCGCGGACGGTAGGGATCCCATTCATTTGATCGTGAGCACTGAGTTCATGCCGCCGCGGTTATCCGGGACTTTCATCTGATTGTTTGGATCCTCGACCCAGCGTTGGCCATCGACGACAAATTTGTATTGGTAGATTCCGGCCGACGGAGCCGAGAGGGCCACTCGCCAGAACCCGTGCTCGTCCTTCTCAAGCGGGTTAATGCTTCCGTCCCAGCCGTTGAACTCTCCCGCGAGCAAAACATTGCTCGCTTTGTCGTCGCTAAAGACAAACAGAACCTTTCCGCTTTCCACTCTTGGGGGACCGCCGCCGATATTATTCCACTTGAGGTTTTTATCGCCGGCCAGCAAGACGGCCTGGCGCGCATCCACTACACCATACCCTTGCCTCACCACCGGCGCGTGCGCAATCCGATCAGCAGTTGAAACCAGGATTTTCTTCACCATTGCGGGAGTCAAATCGGGATTGGCTTCGATCATCTGTGCCACGACCGAAGCGACTATGGGCGCGGCGAATGAAGTCCCATCCACATGTTGATAATGAGCGGCAATGATTTTGTCTTCATTCAAAGCGGTCTCCACAAAATCCCGAAGGGCCGCAGCACCGGCCCGGAGCATGTCAGCTGGAATCTCAGCCGTGCCGGCCAGCTCCGAAGCAAGTTTGGGGAGTTCATAATCGGGCGCGGACCATAGCCGCGATAAACATTGAGCGCGCTCAAACAAATCGGTTTGCGGCAGTATCGGGGCCGCCACCCACATGGCAGGCGCGATCAGTTCAGGCTTGACGGTGCCGTCGGCAGTCGGGCCGAAGTTTGAGTCATAAAGATCGATGGTGGCGGGATCCAGATCGTTCTTATCGTCATAGCCACCAACAGTGACCACCGATGGTGAGTTGGCAGGCGGAATCGAGCGCTTGCCTGCAGCACCCGCATTGCCGGCTGCGGCCACGACCACCACGCCCTGACTGATAGCTTCTTCCGCTGCTTGCCCGATTATGCTTCGGGAACAGGGAACGTCTTGATCGCCGCCCAGTGAGATGTTGAGTACGCGAATGTAATGGCGGTCGCGGTTGTCGATCACCCACTCAATGCCGCGGGCAATATTTTCCTCGCTGATACGTCCGCGCTCGCTCGCCTTAATCAGTACGACCTGCGCCGCAGAAGCGAGGCCGCGATAGAGGCCATCCGAAAGCCGGCCGTTTCCCGCGGCAACAACTGACGTTTGCGTGCCATGCCACTGCCATGATTCGACTCTGCTCCGGTCGATTCCGCCGGCCGTCGTTAACAGTCGGGCTACTGACCCGTAACCCTCAGGCTTAAGTGAAGAAGTTTCGTCCGTGACGTCATGATAAGCAAGAATACGATTCTCTGGTTCGACCAAATCAGGATGTGGATAAAAACCGGAGTCGAGGAATGCCATGGTCACGCCTTTGCCTGTGTAATTCGTATCGGCATTGAGGCGCACCGCCGTCGGAACCACTCCAAAACGGTTTGGTAAATGATGATGATCACTACAAGAATCGTTTTTCAAAACGTTTCCTCGCGGGACCGTGGGTGCCTCGCCCACCGACGCACAGCAAACACAAGTGAGCTCGCGGCGGCTTGGCACTCATTGCGGGCGGGGGCGCCCGCGGTCCCAGCACTCATTGCGGGCGAGGGCGCCCGCGGTCCCAGCACTCATTGCGTGCATTCTCATATCAGTTTTCGCGTTCGCTGCCGGAGGCGGATTCGAAGAACCGCACAGTATGGTAGGGCTTGGGGATTGTCAAGATGCATCAAGAAGCGCATGCAGAACCGAGCGCGGTAGCGCCGGATGCTGGAGTCAACGCACAGGGTACTAGCTTAGCCACGTGAACTACTGTGTGGTGAGCTATCGACTTGATCCAAGTCGACTCCAGCATCCGGCGCTACCGCGCTCGGTTCTGATCTGTCACTACAGCTCAAGGATATTGACCCGCGCTCCTTCGAACCCTACAATCGGCCACCACTGATCTTGCGAGTAGAGTCGTCGCGCTCCATTCGAAATTCGCAGACCTTAATCGCTTCGATATTAGTCAGCTCTAACCATGCCCCCCACTCCAGGAAAAGGAATCACATCGTCTCTGCTCCGTCGCCGGTACGTTCCGCTCGCGATTTCTCTGGCCTGCGTGGTGTGGCTGGGATTGGCGCTGGCGCTTCGCCCCACTGCGGATTCAGGGGGTCCCTACGGATTGAGCACCGGATTGGAAAACAAAGCGCTCGACCTGCTGTTCCAATTGCGTGATGTGCGGCGACCGGAAGTGCGCGCTCGCGGTGTGAACGAACCAATAACCATTATCGAAATTGACGAGCGCGCCATAAAGGCCTCCAACGTTCGTCCGCAGGCCTGGCGTCGTGATTGGTATGCGCGCCTGATTGAACGCGCCAATCAAGGCGGAGCCGTCGTAATCGGACTTGATAAATATCTGAGCGAGGAAGGCGGCGCAACCGCGGAGACAAAAGGCTACGATCAGGAGTTGGCAAAGGTGATCAGTAACGCCGGCAACGTCGTCATCGCCAGCAAGTTGCCGACTGGCGGATTTGAAGCCATCACTCCCCTGCCCTTGTTCGCTGCTGCAGCATACGCCGTGGGCTTCGTAGATGCATCGTTGGACAGCGATTCCTCCATTCGTGCGCTGCCGTTGTTCTATTACCGGGCTGGTGAAGAAACTCAATATAGTTTTGCGACGCGTCTCGCCGAAGCCTACGCGAATGCTACGGCGCCCGCAGGTGAAGCACCGGAATTTCTCACGGCTGTCAACGCGCAGACAGTCAAGCTCGGGCAACGCATCATACCTTTGCGGAATGATCAGAATCTCCAATTGGATTTTCGCGGCCGTTCTCCTGCGTTTCGCCGTATTTCTGCAGCCGACATCCTGTTTAATCAATCGTCTCAATTACCTGACGACTTATTTCGCGACCGCATTGTGCTGATCGGCGTCAACGTCATCGACGAAGATCGTTTCCCCACCTCTTTCTACGAGCCGTCATTTTTGGCTCGTTTGCTGGATCCGAAACTGCCGGACGCGCCCGTTTTCACGCCCGGGGTGGAACTGCACGCCAACACGATAGCCACCATGTTGTTTGGTCAAGCGCCGGTGCGCCCGCGTTATCGTTGGCAAATTCTGGCGCTGATGCTTCCGCTCTGTCTCGTTGCTCTGGCTGTATTTCGGCTCCGCGCACTCTGGGGAATGTTGACCGTATTCTTGATTGCCGGGCTCGCACTCGCAGTCTCGTGCTGGGCCTTCAACGCCCACTCATTAATCCTGCCCCTTGCTAGCGCCTGGTTGGGAATGGGCCTGCTCACTCCACTGGGACTGGGCTTGCGCTATGCGCGCGAACGCGTGCTCCGCGACGAAACTGAAGCTGATCGCGCTCAGGTCATGGACATTCTCTCTCGTTGTGTTTCCAAAGAGGTGGCCGATGAACTCTGGCAGCGGCGGGATCAGATAATGAGCGGCGAGCGGCGTGTGGTCAGCATTATCTTTACCGACATTCGCAGTTTTACAACGCTGTCGGAGAACGCGCCTTCAGACCAGGTGGTGATCTGGCTCAACGATTATTTCAGTCGCATGCAGGCAATCGTGACGCGGCATGGTGGCCACATCAACAAGTTTATCGGCGATGGCTTAATGATTGTTTTCGGGGCGCCGGAATCGCGTGGCGACGAAGAAGAGGCCCGTCATGCAGTAGCCTGCGGGCTCGAGATGCTTGTGGCCGTCGAGCGCATGAATGTAGAGTGGCAGGGCACCGGACGGCCGATGGTCAAAATTGGCGTGGGCATTACCACGGGTGAAGCCACCTGTGGAGTGGTCGGTGCCGAGCGACGGCTTGAGTACACGATCATCGGCGACACCGTGAATTTGTCCGCGCGTCTGGAATCAATCACCAAAGAATATGGCGTACCGCTGCTTGCTAGTGAATCCACAGCTCGCCTGCTTGATGACAGATATGAAACGCGGCCCCTTGGCGAAGTAAAAGTAAAGGGCAAGAACTTGAGCACCAGAATTTTTGCAGTAACATTGAAGAACGCCGAAATCGAAAGTGCTGCCCCCGTTGCCGTGGGCCAGTAGTGCCAGGCCCAAACCATCCCCGAGCGCGGCGCGTATTTGGATTGCTCCATAGTAAACGTCCAAGCGAAGAGGAGTCTTGCCATGTCGAGAGCAAGTTATCAAGTTTCCCAATCGCTCATGGTTTCCCTGGCGACGTTATTTCTGCCTCTAATCGCATTTTTGGCGACGCCTCAACCGTCAGGGGCGGTGGCTCAGAACAGCAACACGCAAAAGCCCCCAGCCGGACAGCGGCGCAGGAACAGGTTACATCTGGAATTTGTCGACCAACAGTGGCCGCCACCTGACGATTAAGGCGGCGCACAAAGCTTTTCGGAAGGAGGTTACATGGCAAAAGAAAGAAAGAAAAAAACTCAGCCGGTAGCCAGGACCGCAAAGAGGAAACTCCCCGCGGTCCCTGCGGTGACACAACCAACTGAGGAAAAGATCGCTGAGCGGGCTTATCAAATCTATCTCGAGCGTGGCGGCATAAACGGCAACGCCGAGGAAGATTGGCTGCAAGCTGAACGGGAATTGTCTGGCGGCAGCTCGACCTGATCGCAGACATGATAAGGAACTCTTTTTAAAATGGCGGGCTTTTTTGGCCCGCCAAATCAATCTAAACATCGCCTCAAGATCCAGGCCGCGGTTTCCTGTGAAAATACAACTTCTACCGAGCAATATTGATAGCGACGGCCGCGCCACGCACGAGCAACATCTGACCTGTTTCGTGATCGACGACTGCGTTGCCGTGGATGCCGGCAGCATAGCTATTGCTCTGACAGCAGATCAGCGGCACCAGGTTCGTGACATCATTGTCACACACTCTCATATGGACCATATTGCGACCCTGCCCATTTTCATCGACGATCTGTACGCCACTCTTAAGGAGCCGATTCGCATCCATGCCACTCCGCAAATAATTGATGCGCTCGAGCGCGATGTTTTTAACTGGAACGTCTACCCACGCTTCTCTCGATTGCGGAACGATTACGGTCCGGTGATGGAGTATGTGCCAATTCCCATTCGTGAGCGGTTCAACGTTGCGCATCTTAGCGTGACCGCAATTCCGGTTGAGCACATCGTGCCAACGGTGGGGCTAATAGTTTCAAGCGGTCAAACCGATGTTGCTTTCAGCTCTGATACGGGAGAAACACAGGAATTTTGGGACGCAATCAATCGGTGCCCCGGGCTGCGCGCCCTCATGGTTGAAGCTTCGTTTCCGAATGCAATGGCCCACCTCGCCAAAGACGCATGTCACCTGACGCCCGCTATCCTGGCTGCGGAGTTGGGCAAGCTTTACCATGACGGATTCGATATTCTGGCCGTACACATCAAACCCGCCTATCGAAAAGCAATTATCGACGAACTAAGTGCGCTCGGTCTCACCAGATTGAAGGTAATGGAACCGGGACGAACCTACACCTGGTGAGCCAGGGCTTAGCCGATTCGGGAGAAACTACTAAGCAGGCAGGAACACGCTTTGGCACCGCCCGACAGTCAGGGTTGGGGCTTCTCGGTGTCAGGTCGATAAACAGGTTTGCAGTAGCGTGCGAGCGCAGAAAAATCTACGCCAGCGTTGGTTATCAAAAATTTTTGCTTCCCAACTCGTCTGGGTACGAGGCAGACAGTGTTTAGGAAGCCATCCCAGAGAGGATCTTCAATCTCGGTCCCGTACCTTAGACAGCATTTTTTCTTCTCTTTCCTTAACTCATAAATTGTAGAGCCGTGAGCAAAGCTAATGGCTTTGCGTTCAGGAACGCAGTTCCTGAAATCCAACACGACAGTTCGCTGGTTATTCGTCCGCGTTTGGCAAACGAGTGAGGTCCCAATGCCAATCAACAAGACAGCGACGGAGCTGTTTATGAATGCCCATTTCTTCATCGCCTTTAAAGGATAGAGTGACATTCCAGTACGGTAACAAGGAGGGTACCGTTGCTGTTGCGTACCCTCCCCGGATTAACCCGACTCCTGAACGCTGTTGTTACGGGCGTCCATCGTGGGGCACGGTTACAAAAACCTGCTTGCTCGATGTGTTGCCGGCGCTATCTGTGGACGTGATTGTGATGGTATAGACACGCCCAAAGCCGCTGCCTGATCGCTCGGCCCTCAGACGTACGTGGTTGGCGTCTATGATCTCCCAATCAGGCGCCGTATCGCCGTCGCCCAACCCGTTGACCGGCTCATTGCTTACGACGGTAAGCACGTTACTGAGCGGACCACAGTTGTCGGTGACGCTATAGCTCACCGTCACCTCGGTCAGCTTGTGATTCCGTTGCACCAGGACCGGCGTGCTTACCAGTTCGTTAGAAATTACTGGTGGCGGATTTGAGGTGGTAATCGTTGCGGTCGCAGAGTTATTAGTTGGATCCGCATCCGGCGGCGAGGAGGAAACTGTTGCAGTGTTACTAACCATGGCACCGTTGGCAGTCGAGCAAGTCACAAGGGCAACAATCTGAACAACCGCGGTAGTCCCACCGGGAATTGCTGAAAATGTGACCAAACGCATGTTGCCTAAGCCACCGCAAACGCCGCCACTTGTCGCCGAGCAACCAACGAAGGTCGTACCCGACGGTAACAAGTCAGTCATTACAACAGAGGTGGCTGCTTCAGGATGACTGTTTTGTACTGCAATTGTGTACGTCACGTTCGAACCGGTTAGGACCGGATCGGGGGAAGCAGTTTTGGTGATGGAAAGCTCTGGCGCTATCTGCTGCATATATACGTCAACGTCCGCCTCAATGGTCTTAATGCTCAGACTGTGCTCTCCGTCCGCGAAGCTACCGGTTCTCTGGAAATCAAGCAATAGATTGCTCCAATCGTCAAAGCCGGCCAAAGTATTCGTCGCCATATCACCGTTGATGTCGTTCAGGATCATGTTGTCCACAGTATCGCCATCGCAATTCCAGTCCAGCGGACCATTTCCTACTCCCGAACGCGTAGTTCCATTCGGGCAGCGGAAGAAAGCAGTGTCCGTTCCGTCACCAATACCTGCCGGCTCACTGAGATTCGTCTCATCCAAAGAGGCGAGAGCTGACCGTGAGTAATCTGTGCGTCCTGTGAGCGGACCGGCACCATCAGGATCGGTCGGCGGGATGCCTGAGAGTTGGTACCTATAGCTCATGATGCTGAGGTAGTTCGGTTTGAAATTGACACTGTTGCCCCCACCGTGCCCCAGATTTAAGTTATGCCCAAACTCATGCATCAGAGTTCCTGCTTGCTGTTGAATAGTCCCCACGCTTCCCGAGAATCCGCCCATGGAGACCTGAAAGTCGTTGCCCGGGAATTCTCCGCATCCCGAACTTGTTGAGGTGCTTACCTGTTGGTGCGTAAACAGAGAATAGTGGAAGGCAAATCGGCGCGCGTTGTTTGGGCCGAAGTTGGCGGGGTCTGCTTTCACCGCGTCGAAATTTCCTATGCCGGCGCCAGGTGCAAAGCAGAGGTTGGGGATATTGAGGAAATTTTGATGGGGAATCGAATTACTGACATCGATATGGAGAGTTATGCCGGTGCTCCCATCAGGATTATTGACCGATGCATTAGCAAACGCTTGAGTAACCGTATTTACGACGGTCGCATTCGGTCGATGGGTATGCGTATCGCCGGCAGCACAATCGCCTCCGGCGGTGGCACAGTCCATAAAGTCGATCTCAAGAAATATATCTTTCCGGTTTGGACTTGTTCGCTCACCAGGATCGGTCGTATCTCCGTCACCGTTTAGATCTACCGGCAGGAGATTTGGCAGATCGAGGTCGATCGTGCCGTTGCCGTCGGCATCGATTCCAAACTGCTCCCAGTCGTCCCAGAGCCCATCACCATCGCTATCCGCGCTTGTTCTAAAGACGACGATAAGATCGTTGAAATCCATATCACCGCCATTTGGCAGATCTTCCCAACCCAGTTGAAAAATCTGTCCGGGAAACTCGGCCGGTCGAATTGCGGTAGTTTGCAAATGATCAAATCCATCGGAATTGGAAGCGGGATTGCTGGACCAGACGTCTTCACAATTCACATCCGCGTCCTCTTGTGAACACATGTTGAAGCGAAAGGTGGTACCGACAGCGAAAGGTTGAATCCCCGCTGTTACCGGGTCAGAATCCAGTTCAACTCGGCAGCCGTGCTGCGATTGCTTTTCACTGACTATCTTTAAGCCCGTGAGCTCGGGTGATGATTCAAGCTGGCAACCGGTGACAGCTATAGCAATGCCGGTGGGAGAGACAACGGAAAAAGTGTTGCTGAAGACGGCATCAGAGGAAACAAGCTCAATCGACACTCTTCCTCCGGTGGTTAATGTCAGGTCATTTGCGTTGGCTTTTTCACCGCACAGACCAAATGAAACTACCAGTAACGTTAATATCAATAGACGCCGCACCGAGTGTGAGTTTTGGGAGTCAGACATATCGTTCTCCTTTTGAGGTGTTGAGTCTGAAAAGAATCGAACATGAGGGTCGCTCTCGGAGCGTTTCCTCAGCTCAACGGTTTGTCAGCTTGTTCCGCCGGAAGATCGTATCAATCACCCTAAGTGAAGATAAGTTGAGTACGCGGCGAGGTTTGCGGAACCTTTGACGGTTATCTGGCTGGACCAGGCGAGTTTGCAGGGTAGCAGAGGCTCGTGAGAATTCAGCCCGCTATGAGAACGGCGTGACGATATTCTCATTGTTCGAGAAAGTCAACGGTTCGAAGTGCCCTAGAGCTTGAGAGCAACCGCCTCAACGGCAAACAAGTTGTCGGGCACTATGGTCACGGTCCAAAGCGCCGGCGGTACTCGTCGGAAGAGATGAAGGCCTTGACCATCTCGGCGTTAAGGAAGTTGCCGTTGAACTGATTCAGCTTCGTCAACCAGAAGTCGAATCCGGCGAAGTTACCGTCAGGCGCGTCGTTCGGGTTTCTTCTCAAGTAGCCGAAATACTGCATCTGGACAAAGCTGCGATTGATTTCGCGCTGTTGGAAGGTCGTGTTCTGCGTTACAGCGAGCAGTGCCCGGCCACGCGCTCCCGCATCGGCCGCCGTTGTCGCGTTGCCAAACTGCGCGATGACAGCACCACGCTCGTCTGCCGTCGGCGCGATGCCTGCATGCAGATAAAGCTTATCCACATACTGCGTCGGTGTGTCGGTGGTCGGATACAACCCGATAAACTCCGTCCGCGTTACAAAGTCCCTCATGAACGCATCACGGTTGTTGTTCAGGACTGTCTCCCAAGCGTTATTGTTCGGGTCGACGATTACCCCGCGCTGCATGGCCTGCGTGTCGCGCTCAAACTCTTCAAACGCCGGCATGTTGTTGGTGGCAGGCCGATCCAAAGCTACCACGTAGAAGCTACGCACCAGATTTCCCGTCGTCTGGAACTCGATGGAAAGGAAGAAGGCCGCCGAAGCGTTGATACGCTTCAGATCGGTGCACTGCGGCTTGGGCGTGCAGTTATTGATTTCGCCACTCCAGAACGCGAGGCCCGCCGGATCAGCTTCCCGATTCAGGAAATCACGATACTGCTGACGCACGAAGGCCTCGGTGTCGTCATTGGCGTTGGGCGGCAACGGAGTGACTCCATCCGTGATAATCACGGAAGCACTTGAAGGGCTACCCAAATTTGCGCCGCCGCCCCTGAGATTAGAAAGGTTAGCAATGAACATCTCGGGCCCTTCGGCATAAGAGTCCTGAGTAATCGGGACGATGAAAGTCTTCTGCGCTTCGGTGGCGGCAAAAACCAACGTGCCCAACGTCAAACCAAAGTCGCAACGTGACGATGCCAGGCCGGTGTTGACTGTCCCGCATACGCCAGACGAGCCCATGTCGTCGGTCGCGTAGTCGACACTGACGGGAAGTGAAAGGTCACCGGTGCGATTGACCGTGACCGTGACGAATCCTGTACTTTCGTTCACGTCGTAAGTCGATTGGCTGAACGTGATCAGGGTGCTACTTAAGATCGTGAAGCTCCGGGGCACATCGGGAGCCGGGTTAAAGTCGCTGTTACCCGCTTGCGAAGCAGTGATCGTGCACGAGCCGGCGCCGGTAATGTGCACGGTGTTGCCGCTCAATGTGCATTGACCGCTGGCGGCAAAGCTGACCTGTAAACCTGACGTCGCCGTTGCGCTCACTGCAAAGTCCGGATCGCCGAACGTCTTGTTCGCCAATGGGTCAAACGCGATCGTCTGGTCGGTTTTGCCGACTGTAAGCGTGAAACTAGCATCGGTAGTGGCGGCGCAGTTGTCTGTCGCGCGGATGGTGATCGTGTGCGTGCCTTCCGGAGCAGCATTACTAATGGAGACCACGCCCGTTATCTCATTAACGCTGATGTCGCCGGTGTACGTCCCGCTCGATTGCTTGATGATGGACACCGTGCCATTGTCTGCGGGCCCGGTTGCCGGATTAATGGTGAGTGATCCATTTAGAGCGACACTTTGATTTTGGTAGGTCAGCGTTGGCGCAGCGTTCGCCGTCACGGTGATATTCAGAGTATCAGTAACGGTCGAACTCCCATCGCTCGCTTGCAAAGTAAAGGTGGCAGTTGACGCGCCGCAGCTCGCAACGATGTCAGCCGTAATATTACCGTCCGAGTTGACGATGTTTGAAATCGTCACGCCATTTGCTGGACTGGCGGAGGTGACTGTGATGCTCACGCTGCCATTGCCACCGAAGTCTGTGACAGTCGCAATTTGCGAATTGCGGGGCGCCGAGCCCTGCTGCAGCGACAAACCAGTTGCCGTAACGATCGTTGGACTGTTGAGCAACACTGATACGGTGTCGGAATCAATGTTCGCGACGGCCAGATCCAGCTTGCCATCTCCGTTGAGATCGCCCCTTGCAACAGATACCGGGCTATCGCTTGTGTCAAAATCCTGTTTGATGGCAAAGCTAGGGCTGTCGGCGCCTGGGGCGGTGGTGTTCAGCAACACCGAGACGTTGTCGGAATTAGAGTTCGCGACTACAAGCTCGAGCTTGCCATCCCCATTCAGATCGCCGACCGTGATGGAGGCCGGGTTGAAGCCCGTGGCAAAGTCATGTTTGGCCGCAAAGCTGGGCGTGGCGGAACCGGGAGCGGTGGTGTTGAGCAACACCGACAC